>VBKL01000205.1 GCA_005879805.1 Deltaproteobacteria bacterium | reverse complement strand
AGGACGGCGTCCCCATCCCGGGCCTCGCGCCCGCGGCCATCCAGATGGGGAAAGCGGCCGCGAAGAACATCCTCGCCTCCATCGAGGCCAGACCACGCGTGCCCTTCCGCTACCGCGACAAGGGAATGATGGCGACCATCGGCAAGCACCGCGCCATCGCGCAGACCGGCCGGCTTCACCTCACCGGGATCGTCGCCTGGCTCGCCTGGCTGTTCATCCACATCCTTTACCTGATCGGGTTCAAGAACCGCATGACGGTGTTCCTGGAGTGGACGTGGAGCTACGCCTTCTCCCGCCGCGGCGCCCGCCTCATCACCAGCCGGGAATGGCGGAGCACGACCGATCGCTGAGCCGCGTCTGTCCGGTCCGGTTGCAGCGTGCTACGAGCAGGGACGTGGACAGCACCCAGCCGAGCCGAGAGCGCCTTACGGGAGTGTTCGCTCCCGTCCTCACCCCGTTCGATGGAAACCTCGCGCCCGATGCGCGCCGCCTGGCGCGTCACTGCAAGTGGCTCCTCTCGCAAGGATTACGGGGCCTCGCCGTCTTCGGGACCACCAGCGAGGCGAACTCGCTCTCGGTGGACGAGCGTGAATCGCTGCTGGAGGCGCTTCTCGGAAGCGGCATCCCGCCGGGATCGCTCTTGCCGGGTACCGGATGCTCCGCGCTCACCGACACGGTGCGACTGACCAGGGCGGCGGTGCGAGCCGGCTGCGCTTCTGTCCTCGTCCTGCCGCCCTTCTATTACAAGGCCGTCACCGACGAGGGACTGTTCCGCAGCTTCGCCGAGCTGATCGAGCGCGTCGGCGACTCGCGGCTGCGCGTGTACCTGTACCACATCCCTCCCATCGCCCAGGTCGGTTTCTCCCTCGGCCTCGTCGAGCGGCTGGTGGCCGCATACCCGGACACCGTCGTGGGCATGAAGGACAGCTCCGGCGACATCGCCAATACGCGGGCGATGATCGATGCCTTCGCCAAGGACGGCTTCGAGGTGTTCTCGGGCAGCGAGAGGTTTCTTCTCGAGACCCTGAAGCGCGGCGGGGTCGGGTGCATCACCGCCACGGCCAACGTCAATCCCGCCGCCATCGATCGCCTCTATCGCGAATGGCGCTCGCCGGAGGCGGAAAGCTTGCAGTCGCGTCTCAACGCCGTCCGCAACGCGTTCGAGAAGCGCCCGGCGATCCCGGCGCTCAAAGCGGTGGTCGCGCACTACGCCAAGGACCCCGCCTGGCGCGCGGTACGCCCGCCGCTCCTCGAGCTGGGAGCCGGCGAAACCGCGCCGCTCGTCGACGAGCTTCGCGAGACGGGATTCGAGATGCCGCTATGACGACCCGCCGCGGCTTCCTCACCTTCCTGGGAGTGGGCGCGGTCGCCTCGCGCGTACGCGCCGCCCACGCACGGCGTGCGACCGCGATGTCGGAATGGACGCCGGAGCAGTTCCAGAAGTGGAGCGAGACGATGCGGCGCAACGCGAGCGCCCAGACCTCGCGATCCGGAACCGAAGTGCTCGCTCTCGTCGAGCGCTGCTCCGCCCTCGAGGACGGGTCCGGCGTGACGCAGAAGGAGCACTGCCTGCAGACCGCGACCCGGGCGCTGCGCGACGGCGCCGACGAAGAGCTGGTGGTGGCGGCGCTGCTCCACGACGCGGGCAAGCTCTTCGACGGCATGAACCACGGCGCGATCGCGGCGGAGATCCTCCGTCCCCACGTCTCCCGCGAGACCTACCAGGTGGTCCGCAATCACACGACCTTCGAGGCTCGTTTCTACGGAGCGCACCTCGGCCCCTACGAGCCGCCCGACCGATCCTGCGTGGCGCCGGTCTACGCCTGCATCGATCCCGCCGCCTACCGGAACATGGAGCGCGAGTCCTGGTATCCGCTCGCCATGCGTTTCACCGGCGAATGGGACCAGCGATCGTTCGATCCCGGCTACGACACCCTGCCGCTGTCGTACTTCGAGCCCATGGTGCGGCGCGTGTTCGGTCGCCGGAGCTTCGCGCTCACCGTGTCGACCAGGGATTCCGGGACGCCATCGCGGCCTTGAGCCTCGCTCCCGGCACCACCAGCGGCTTGCCGCCGTCGTAGGAAACCTGCGCCGGCGCGTCCCCGAGCTGGCAGCCGGTGAAGTCCATGTCGGCCACCGTGTAGTAGAGGTTCTTCGCCTCGCCCGAGCGCAACAACCATTCCGCCTCGCGCGGCCTCTCGCCGGCGTTCTTCAGGATCTCGTCGAGCGGAAGCCACGTCGAGACCATTCCGCGCGCGAGACATCCGGAGGTTCCCTGCGTGACCTTCAGCTCGATGCGACCGCCGAGCGGCCTCTCGTTGCGCATCTGCGCGAGGAGGGCGCCGATCTCGCCGTTCTGTCCGGTCCGCAAGGAGAGGAGCAGGGGCCGCTCGAGGCTCGCCACCATCTTGTGCCGCTCGTCGGCGTCCTCGTCGCGGATCTTGTCGAGGAACGCCTGCCAGCGCCCCTGCGCTTCCGCGGCCTCGGGAGGCCGGGCGTACCAGAGGGGGAGGGCGAAGGCGATCCCCTCCGCATCCATCTGCTTGAGGGTGACGATGCCGACCACCGCTCCGGTCGTGTCGAGGATGGGGCCGCCGCTGTTGCCGGGGTTCACGGCGGCGCTGAACTGTAGATAGCCGACGCCATGCAGGTTGCGGCCGACGTAGCTGACGGTGCCCTCGTGGACGGTGAAATCGAATCCCTTCGGGCTGCCCACCACGGCCAGCCGAGCGCCGGGCTTGAGCGAAAGCGCGTCTCCGACGCGCAAGGGCTTCACGTTGCTGGCGATGACCTCGACGGTGGCGATGTCGATCCACGTGTCGCGCGTCTTCACCTTGCCGAGGATCTCGCGGCCGTCCTGCAAGAGGACGCTGACGATCTGCTTGCCCTCGCAG
>VBKL01000204.1 GCA_005879805.1 Deltaproteobacteria bacterium | reverse complement strand
GATGGTGTTGATGGGCACGAAGAGGAAGGCGAGCCCCGCCGCCTGGTAGATGCGCAGCCACACCGCCGTGGAGAAGTCCATGCCCGGATGGATGGTCCGGGCCATGTGGTAGAGCGCGAGGGAGAGGATGGCGAACCCGAAGGCGAGGAGATAGCGGGCGTCGTACTTTCCCACCAGCCGCCCGACGAAGGGCAGGAGCAGGATGACGGCGACGCCGCCCGGAGAGAGCACCATCCCGGCTTGCTGCGCCGAGTATCCCATCCAGATCTGTAGATAGAGCGGGAGGAGCACCGTGCTGCCGTAGAGCGCGATGCCGAGCACCAGCATCATCAGATTTGCGCTGGCGAAGCTCGCGTTCTTGAAAAGGCGTACATCCACGACAGGATGCTCCTCGCGCAGCTCCCAGAGGATGAAAGAGACCAGCGCGACCGCGGCGATGACGACGAAGAGCACGATGGTATGGGAGTTGAACCAGTCGTCCTCCTGCCCCTTGTCGAGCACGTACTCGAGGGCGCCGAGGCCGACGGCGATGAGCGCGAGGCCGACGTAGTCGATCCTCCCCGCGCGCTTCTTCGCCTCGACCAGGTGCGGCGGATCCTGCACCACGCGCGAGGAGAGGATGAGGGAGAGGATCCCCACGGGAACGTTGATGAAGAACACCCACCGCCAGCTGAAGTGGTCGGTGATGTAGCCGCCGAGCGTCGGGCCGATGGCGGGCGCGAGCACCACCGCCATGGCGTAGACCGCGAACGCCATGCCGCGCTTCGCGGGCGGGAACGTGTCGGCGAGGATCGCCTGCTCGCTCGGGCCGAGGCCCCCGCCGCCCAGGCCCTGCAAGACGCGGAAGAAGACGAGCAATCCGAGATTGGGCGCGATGCCGCAAAGGAACGAGCTGGCGGTGAAGACCACCACGCAGCCCATGTAGAAACGCTTGCGCCCGATCTTGGTAGCGAACCACCCGCTGACCGGCAGGATGATGGCATTGGAGACGAGATAGGAGGTGAGCACCCAGGTGCTCTCGTCCTCGCTGACCGACAGGCTCCCGGCGATGTGATTCAGGGAGACGTTGGCGATGCTCGTGTCGAGCACCTCCATGAACGTCGCCAGGGTGACGGTGAGCGCGATGACCCAGGGGTTGTGGCCGGCGGTGAATCCTTGCTCGTGCGTCAGGCGTTCGGACTCCGCCGCGCTCATCGGAGCCGCGTCAGCGTCGCTCATCGCACCTTGACCTTCGGCTCGACCGACATCCCTGGACGCAGCCGTTCCATCTCGGGCTGCCCTGGATCGAGGCGGATCCGGACCGGCACCCGCTGCACCACCTTCACGTAGTTGCCGCTGGCGTTCTCGGGCGGAAGCAGGCTGTAGCGCGAGCCGGTGGCTCCGGCGAAGCTCTCTATCTTGCCCCGGTAGTCCCGATCGATGGCGTCGACATGCACGTCGGCGGCCTGGCCGATCTGCATGCGATCGATCTGCGTCTCGCGGTAGTTGGCCGTCACCCACAGGTCGTCCAGCTGCGTGAGCGCGAGAAGCTGCTGTCCGGGCTGCACCCGCTCGCCGGTGTTGACCGACTTCTTGCCGATGATTCCGGCAGCGGGAGCGGTGATCCTGGCGTAGCCGACGTTCAGCTCCGCCTGGTGGAGCTGCGCCTGCGCCAATTCGAGATTGGCCTTGCGCACCTGCAGGCCGGCTTCGCGCGCGATCAGTTGGCGAGGGGCGTTCTGGCGCGACTCCTTGAGCCGGGTCTCGGTAGACGAAAGCTGCGCGCGCTTCTGCGCGATGCGCTGCCGGGCCGCCTCGAGCGTTGCCTTGGCCATGTCGGCGGCGCTGACCCGCTGGTCGTAGTCGGCGGGACTGATGGTCTTCGACTCGACCAGTTTCTGCGCACGCTCCCTCTGCGACTGTGCGTAGCGGTTTTGCGCTTCGGCCTGGTCGACGTCGCGCTGCGCGGCGGAAAGCTCCGCGCGCGCACGGTCCACCTCGTCCCCCTGGCTCTGCACCGTCGCCAGGTTCGAGGTCTGGGTGATCGCCACGTTGGGGTTCTCCGCCTCGTACGCGGCCTGCGCCTGGGCCACGTTGGCCCGCGCCTGCACCAGCGCGACTTCCAGATCGGTCGGATCGAGATCCAGCAGAGGGTCGCCGGCCTTGACCACCTGGTTGTCGACGACGTGGACGGCGACCACCGTCCCGGGCACGCGGGGACTCACGGAGACGATGTTGCCGTCGATCTGCGCGTCGTCGGTGTCCTCGAACTTGCGGGCGTGGAGCCACCAGACGAGCACGATGATGCCGGCGACGGCGAGGCCCGCGATGATGAGCAGGCGGATCCTCCTGCGCTTCGCCGGATCCGGCGGCGCCGGGGCCTTGGGCGCGCCTTTGCGGGCCTCTGCTTCCGACTCGCCATTGCTCGAAGGGGCCCGCTCGTCCGCCATGCACGCACCTCAACTCGTTCGATGTCCGTGACGGCCGCGGGGTGCGCGGTCAGCGGCCACTGCCGGCGATCGCCCGTTGCAAGCTCGACAGTTCGTCCTGGGCGAACGAGGCCTGGGGGCCGTCGGAATCCTCTTCCAACGACTTCTCGAAATGCTTCCGTGACCGTTCGAGGTCGGGCGGGGAATCGGTCACTCGCAAGAGCCCGAGGTAGTACTCGGCCTCCGCGATCCGCTGCGACTTGTCGTCCTCGTCCTCTTCCTCGTCGGCCGTGGCAGAGGCGGCCTTGACGACCTCGGCATCGCTCGCCTCTCCGCGGTACGCCCGGACCAGCGTCGCGTACCAGTTGCCGGCGGGGAGCGTCTCCGCGGCTCCGTGCAATAGGCCGTTGGCGTCGCCGC
>VBKL01000077.1 GCA_005879805.1 Deltaproteobacteria bacterium | reverse complement strand
CCGGCCGACGGCGCCAAACCGCGAGAGGTGCTCATCCGGCCCGTGGGAGAGATGCCCGGAACCGGTTCGTAGCGTGCGGGGCGCAGCGTCTTGACCGCAGATCCGCCGGATCGGTACAAGACCACCGCGCCAACGAAACCGACCGTTGGTGCCGGCCTGCAGCCCTGCAGTCCGAACGAGAAGGACCGTTCCGAATGGCGACTGGTACCGTGAAGTGGTTCAACGACACGAAGGGCTTCGGTTTCATCACCCAGGACGGAGGCGGGGACGACGTCTTCTGTCATCACACCGCGATCAAGATGGATGGCTTTCGCTCACTGGCGGAAGGCGAGAAGGTCGAGTTCGAGGTCGTGAAAGGGCCGAAGGGCTTGCAGGCCCAGAACGTACGGAAGGCCGGAACCTAGAAAGTCGAACCACCTGCGGAGGCCCGGCCGGAATCGGCTGGGCCTCCAGCGCTTCGAGGGTCGCCCTGCGCCTCAGCTGGCCGCGGCCGCGATGCCTTCCCGCTCTTCCACGTCTAGGACCGTGAGCGTCTCCTCGCGTCCGTCCATGCGGCAGGAAACGCTCACGCCCGGAGCATCGATGTTGAGGGGCCCCTCGCCGGCGAGGCCGGCTTTCGAGAGGGCGTCGGGCTCGAGGAGCTCCGCGAGGCGCCTTCCGAGACCCTGCACGACGTACGGCGAGCAGGTCCGCAGCCGCCGCGCGGCGGCGGGATCGATCAGGATTCGGTAAGCCATGGCAGGACGCTACGAGACGTTCCTGTGCGGAAGGAAGCCTCGCCCTACAAAACTGTCCATTCCAAATCGTTCACGTGTAGTCAGGACCCCGACCTGCGCGCGGGCGGCAAGAGGGGCCTCGGATTGGCAGGCGGGTCGATGAAGCTCGAAGGCAAGAGGTTGAAGGGCAGGAGCTTCAAGAGGATGGGGAGGAGCAACATCCCGCCCGGCGCCGCGAAGACGGCGAGAGCAGGAATCGCCTTCGCCAGATCGATGAGCTGCTCGCGGACCTTGCCCTTCTCCTCCGAGGTGAGGGAGGTGCCGGCGCTCGCCTTGGCGAGGAGCTGGGCCAGCTCTCCGGTCTCGCGGATCTCCTGCAGGATGCGATCGAGGTTGTCTAGCACCAGCGCGGAGAGCCGCGTGGTGAGGGCGTGGGGCAATCCTTCGGGAGTCTCTGCGAGTTGCAGGGCGACGAGAGCGTCGCGATTCTTCCGGTAGAAGTCGTCGGCCTGGATCTCGAGCAGCCCAACCTCCTGCGAGTCGATGCCGAGGGCCGCGGCCAACCGCTCGACGAACGCCATCTCGCCTTTGTCGAAGGTGCGGTCGGCGAGCGCGGCGAGGAGCACCTGCTCGATGGCGAAGCGTCGAAGCGCGGGCGAGGCGATGGCCTGCGCGATGACTTCCGGCGAGGGCGCCGCCTCCAGCGCGCGGCGCAGCTGCCGGTTCTCGCGCGGCGGCAGGCGCTGGGCGCGCAGGACCTGATCCATTCCACGCCGCATGTCGCCCTCGGCGCCGGGCGCTTCCTGTGCCGCGGCGAGCGCGGCGAGCAGCTCGACGAGGATGAGGCGCCAGCGGAGGGCGCCGGTCTCGACCAGCCGCGCGGAGTAGGCGGAGAGACGGCGCCGTCCGAAAGAGGCGAGGGCAAGCGTCCCGCAGGCGCGGGCCTCGATGGCGCAGAGACCGTGGTGGAGGGGGAGCCCGGCAAACGGACCACCCAGGGCGAGGTAGCGGCGGCTCAGACGTGCCGCGACGCGACCGGCGATGCGCTGGGTAAGGACCTCCGGCGCCTCGATCGGATCCACGAACAGCGGCCTCGCCGCCCTGGCGTGGCCCCCTGCCGCGGCGAGGACGGCGAGCAGCTGGTTCCGGCGCGCGGCGACGGCATCGCCCCGGGGCAGTTCGTCGGGAGCGAACCCGGGCGCGAAGGAGAGGGCCGCGGCCTCCGCACACAGCCTCACGATGCCCGCGACGAAATGCGCGAAGGCGCGCTCGCCCGGGCGGGCATCCGGGGCCAGCTCGACGGCGGGATCGAGGGCGCCGGTCCCGTAGGAGAGCCCCGAAGCGCGGAGCAGGGCTTCGAGGCGTTCGCGCCGTTCCGATCGGGCGAGCGTGCGCGCAGGGGCCGCCTGCGGCCGCGCCGCCACGGCGCCGACGACCGCGAGGAGCCACTCGGTGCTGCCGACCGGCAACTCCGCCTGACGGCCTTGATGGAGTAGGGAGGCGATGGCTGCTCCTGGGGGGGCCGGGCCGATTCTAACAGATGGCGCCCGGGAGGCCGTGAGCGACAAGGCGGCGGAATCCGCCCACTTTGACCGCCTCGCAGCATCTGATCGGGGGGCCGGCTGCGCCTGCCCCCCGTACCCCCGCGGGCCGCCACCGGGGCCCCACGGGACGACTGGCGACGTCGGCCCTTATTTGACTGCTTTGACGCGCTGCCGCTTTTCCTCGAGATCGACAGGAGCCGGTGCCGCCGGCTGCACGCGGGCGATGCCGAATTTCTCGTAGAGGCGCGCCTCGACGTCCTTGAGGATCTCCGGATGCAGCTTGAGGAAGTCGCGGGCGTTCTCGCGTCCCTGCCCGATCCGCTCGCCGCCGTAGCTGAACCAGGCGCCGCTCTTCTCGACCAGGTTGTTCTCCACGGCGAGGTCGAGGAGGTCGCCTTCTCGCGAGATCCCCTGGCCGTAGAGGATGTCGAACTCCACCTCGCGGAACGGAGGCGCGACCTTGTTCTTCACCACCTTCACCCGGGTGCGCGAGCCGATCACCGTGTCGCCGTCCTTGATCGCCCCGATGCGGCGGATGTCGAGGCGCTGCGATGCGTAGAACTTGAGCGCGTTGCCGCCGGTGGTGGTCTCCGGGTTGCCGAACATGATGCCGATCTTCATCCGGATCTGGTTGATGAAGATGACCGTGGTCTGCGACTTGGAGATGGTGGCGGTGAGCTTGCGCAAGGCCTGCGACATGAGCCGCGCCTGCAACCCCATGTGCTGGTCGCCCATCTCGCCTTCCAGCTCGGCGCGGGGAACGAGCGCTGCGACCGAGTCGATGACGATGACGTCGATGGCCCCGGAGCGGACCAGCATCTCGCAGATCTCGAGCGCCTGCTCCCCGGTATCGGGCTGCGAGATGAGCAGATCCTCGGTGCGGACCCCGAGCTTGCGCGAGTAGCCGACGTCGAGGGCGTGCTCCGCGTCGATGAAGGCGGCGACGCCGCCCGCCTTCTGCGCCTCGGCGACGATATGGAGGGTGAGCGTCGTCTTGCCCGACGATTCCGGCCCGTAGATCTCGACGATGCGGCCGCGCGGGACGCCGCCGACGCCAAGCGCGAGATCGAGCGAGACGCTCCCGGTGGAGATGGTGGCGATGTCCTCGAGGGGGGCTTCGCCTGCGCCGAGCCGCATCACCGAGCCCTTGCCGAACTGCTTCTCGATGGCCGAGACGGCCAGCTCGATCGCCTTCTCCTTCTCCGGATTTGCCAACTTGCCCTCCTCGCGCGGCGGCAGACCTCTCGTGCGGGCTACTGCACGCTTGTACAGAACCCGGCGGACCGCCGCAAGGGGTTTGCCGAGCCGGAAGAAGGACTAGCACCCCCCTCCGACATCCTTCGATCCGGTCTGGCGGAACGGGCCGGCCTAGCGCCTCGCGGAGGCGGTCTTTGCCCCTTCCTTGACCCGCTTCCAGACCAGCGTCGCGACGCCGGTGCCGAGCGAAGTGGTGGGGTTCTTCCAGCGAAGCTCGTCCGCGGAGACCTCGACGATCCGCTTCTGATCGTTTCCCACCCAGTTCGGGAAGGTCGAGCCGTCGAGGTGCAGGTTCACCGTGTTCGTCGCGTCGTCCACCGTGTAGGAGCCGAAGTACGCGATCCCGCCCTGCACCGCCGCCTTGTTCTCGGAGTCGGTCCCGGTGGCGCGGTTGTTGGAGGCGAACTTCGGCACTTCGGCCTTGGTGATGACGAGCGAGAAAGTGCCGTTCGGCGCGATGATCATCGCGCCTTTCGGAGCGTTGCCGAATGGCTCCAGCTTGCCACCGTCCTGGTCGATGACGTCGGACACCAAGGACCAGGTGCCGACCACCTTCTGCTTGAGAGCGCTTCCCTTCGCCCCTTTTTTCGGAGAAGCGGGCTCTGCCTGCGCCGGGCGGAGGCCGAAGGCCGGAGCATTGGTGAGGGCAAAGGTCGAGGTTGCGAGCACGAGCGCCGCGAATCCGAGGCCCAGCTTCATGGCTTCCCCCTTCATCGGCGGGACCTCGTTTCGCGTCCCGCCGCGGTGGAAGCCGGATTCCAGCACGGACAGAGGCGAAGAGCCATCGCGGCTCTCCTCCGGCGCTCCGTCCGGGGCGTTACTTCGGAGCGGCGGGCTGCTGGGCGGCGGAAGCGGCGTCGCTGATGCCGAGGAGCTCGACCTTGAAGACGAGCGTCGCACCCGGAGGAATGCTCGGCCGGCCCGAGTCGCCGTAGGCGGTGTCCGAGGGGCAGACGAGCTGCGCCTCCTCGCCCACCTTCATCTTCGCGACTCCCTCGGTCCAGCACTTGATGACGCCGTTGAGTGCGAACTCGACGGGCTGCCCCCGCTTGTACGAGCTATCGAAAACGGTGCCGTTCACGAGCTTGCCCTCGTAGTTCACCTTGACCTTGTCCGTCTCCTTGGGCGACGGCCCGGTTCCGGGCTTGAGCTCGCGGATGAGCCCTGGTCGACCGACTTTTGCTGCGCCTTGCTCAGCTCCAGCTGGTGGATTCGCTGGGCGAGGATGTAACCGAGCGCGTAGAGGTTCTTCTCTTCCTCGGTTTTCTGCGCCGACGCAGCGAAGGGCACGAGCACGAGCGCTGCGAGGATGAATCGGAACATTGCGAAGTCCTTTCGTCGCGCAGCCTCGCGCGCGAGCGGCGCACTCTAAGCAGATCGCCGCTCTGGCGTCAGCCTATTCGACGGATTGGGCAGTGACCGCGATGAGAAGCATGCCCTCGTCCGGACGCTCGGGAACGAGGCGCAATCCGCCCACGAAGATCGTGCCGCCTCGCTGGATGCTGTAGTCGGTGTGCAGCTTGCGGCTGTGCTGGGGGTGCTCGCCGAGCAGCTCGAGATGCACCTTGATGCGGCCGTCGCTGCCCATCTCGCGGGGCTCGACCTGCAAGCTGCGCGAGCCCGGCAGCTCCACCTGGGCCTGTTTCTTCCAGTCCAGATCGTTGGTCTCCTCGGAGACGAGTCGAAAGGTCTTGGGACGGAAGTCCTTCGAGAACTCGCGCAGGTTCTGTGCGATCGGGGCGAGCTTGGGGTCGATCGACCCGTTGTCCGCTCCGCTCGTCGCGGCGATCGCCCGCACGGTGACGCGGCACTTCCGCTGCTGCGTGCCGCCGTCCGCCGGTATGGCCTGCGAGGCCGCGAGGAGGAGCAGGGCCCCGAGTCGAATGCTCACTGCTGCACCGGCGAGTCGTCGTCGACCCAGATGGTGGTCGTCGCGCCGTTCTGCATGACGATGCCTTCGTGGTTCTCGAAATCGATCTCGTCGATCGACGCGCCCGTTGCCTGCGCCTGCGCGATCATCACCGGCGAAGGTCGCTGCGGCGCGAGGAAGAGAGCGAGCGCGAGGCATCCGGCGACGGCGACACCCGCGCCCGCCGAGAGCACGGCCCGGTGGGCGCCCCACATCTCCAGACCCCACACCGAAAGCGGAGGAGCCGTCCGGGGACCCTCGCGATCGATGCGCGCGAAGACGGCATCGGCGACGCTTCCGAGATCCACGTCGCGGACGCGAGCGGCGGCGCGCTCGCGGAGCGCCTCCGCCTGGGCGATGAGGAGGTTCTTGCGCGCCGTGCAGGGGTCGCAATCGGCGAGGTGCTCCTCGAGCCAGACGAGGTCCTCTTCGGGCAATTCCCCGTCGAGATAGGGGCCGAGGAGCGGTACCGACTCCTCGCAGCGTCGTTTCATCGCCGATCCTCCTCGCCTTCGCCGTCCGGCTCCTCTTCGTCCTTCGCGTCCTCGTCCAGATACTCGCGCAGCTTGCGCTGCATCTTGAGCCGGGCGTGGAACAACCTGCTCATCACCGTGCCCTTGCGGATCCCGAGCACCTTCGCCAGCTCTTCATAGCTCAGACCGTCCAGCTCCCGAAGGAGCAGGATGGCCCGGTGGTTTTCCGACAGACCGGAAAGGGCCTCTTCGATCTTTTCCTTCAGCTCCTCGTTGAGGGCGGCCTTCTGGGGTCCGGCGAACGCCGCAGAAGGCGGATCCATCTGCGCCTCGATGTCGGCGTCCACCTCGTCCATGATCTCGACCCGCTCGCCGCGCCCCTTCTTGCGGGAGGCATCGAGGCAGAGGTTCGCGGCGATGCGATACGTCCAGGTGAAGAAGGACGAATCCCCCTTGAAGGACGGCAGGTAGCGATGTACCCGGACGAACGTTTCTTGCACGATGTCCATTGCCTCGTCCGGATCCTTCAACATCGAGACCGCCAGCTGGTAGACCCTCCGCTGGTATTTCGTTACTAGCGCGCGAAAGGCCGCGCGATCGCCTTTCTGGGCGGCGCGGACCAACGGCCTGTCGTCCGCCGGGTCGATTTTCGCAGGCGCGGCGGGCGTCTTCCTGCTCTCGTTCATGGGACGGAGGCGGAAGAAGCGCTATTCACGGGGCGTGGAAGTATCATGCACGACGCCCGGTCGTCCCCTTGCGGGACGGGAATCCAGGCGGCGGAGTCGGTGTCTTGACTACGATCCCGTGCGACCGTTGCACGAGGACGCTAGAAGGGCTTGATCCGGCCACCGCCATGCCGCTACCCCAATCGACCCCGGAAATCCCCGAGCTTGGCGGTCTGTCCTCGCGGCGCGCAGACCTCGCCCAGCGCGGGCTCGACGCTTTGCGCCAGGTTTCCGCGCTGCTTGCGCGGGGCCGACGGCGGGCAAGGCTCCTCGCCGTCCTGCGGGCGGCGGCGCTCGTTCTCGCCGGCCTCGTCGCGGCCGGTCTCGCCGGCGCCCTGGTCGGGTCCTTCGCCGGGGCTGCCGTCGCACGCGGGGTCGCAGCGCTCATCTTCGTCCTGACGTTCGGCTTCGTCGTCCTCTTCGTTCTCCGATCCCCTTTGCAGCGGGGAGCGGGCTGGGACGATCGCGCGCTCGCGCGGCTTCTCGCCGGACCGAGCGAGGTGCTTTCCAGCGTCGAGCTGTCCCGCGACGAGGAGGTTCCGGGCGTCTCCCGCGAATTGCTCGCGCTCCTCCACGTGCGGGCCGCGGAGCAAGCCTCGGCGATCGATCTCCGGCGGAGGCTGCCCCTGCGCGTCGTGGTCCTGCCCGCCGGGGCGCTAGCCCTCAGCCTCGTCGCGCTGCTGGTCTTCGGGCTGGTCGCGCCCCGGCGGCTCGCGCTCGGCCTCACCAGGCTGCGCCTCGGGGATGCCGCCGCGCCGGAGCCGGAGCCTTCGCCGATCGTCGGCGATCTTTCCATCACGTATCTGTATCCATCCTATACGGGCCTTCCCGCCCGCACCGAAGAGGGGACCGCGGGCGATCTGCGCGCTCCCAGAGGGACCGAGGTGCGGTTCGCCGCCCGCGCCGATCGCGACCTCGACTCCGCGGCCGCCATCGTGAACGGCAAGCCGGTGAAGCTCCTCGCCCAGGGTCAGGGACACCGGCTGCTCTCCGGGGGATTCACGCTCGCGGCCCCCGGCAAGTGGAGCTTCCAATTCTACGACGCGAAGGGGCGCGTGCAGGCGAAGGGTCCGGAGCGGCCGATGGAGATCATCGCCGACGCTCCGCCCCAGGTCACCATCGACGATCCGAAGGAGAAGACGCTGGAGGTGGACCCGCAGGGCCGCGTCGTCGTCTCCTGGTCGGCCACCGACGATTACGGCCTCTCCGAGATCGCCCTGCGCTACCAGCTAGCAGCCGAGAAGGAGCGGCGGGTGGTGCTCCTAGCTCCCTCCGCTTCCGCCAAGCGACTGCGCGGATCGTACTCCTGGGAGCTCGGACCTCTCCATCTGCGTCCGGGCGACAAGATCACCTACTCGATCGAGGCCAAGGACAACGACGCGGTCGCCGGCCCGCAGAAGGGCGCTTCAGCGGTTCAGGTGCTGAAGGTCTTCAGCGCCGCCGAGCACAGCCGCGAATCGCTGCTGCGGGCGCAGGCGCTCTGGGAGCGCCTCGTCGCCGTGACCGCCGATCGCATCGAGGAGCCTCCGCCTCCGGCCGACAAGGATGCCCAGGCGTGGTACGTGCGGACGGGCGCCAAGGACGATCAGATCCAGAAGCTCGCCGGCGACCTGCGCGCAGTCGGCACCCACCTTCTCAAGGACAAGCTGACGCCCAAGGCGATCGGCCGCGCGCTTCGCTACGCGGCCTCGGGGCTCTCTCCGGCAGTGCGCCGCACGTCGCTGGCGCGCGCGGCGACGTCCCACGGGACCGACTCGGGGCTGGCGCCGGTGCGGGCTTTGGACCGGGCGCTGAAGGCGGAGATCGCCGAGGAGGAGAAGGACATCCTCTACCTCGAGGACCTGCTCGATCGCGCGCGCATCGACGCCATGCAGGAGATCGGCAAGGAGCTCGCGGCCTCGCGAAGGGAGCTGGCCCGCCTGGCCGACAAGCTGCGCAAGGCGCCCGACGAGGAGACCAAGCGCCAGGTGCTCTCCGAGGTGGCACGGCTGCGCGAGCGGATCCAGGAGCTGATGCAGCGGATGGCGGAGATGGCCAAAGGCATCCGCGACGAGCACCTCAACCAGGAGGCGCTCGAGAACGTGGAGAAGCAGCAGGACCTGCTCTCCCAGCTCTCCGACATCCAGCGCAAGCTGCAGTCGGGGAAGATCGACGATGCCCTGAAGCAGCTCGATCAGCTCGGCCAGAAGCTGGCCGACCTGGAGAAGAATCTCTCGCAGCGGGCCGACGATCAGCAGCGCGGGCAATACGCCGAGGAGGCGAAGCAGCTCGCCCAGGCTGCCCAGAAGCTCAAGGAGCTCGAGACGCGCGAGCGCGCGCTCTCGCAGCGGACCGCGGAGCTGCGCAAGCGCGCCCAGTCGGCTGCGCAGAAGCGCTTCGATCAGAAGGGCGGCAAGGAGCTCGCGAAGAAGCTGCGCGAGAAGGTCGAGCAGGCGAAGAAGGGGATCAAGGAGATCGATCCCAAGCTTGCCGAGCGGCTCGGCCTCGAGGATGTCCTGGAGACGGCGGATTCGCGGGCGAACGATCTCGGACGGGCCCTCGACTCGGGCAACTTCGACGAGGCGGCCGAGCTGGCGGAGCGATCGCTGCGCGCGCTGCAGACGTTGCAAGGCCGGCTATCGATGGAGGAGCAGCTCGCGCAGCGCTATCCGATGTACGCGCGAGATCCGGAGGCGGTGAAGCGGGGCATGAAAGGCGCATCCTCCGCGGTGCCGCCGATGCAGGAGGTCTCGCAGGCTCTCCAGCAGATGCTGCCGCGCGACGGCCAGAGCGTCTCGCCGCAGGACCTCGACGAGCTGAAGAAGCAGGAGCAGGCGCAGCGCGACATCTCGGAAGAGTTGCAGCGGGCGCGCAAGGACCTCTCCGAAGTCGGCAAGAAGGTGCCCATCTTCGGCCCCCAGCACGAGCAGATGCTGCAGGAGGCGCAGGACGGGATGGGTCGGGCGCAGGAGCGGCTCGGCCGCGGCGAGCCTCGCGGGGCGCAGGCCGGCGAGGAACAGGCGGTGGAGAAGCTTTCCCAGTTCCAGAAATCGATGGAGCAGATGGCGAAGAACCAGGGCGGGAAGGGTCAGGGCCAGGGGATGCCGATGCCCTGGGGAGATCCGCAGGGAGACGACGAGGGCGACGAAGAGGGCAACTCGGACGCCATGCGCCACGACCGCGTCGAGATCCCCGACGCCGAGGCGTCGCGCGGCCCGCAGGAATTCCGCAAGGAGCTGCTCGACGCGATGAAGCAGCAGGCCCCGGAGAAGTTCAAGGAGCGCGTCAAGCAGTACTACGAGGAGCTGGTCAAGTGAGGACGGCTTTCGTTCTCGCGGCCCTTTCCCTCGTCGCCGCGTTCCCGGCGCGGGCAAAGGACACGACTGGACTCGCCGACAATCGATACCCATCTTCGCCTTGCCAAGGCGACCGCCGAGGAAGTGAAGAACGACGAGGTGCACGAGAGCGCGCACTTCGTCTTGCGCACCAGGCCGGGCAAGGACGCGCTGCTCGTTCCCTACGCGCTCGAGGGCCTGGAGAAGGCGTACGCCGCGCTCACCAAGGACCTCGGGGTCTCGCCTCCCGCCAAGATCCGCGTCGAGGTGTACGAGACGGCGCAGGCGCTCTCGCGGGTGTCCCCGCTCACCGTGGCGGAGATCAAGGCCTCGGGCACCATCGCGCTCTGCAAGTACAACCGCCTGATGATCACCTCGCCCCGCGCGCTCTTGCGCGGGTATGCCTGGCTCGACACGCTCTCCCACGAGTTCACCCACTATCTCGTCACCCAGAAGGGCCGGAACTCGGTTCCCATCTGGCTGCAGGAGGGGCTCGCCAAGTTCCTCGAGACCCGGTGGCGAGGCGCTCCCGGACTCGCGGTCGACGAGATGTCTCTCGTGCTCCTCCACAAGGCGGCAAAGGACAACAAGCTCATCCCCTTCGCGGCGATGCATCCGTCGATCGCCAAGCTGCCCACCCAGGAGGCGGCGGCGCTGGCTTTCGCCGAGGTCGAGGCCGCCATCCGGATGCTCTACCTCCACGGCGGGCAGCAGGCGCTGACCGATCTGGTCGCGGCGATGGCGGCGGGTGCGCGAGACGAGAAGGCGGTATCGCTCGCCTACGGGAAGACCTTCGCCCAGTTCGAGAAGGACTGGCGCGATTCGCTCAAGGAGCTGCGCAAGGATCCGCCCGCGCAGGCGCCCGGAGCTGCGCGGCCGCTCGAGCGCAAGGCCCTCATCTTCAAGGAGGACGCCAAAGGCGCCGCCAAGGAGGGCGGGGACACGCCCGGCGAGCGTCCCGTCGATCCCGAGGCCAAGCGGAGCGTTCGCCTCGGCGAGATCTTCTATGCGCGCAGGCGCTGGGCCGCCGCGGCGCAGGAGTACGGAAAGGCGCGATCGCGCATGTCGCGCGAGATCCCGCAGATCGCCCGCCGCTACGCGTTCGCCCAGGTCCAGCTCGGGAAGCTCGGAGAGGCGGAGGCGGCGCTCGCCTCGGCGGCGCAGCGCGATCCGCAGGACGAAGCGGTGCAGGCGCTCTACGCGCACGTGCTGCAGAAGCGCGGGCAGCCACAGAAGGCAAAGGCGGCGCTGGATGCGGGAATCGCGGTCGATCCCTTCGATCCGGAGCTGCACGACGTGTATCTGCGGGTCGCGAAGGATCTCAAGGACCAGGCGCTGGAGAAGCGCGAGGAGAACGCGCTCGCGGTGGCGCTCGGCCGCAAGGTAAAGCCGGCGGCGCCGGGGTACGAGGGAGCCGAGAGCGGCACCCAAGGACCGGACCCAGCACCCAAGGAAGGACAGCAATGAGCGAGACCACGGTTCTTCCCGCGGAAGCAGGAGCGGCGGCGCGCGAAGGCGCGGCCCGCGCTTCCGACGAGGAGCTGATTCAGGAGCTGGGGCGGGCGCGGGCCCGTATCCGGGGCGAGATCGCCAAGCGGGTGGTCGGCCAGAACGCGGTCATCGATCAGCTCCTCGTTGCCCTCTTCTCCCGCGGGCATTGCCTGTTCGTCGGCGTTCCGGGTCTGGCGAAGACGCTCCTCATCTCCACCCTGGCGGAAGCGCTCAGCCTCACCTTCAACCGCATCCAGTTCACGCCCGATCTGATGCCGTCCGACATCACCGGCACCGACGTCCTGGAGGAGGATCACACCACGGGCCGGCGCGTCTTCCGCTTCGTTCCGGGACCGGTCTTCGCCAACGTGCTGCTCGCCGACGAGATCAACAGGACACCGCCGAAGACCCAGGCCGCGCTGCTCCAGGCGATGCAGGAGCACCGGGTGACGGCCGGCGGGCGCACCTATCCGCTCGAGGAGCCCTTCCTCGTGTTCGCCACCCAAGGAACTGGTCTTGCGCGTTCCCGCGGCCGAGCACGTCATCCGCTACGCGGTGGAGATGGTCCGCAGGACCCGCCCTGGCGAGACGGCGGACAAGCAGGTCAAGGACCACGTCTCCTGGGGCGCCGGACCGCGGGCGTCGCAGGCGCTCATCCTCGGCGCCAAGGCGCGCGCCGCGCTCGACGGCCGTCCCGCGGCCACCGTCGAGGACGTTCGTGCCCTCGCCGAGCCCGTCCTCCGCCACCGGGTGCTCACCAACTTCCACGCCGAAGCGGAAGGGATCGACTCCCGCGCGGTCATCGCCCAGCTCTTGCGTGACCAGCGCGCATGACGCTCGATCCGGCGCTTCTGGCCCGGCTCGGGCCGTTGCAAGTGCGAGCGCGCAAGGTGATGGAAGGCGTCCTGACCGGCCTCCACCAGAGCCCCTCGTACGGGCAATCCGTCGAGTTCGTCGAGCACAAGGAGTACGCGCCCGGCGACGAGATCAAGCACATCGACTGGCGCGCCTACGCCAAGCTCGACAAGTACTACGTGAAGCGCTTCGAGATGGAGACCAATCTCAGGGCGCTCCTCGTCGTGGACGGAAGCGGCTCGATGGCGTACGGCCGCGGCGCCATGACCAAGCTCCAGTACGGCGCCGTCTGCGCCGGAGCGCTCGCGTTCCTGCTCGCGCGCCAGGGAGATCAGGTCGCGCTCCTCGTCGCCGGAGATCCCGAGCCCGGGAGCACCGAGCGGCTTCCGCCGGGCGTGCGCGCCTTCCTTCCCTTCGGCTCCTCGAACGCCCACGTCCAGGAGGTGCTGCGCAGGCTCGACGGCAGCGCCGGCCGCGGTCCGACCGATCTGGCGGGAGCGCTCGACTTCGCCGCCGAGAAGGTCGGCCGGCGCGGGCTGGTGATCGTGGCGAGCGATCTCTTCGACGCAACAGAGCGATCGGTGCCGGCGCTCAAGATGCTCCGCGGGCGCCGCCACGACGTTGTCGTCCTCCACCTCCTCGATCGCGAGGAGCTGGACTTTCCCTTCGACGACCCGACCCGGTTCCTCAGCATGGAGGACGAGCGCCAGATCGACGCGCAGCCGCGGCAGATCCGGCAGAGCTATCTCGCCGAGCTCCAGCGATTCCTCGAGGAGACCAGGCGCGAGCTCACCCGCGCGGACGTCGACTACGTGCAGGTGGCGACCGATCGCGCTCCAGACCGCGTCCTGCTCGAGCTGCTCTCGCGCCGCGAAGGGTCCGCCTGATGGGGCGGCTGGTCTTCGCCAACCCCGCCTACCTGTGGGGCCTCGCCGCGCTCTCGGTGCCGATCCTCGTGCACCTCTTCAACCGGCGCCGGCCGAAGCCGCTCCCATTCGGGGCCATCGAATTCGTGCTCCGCTCGCAGCGGCAGAAATCGCACCGCCTGCGCCTGCGGCAGATCCTGCTCCTCGCCATGCGCTGCCTGCTCGTGGCGGGGGTCGCGCTCGCTCTCGCCCGCCCCTCGCTCGAGCCGAAGGGAACCGCGGCCGCGGTCTCCCGAGGGCCGCAGGCGACGGCCCTCGTCATCGACGCGTCCCTGTCGATGCGCTACCGCCGCGGATCGCAGACGCTCTTCGCGCGCGCGAAGTCGGAAGCGGCCAACGCTCTCTACCGCCTCGCTCCCGAGGAACCGGCGACGGTCGGGTTCTGCGCCGGTCCGGGCGGATTTCCGGGCGGCTCGATCCCCCCGCCGGGTTTCGACCGCGCCGCCACCCGCCGGCAGATCGAGTCGGCGCAGCCCACCTATCTCGGCAGCGATCTGACGTCCTGCCTCGCCGCCGCCGCGCGCGCCCTCGGGGAGAGTCCGGTGGCCGGCAAGCGGATCATCGCCTTCACCGACCTCGCCGCCCACTCCATCCGGCTCGACGCGCCGCCGCCGATCGTGCCTGCGCCAGAAGGCAGCCCTCCCAACGCGGCTCCCCTGCGTCCCAACGTGGTGCTCGTCGACGCCGCCCAGGGGTACGAGCTGCCAAATACCGCGCTCGTGGCCACGGCGATCCAGCCCGCCGCTTCCCTCGGGGCCCGCGGCTACGAAGTGGTCGCGACCGTCGCCAACAACTCCGCGCAGCCGGCGGTCGCACTGCCCGTCTCCTTGCGGGTGGGAAACCAGATCGTCGCCAAGGGATTCGTCGACGTTCCCGCCCGCGGAACCGCGAAGAAGACGCTGGGCGCGGCGTTGCCGGCGGGCTCCGTCGAGGGACGCGTGGAGATCGCCCGCACCGAGGACGAGGGGCTCGACGAGGACGACGTGCAGGACTTCACGCTGCAAGTGCCGCGCGACCTCAAGGTGCTGGTCGTCGACGGCTCGCCGTCGTCCCTGCGCACGCGCGACGAGGCGTTCTTCGTCGAGACGGCACTCGCGCCGGCGCGGACCGGCGGGCGCATCGCCCCGACCACTCTCGACGCGGACGCGGCCATGAACGCTCCGCTCGAGGGTTACGACGTCATCCTGCTCCTCGACGTCATCGCGCCGCCCAAGGCGTTCGTCGAGCGCCTACGGCAGCTCGTGACCAAGAAGGGCGTGGGGGTCTTCATCTCGCTCGGCGACCACGTCGACCCCGACGCTTACGACGAAGCTTTCGGCGACCTCTTGCCTCGGCCTTTGCACGTCCTCAAGACGGCCGCGGATCCGGCCGGATCCGATCAGGCGGCGGCGCGCTTCGGCGTCGTCGAATGGCAGAGCCCGCTCTTCCGCGTCTTCTCCGCGGCGGACCGGGAAGGTCTGCTCGCGGCCCGCACCTTCAAGTACGCGCTGCTCAAGCCCGATCCGACCGGCGCGTCCCACACGCTGCTCTCCTACGACGACGGCGCTCCGGCGCTGGTCGAGTCGCGCCTCGGCCAGGGACGGGTGCTCCTCTACACGAGCACCGTCTCGCACGCGTGGACCGATTGGCCCGTGCGGGTGAGCTTCCTTCCCGTCCTGCAGCAGGGGGTGAGCTGGCTCGGGGGATCGCTCGAGGAGAGGACGTCGCCGCCTTCTGCCGTCGGCGACGAGCGGACGCTGATGCCGCCTTCCGGGACGCGCATCGCCGTGGTTCGCGCTCCCGACGGGACGGCGCTGCCGCTCCGCCGCGAGCCGGGCAGCGATGTCGTCGGCGCGCCGGTGCCGGCACCGGGTCTCTACCGCGTCGAGGTTCAGCCCGAGCGCGGCGCCGCCCGGGAGGAACCGGCGCTCGACTTCGTCGCCCGGCTCGATCCCAAGGAGAGCGATCTGCGCCGGGTCTCCGATGACGAGCTGAAAGCGCAGCTGGGAGGCTCGGGGAGCGCCCAGGTCGCCTCGAGCGCTCTCGCGGCAGAGGGGATACACGGCACGCCCCTGTGGAGCGGGCTGCTCCTGCTCGGAGTCCTCGCCGTCCTCGGCGAGGGCGCGCTCACGCGGAAGTAGTGCGCCACTCCGTCGGATCGCGCGGGCGCTCGGCTTTCGCCAGCGAGACGGCGAGTCCCTCGACGAAGGCAGCGTGCTCCGCCGGCGCGCACGCGGCGGCGGCGGCCTCCGGCTTTATCGAAGCGGCGGGGCGGGCGAAGCGCTGGAGCTTCTCCATTCGAGCCGCGGCCTCGGCGAGGCGTTCGCGAGGGAGCGGTCCTGCCCGCGCGCCGCGTGCGATGCCTTCGATGGCCTGGTGCTGCAGGGCGAGGGTGTGGCAGACGAGGACTCCGTCGCACCCGGCGCCGATGGCGAGCTCCGCTCCGTCGACCACGCCGTAGGTGTCGGCGATGGCGTTCATCTCCAGGTCGTCGGAGATGCAAGCGCCCTGGAATCCGACGTCGCGGCGCAAAAGCTGCAGCGCCAGCGGCGAAAGCGTTGCGGGGAGGCGATCGAAGGCCTCGAAACGGACGTGGGCGGTCATCACCGAGGCGAGGCCCGCCCGGGCCGCGGCGACGAAGGGAACCAGCTCCACCTGCCAGAGTCGCTCGCGATCGTGAGCGAGACGGGGCAACACCTTGTGCGAATCCTGCGAAGTGTCGCCGTGGCCGGGGAAGTGCTTCGCGCAGCTTGCGACCCCTTCCGCTTCGAGCCCCTTGGCGAAGGCGATGCCGAGGCGCGCCACGCGGGCCGGGTCGCGGCTGAACGAGCGATCGGCGATCACCGGGTTGTTGGGGTTGGTGTCGACGTCGAGGACGGGAGCGTAGTCGTAGTCGATCCCGCAGGCCGACAGCTCCCGCGCCACCAGGCGGCCGAGGCGTTCCGCGACAGCAGTGCCGGTCATGCCGGAGATGCCACCCGCGGCGTCGATCTCACCCAGCCGGCGCATGCTCGGCAGCTCGGTCCAGTAGGGAGCGCGCAACCGCTGGACGCGCCCGCCCTCCTGATCGATGGAAATGAGGAGCGGGCCCTTGGCCGCCGCTTTCAGCGCCTGCGACAGCTCGGCGACCTGCTGCGGGCTCTCGACGTTGCGGCGGAAGAGCACCACCCCAGCTACGCCGCGGCCGATAAGCTCGAGCTCGTCGGCGGTGGGAGCGAGACCCTGGATTCCGGCGATCACGCAGCGGGCGGCGAGGGTATCGAAGTCCAAGTCCCTTCCCTCCAGTGTGGCCGCGTCCCCTACCACGAACCCGCCGCGACTGCGATGCCGCACCCGCGAGTGCGGCGAATCCACTGGCGACCGGGAAGGGGACGGTCCCGCCGCCTGTTCGGTCGTCGAGGCTCGTACAAAGAGCCGCATCGCGCGACTCGGGCGCGTTGCCGGCCGGACAGGCCGCGGCTACGATCGAGCAAGCGGGCGAGCGCGCCCTCGCGAGGTTGATCTGTTTCGAGCAGAACAGCAGAGCTTCAGGACCTGGCGGCGAGCCCCGGCACTCTTGCTCGCTTTCGCCGCCTTCCTGGCCTTGCCGGCGACCGCTGCCCCGGACGCCCGCGAAAGCTTGCGCAAGTCCGTTGATCAGCTCTTCATGCAGCCGCCGCTCTCCGGGACCCGCGCCTCGGTCGCCATCGTCTCCCTCGAAGACGGCTCGACGGTCTACATGCACGACGGCGACGCCGCGCTCAACCCGGCTTCGAACACCAAGCTCATCACCGCCGCGGCTGCCCTGCTCCGCCTCGGACCCGAATTCCGTTTCTCGACCGAAATGCTCGCCGAGCGCGCTCCCGACAAGCGCGGCCGGGTGGGAACGCTCTACGTGCGCGGGCGCGGCGATCCGTCGCTGACGACGGAGCGCCTGACGGGCATGGCCCGCGACCTCTTCCACCGCGGCGTCCGCTCGGTCGCGGACCTCGTGGTCGACGATTCGTATTTCGACGCCGAGAAGTGGGGCCCGGGCTGGGAGCAGGAGTCGAGCGACAAGGCGTATGCCGCTCCCGTCGGAGCGCTCTCGCTCAACCACAATACCGTCGCCATCTACGTCCGCCCCGGTGACCGCGCCGGGATGCCCGCGAAGGTCGAGCTCGAGCCGGAGGCGTCCGGATTCTTCCGCCTCAGCGCGCAGGTCGCCACCGTCCGCACCAACGGCCGCCGCAAGATCCGTCCCCATACCTTCGAGGTCCAGGGCGGCACGACGGTGACGGTGGAGGGACGCCTCCCGGCCGGCGGCGATCCAATGCTGTTCTATCGCCGGGTCACCGAGCCGGGCCTCTACTTCGGTCATACGTTCCGCGCTGTCCTCGCGCAAAACGGCATCCGCGTGACCGGCCGCGTGCGCCGGGCCGTCGCTCCGGCCGCGGCCTATCCCGTCGCCAGCTACGACTCGGAAGAGCTGGCCGACATCGTGCGGGACATGAACAAGGTGTCCTCGAACTTCATCGCCGAGATGCTTCTCAAGACCCTCGGCGCCGAGCTGCGCGGCGCGCCGGGCACCTGGGCGAAGGGGATCGACGTCACCCAGGACCTGCTCGCCGAGCTGGGTCTGCCGCGCGGCTCGTACCAGCTGAAGAACGGCAGCGGCCTCAACGACACCAACCGCTTCTCGGCGCACCAGATGGTCACCTTGCTGACCGCGATCTGGAAGCGCTTCCCCGTCGCCGCGGAGTTCGTTTCGTCCCTCGGCATCGCCGCCCGCGACGGTACGCTCCGCCTCCGCATGGAGGGCACCGACGCCGCCGGACGGCTGCGCGCCAAGACTGGCACCCTGGATCGCGTCACCGCCCTGTCCGGATTCGTCCAGAGCGTCGGTGGAGAGCGATTCGCCTTCTCCATCCTCGTGAACGACTGGACGGGCCGCTCGAGCCCCGTCGTGTCCAGCATCGATCGCCTGGGCGGGCTGATCGCTTCCGTGGGGGCGCCGGAAGGCGGAAACCGCGAGGTGCTCGCGGGCCTGGCCCCGGTGGAGCTGCCGCCGACGGAGCAGCGGACCCGCATCGCCGCGTACGCCGCGATGGCCCAGCGGGCGGAGAAAAAGAACCTCGCGCTCCTCCGCACGGCGTTGCGCATCGAGCACGACCCGCTCGTCCGCGCCATGGCTGCGGATGCGCTGTACCGGAGCGATCCCGACGGCGGGGGCGGAGCCTTGCTCGAGGCCCTGCCTTCCTCTCCGGAGCTGTTCGCCCGCCTCCGCTCGGTCACGCGCGACCTCGCGCTGCCCGTCCCGGCCGTCTCCTCGCTGCTCGATCTCGCGGTGGACGGAAGCGCGGAGGCGTTGGCGCGGCTTCTCGCCTTCGCTCCCCTCACTCGCGCTCCGCAGCGCGACGACGCCCTCTACACCGTCCTCTCCGATGGCCTCGTCGAGGTGGCGGACGCCTCCGCCGAGGAATTCGTCGCCGCCGTCCGCGCCGCGCCCGCCGATCAGGCCCAGGCGCTGGTCGAGCTTCTCGCGGAAGGAATCTCCCGCGCCGATCTCGAGCCCGACGACACGCCGGTGGCTCAGCTTCTCCGGTCCGCGAACCCCATGGAGGTTCCCCAGGCGCCGGCCTGGCTCGCGGTCCTCGAGCAGCGATCGGTCCCGCCGCCCGCGGCGCCGGCCGGCCAGGATCCGTTACCGGCACCGGCCCTGTCGCAGTCCTCGTCCGTCCCGGTATCCAGTGCCTCGCTCGCCCCGGGGACCTCTCCGCAGATCAATCCGCGGGAAGCAGCCGCGGCGGCGCAGGCCACGGCGGCCGCTCTCGAGGCCGCAGCCGCCGCCAAGACCGCGGCCAGCGCCGTTCCCGCCACCTTCGCGCCGCGCGCTTCCGACGAGGAGCTCTGGCCTTTGACGAGCATCCCCAATCCGGCATGGGCGCGCACCGCGCCTGCCGCTGCGGCAGCGCAGGCCACGCCGCCTGCCCCCGCAGTGCCCGCGGCAACCAGCGCGCCGCAGGCCCCGGGATTGGCCCCGGCCTGCACTCCCGAGCTGCAGTCGTGCTCCGTCCAGCCGCCGGACGCTTCGCGCCCCGGCGGTTGAGAGGGTCCGTCAGAACGGGATGTCGTCCTCCGCCTTGCCGCCGCCCGCGCCCGGCCCCGGCGACTCGTCGAACTGTGGCGGCGGCTGACCGAAGTCGTCCCCGCCCGCGCCCGCGCCCGCAGCGGCACCGCGCGACGAACCGCGGCCCTGCCCGCGCTCTCCTCCGGAGAGGAAGACGACCTGGTTCGCAACCACCTCGGTCGTGTACTGCTTCACGCCTTCCTTGTTGGTCCACTCGCGCGTCTGCAGGCGGCCTTCCAGATACACCTGGCGGCCCTTGCTCAGGTACTCACCGCAAAGCTCCGCGAGCTTGGCCCAGACGACTACCCGGTGCCACTCCGTGCGGTCCTGCTTCTGGCCCGCCTTGTCGGTCCAGGAGTCATTGGTCGCGACGGTAAAGTTCGCCACCGCCTGACCATTCGGCGTGTAGCGCACCTCGGGGTCCTTCCCGAGATGACCGATCAGGATCACTTTGTTGACGCTTCCAGCCATGAGGGGGCCTCTCCAAGGTAGATGCTGCTTCGCTTTAGCACGCGCGTCCGACGCTCCACCATCCACCCGCGGTCATCACGCGGGAGGCGCTCCTTCCGCCCGTTGGGCCACGAACGGGGCCAGCGCGGAAACGACGCGGTCCCCGTACTTCTGCCAGCGACCCGCTCCCGCGCCGCGGACGGCGAGGAAGGTGGGTTCGTCGGTCGGCAAGGCGTGCGCGAGGGCGCGCAAAGTCGAGTCGTGGAAGACCACGTAGGGCGGCACCCGATCCTCGCGCGCGATCTGCGTGCGCAAGGTTCGCAGCGCCTGGAACGCTTCGGGATTGAAATCAGCGTCGAGCGGCGCGGCCTCCGCGGCCGCTTCGCGCTTCGTGCGCGAGCTGGCGACGACGATGGGTTCCGCCTGCGGAGCCTGCGCTCCGACGCAGAGGTCGCAGGCGTTGCAGGACGCGGGAGCCGCCGGATCGCCGAAGTACCGCAGCACGGCCCGCCTGCGGCAGGACTTCTCGTCGGCGAATCGGACCATCCGGTCGAGCATGCGGCGCTCGTGGAGCAGCCGCGCCGCTCCGGTCTCGAGATCGATCCCCAGGTCGTCGAAGGCGACGTCCGTGGACGAGACCGTGAAGGACTGCGCATCGCGCCCGCGTCCGCGCTCGAGATGGCCGCCGCGAGAGAAGAGCTTGAGCGCCGCCTGCGCGTCCTGTGGCCTTGCGCCGGCCCGTTCCGCGAGCGCGTCGGTTGCGCCTTCGCCCATCTCCCGCGCCTCCTCCCAGAGCTTGCGCAAGAGCGGCTCGCGGGGGTGGCTCGCCTCGATCATCCGGCGCTGCATCGCGACGTCGGCGAAGTTGAAGAGGAGCAGCGCGAGGCTCGGTCGTCCGTCGCGCCCTGCCCTGCCGATCTCCTGGTACCAGGCCTCGAGCGATCGCGGAACGTCGAAGTGCGCGACGAACCGGACATCGCCGCGGTCGACGCCCATCCCGAAGGCGTTGGTCGCGACGACGATGGGCGCCTCGCCTCCGTGGAAGCGGTCCTGCACTTCGGTCCGCTCCGCGTCGTCCATGCCCGCGTGATACCCGAGGGCGAGGACGCCGTTGCGGCGGAGCGCGGCCACCACCTTGCCGACGTTCTTGCGCGTCGCCGTGTAGACGAGCCCCGGTCCGCCCTTGCGCGCGAGCGCGAGGATCCGGCCGAGCTTCTCCTCGTCGCCGGGAACCCGCAGGACCTCGAGAAAGAGATTGGGCCGATCGAAACCCGAGACGAAGACGCGGGGATCCTCCAGCGCGAGGGCGCGGGCGATGTCGCCGCGCACCTCCGGAGTCGCCGTCGCGGTGAGCGCCAGGATGCGCTCGGCCCGCAGATGGCCGCGGGCTTCGGCGAGGCGGAGATAGTCGGGCCGGAAGTCGTGGCCCCAGGACGAGATGCAGTGCGCCTCGTCGATGGCGAAGAGCGGAACGCGCACGCCCGCCACGCAGGCCCGGAAGGAGGCGGAGCGGAACCGCTCCGGAGCGACGTAGACGATCTTGAACTCGCCCCGGCGAATCCTTTCCTGCCGATCGTGGCGCTCGGTATCGGGGAGCGAGCTGTTCACGAAGGTTGCGGCGATACCCCGCAGAGCAAGCGCGTCGGATTGATCCTTCATGAGCGCCACGAGCGGTGAGGCGACGATGGTGGTGCCCTCGAGGAGCACGGCGGGCAGCTGGTAGCAGAGGCTCTTGCCGGACCCCGTCGGCATCACCGCGATGGTCGGTCGCCCCGAGAGCACCGACCGCACGATCTCTTCCTGGCCGGGCCGGAAGCTCTGGTACCCGAGATGACTGCGCAACGCCGCTTCGAGATCGAACCGCTCTTCCATTCCCGTCTCCTTCACGCCGCCGCGGCGGCGCGAGGCAAGAGTCCCGGCCCCTGGCGTGCGCTGTGAAAGGCTCCGTCCGCGAGGACGATGTGATCGACCACCTCGATGCCGAGCGTCCGTCCGGCATCGTCGAGCGCCGCGCCGAGGCGCACGTCGTCGGCCGAGGGCAGCGGATCGCCGGAAGGATGGTTGTGCGCGAACGCCACGCGCGGGACGCGGTGGAGCACCGCCGGCGCGAACGCTTCCCGCGGCAACACCGAGCACTGGCTCAGTCCGCCTCGCGCGATGGGCACCGAGCGCACGATTTCCAGGCGCGAGGTGAGCAGGATGGTCCAGAACTCCTCGTGCGCGAGATGGGCGAGGCGCGGCGCGATCTGCGCGGCCATGTCGGCCGGGTGGAGGAGCCGTTCGCGTCGCGGAGCGGTGGCTTGCGCGACCCGCCTGCCCAACTCCAGCGCGGCGAGCACTCGCGCGGCGTCGCGCTCGCGCATCCCTTCGATCGAGAGCAATTCCCCGGGTGAAGCGCGCCGCAGCGCCGACAGTCCCGTTGCCAGGACGCGGGCCGCGATCTGCTCGGGTCCGCAGCGGCGCGACGACCGCGTCAAGAGCGAGGCGACGAGGTCGATGTCGGTGAGGGCCTCGGGCCCTTGTTCCAGGATTCGCCATTCGTGCGGCATGCAGCGCCGCTGTGCAGCGTCCATGCCACGAAGGTCGCCGAGTGGAACGCCGGCGCGAGGCCCGTGTCAGGATGGGACCCCGTTCCACATCGAGGCGCTCGATCAGAACCGCGCGGAGATGGCGAAGAAGGCCTTGATCTTGTCGTTCGTCTCGCGGAGCCGCGCGGAGAGCGTGCGCACGAACGTCCAGAGCAGCTCGTAGGCGAGATCCTTGTGCTGGAACATCAGCTGCTCGAGGTCGGTCTTCTGGATGACGTAGAGCGAGCAGCTCTGCTGCGCGGTCGCGTCCGCGGACCTCGGCGTGTCGTCGATGAGGGCCATCTCGCCGAAGTAGCTGCCGGCATCGAGTATGGCGAGGGCTTCCTCGCCGACCCCGGGAACCATCTTGGAGATGCGCACCTTGCCCGTCCCGATGATGTACATCTCGGTGCCGATCTCGCCTTCCCGGAAGACGTGCTCGCCCATCTTGAGGATTCTGGGCATGGCGATGGCGGCAACCTTCTGCAGATGGTCCGCAGTCAGGTTCGCGAACAGCGGCACCTGCTTGAGCTGGGCCGGGTCCAAGTGATCCTTTCGCCCCCGCAGAAGGGAAGTGTAGCAAATGGAGCCCGCCTTCGCGTAGCTGGCAACCTGGCGAGGACTGTGGCATCGAACGGTCCCCAAGGAGATGGTCCCGTTGGAGAAGCACCAGGTCGTCATCATCGGAAGCGGGCCCGCCGGGTATACGGCCGCCGTCTATGCGGCGCGGGCGAATCTCAAGCCGGTCCTCTTCAGCGGCCTGCAGCCCGGCGGGCAGCTGACGATCACCACCGACGTCGAGAACTATCCCGGGTTCCCCAAGGGCATCCTCGGGCCGGAGCTGATGGACCTCTTCCGCGCCCAGGCGGAGCGGTTCGGGACCCACATCATCGACGACGTGGTCACCAAGGTGGATCTGCGCGAGCGTCCCTTCCTCGTCGAGTGGAGCGGAGGCGGGATGCGGGCGGAGTCGGTGATCGTCGCCACCGGCGCGTCGGCGAAGTGGCTCGATCTGCCCTCCGAAAAGGAGCTCAGCGGCCGCGGCGTGTCGGCCTGCGCGACCTGCGACGGGTTCTTCTTCCGCGACAAGGAGATCGGCGTGGTCGGCGGCGGCGATACCGCAATGGAGGAGGCGCTCTTCCTCACCAAGATGGCCGCCAAGGTGACCGTCATCCACCGCCGCCACGAGCTCCGCGCGAGCAAGGTCATGCAGCAGCGCGCGCTCGCGAATCCGAAGATCGCCTGGGAGTGGAACCAGGACGTGGTGGAGATCCTCGGCGACAAGAAGTCCGGCGTCACCGGCGTCAAGACGCGCGACACGACCAACGGGCAGACCCGCACCCATCCGATGAAGGGCCTCTTCATCGCCATCGGCCACGAGCCCAACACGGAGCTCTTCCGCGGCCAGCTGGAGACCGACGCGGTCGGCTACATCAAGGTGCAGCCGGGCTCGACGAAGACCAGCGTTCCGGGCGTGTTCGCGTCGGGAGACGCGGCAGACCCGACCTACCGGCAGGCGGTGACGGCGGCGGGAACCGGCTGCATGGCGGCGATCGACGCCGAGCGGTTCCTCTCGCACGGCGCGCACGGCCGTTGATGAGGGACGTCTTCGACCTCCCTCGCTACTAGGGCTTGGGCGGTTTCTTCGCGGCCTTCGGCGCCGGCTCTTCCCAGCGCGCGGTGGACGCCGTCTCGCGGGCGCGTGCTTCTTCGTCGGGCCGGTGCCACTCGCCGCTGCGGCCGCCGGACTTGCGCACCAGCCGGAGCGAAATGAGCTCCATGCCGCGGTCGTGGCGCTTCATCATGTCGTAGACGGTGAGCGCGGCGGCGCAGGCGGCCGTGAGCGCTTCCATCTCGACCCCGGTGCGCTCGATCGCGTGGACCCGCGCCTCGATGCGGACCAGGCCCGCGGGCTCGTCGGCGGCAACGTCCACGTCGGCGCCGGCAAGCGCGATGGTGTGGCAGAGCGGCAGCAGCGCGGGCGTGTGCTTCGCGGCCATGATGCCGGAGATGCGGGCCGCGGCGAGCGCGTCGCCCTTCTCCAGCCGGCCCTCGTTGAGGAGCTTCAGCGCTTCCTTGCTGCAGCGCAGCTCGGCTCGCGCGACCGCGATGCGCGAGGTCCGTTCCTTCTCACCGACGTCGATCATCTTCACGAGCGCAACTTCTCCCAGAGGTGTCTTCTCACAGACCGCGATCGCGCAGCTGATCGTCGTCCTCGCCGTTGAGGTGCCCCACCTCGTGCAGCAAGGTATCGCGGACTTCGCGGTGCAGCTCCTCGTCGGTATGCGCGGCCCGTGCGAGGTTGCGACGGTAGAGGAAGATGGCGGGCTTGTCCGTGGCCGGAGCGCCGTCGGGCGGCGGGCGGAAGAGCCCGAGGATGCCGGGCGAGAGCGGCGGATCGGTCGCCGTCAAGTCGCTCTGGTCGGGCAGGTCGATGACCGCGAACTTGCTCTGCGTGAGGCCTTGCTGGACTTCCTTGGGAAGCTTCGACACCTCTTCCTGCACCACCTTTGCGAACGCCGAGACGGAGGGCGCAGGCGAAGGCCGGAAGGCTTCCGGGTCGAGCTTTTGCGCGCGGGCGAAGTGCTGCGCGGCCGCGACGTCGTCGTGGGAGCGCTCGGCAATGAGGCCGAGGTAATGCTCTGCCCAGGCGTCGGGCTCGTCGGAGGCGAGCTTTGCCAGCTCCACCTTGGCCTCGCCGAAACGGCACAGCTCGAAGAGCGCGACGCCCTTCTCCCGGCGGGCCTCGCGGTCGTGCATGTCGTAGTCGAGAGAGCGGTTGGCGGCGACGAGCGCGTCGGCGGGCCGCCCGAGATCGTCGTGCGCCATCGCCTGGAGCAGGTACAGATCCTTGAGGAGCGCGCGGTCCTTCAGCTTCTGCGCGCGTACCAACCCGCGCTGCACGTAGGCGAGGGCGAGCTCGAGATCGTCGCGAGCCCCGAGCCTGCGGACGTGCAGGTCGGCCGCGGAGCGCAAGACTTCGGGATCGTCCGGGTCGAGGACCAGGGCGCGCGCGTAAGCGGTCCGCGCCTCGTCCAGGTGCCCGAGCTCGGCGAGGGAGGCGCCGCGGAAGTGATGGGCGGCGACGCTCTGCGGGTCGAGGCGGGAGGCTTCCCGGGCGCATTCCAGCGCGCCCTCGAAGCGGCCCTTCTCGAACTCGCGGGCGGCCTGCTCGAGCAGATCGGGAACCGGGGCGTCCTGGCCACCCGTCGTCACCAGACAGAGAGCCGGCCGCGGCGTCGGCGCGGGGCGGTCCGCGCCGCGGACGGCGTCGGAGGCGTCGATGGGCTTCGCGGTCGATGCCGAGGGCGCGGGAACCGAAACGACCGAGGCGCGCTGGACCGAGGGCTGCGCGTCCGGGGTCCGGCTGTGCTTGCAGGCAACCGGCGAGCAGACCGCCAGCGCGGCGAGGAAGAACGGCGTTACGCGGCGAAGGGATTCGGTCATCACGGTCGAACAACAGACGATCACGGCGCCTGGCTTCCCGCCCGGCCCACAAGAAAGAAAGGCCTACACCGTACCATGCACGTGCCCACCGGACGAGGGACCAGAGGCCTCTCTGCCCGCTTTTCCCCCTCTACGCCAGTAATCGACGAGAGGAGAGGTCGGGGCGCTCCCTACACACGCGGCCGGGGGGGCGTGAGCCTACCGCTCTGCACGGACACGAGGCCGGCGAGCGAGGGCCAGGCTAGTGCCTCGCCGGGTAGTCATCTTGGGGGAAAGTCAGGCGGACGCGCCGAGGAACTCGAGCGGCGCTTCGTAGAGCGCCCTGCGGATGAGGGCGAACGAGAGCCCGGCCTTGCGGAGCGATCCGGCGGCGCGGGGAAGAGCAAGCAGGTCGCTCGCGCCCTCTCCCGCGTCGCTGGTCAGGACGATCCCGTCGGCGCCATTGCGCGAGACGAGCTGGGCTGCCTCCGCCGCTTCGAGCAGGCCCGGCTGGAGCGTCAGGCCCGCCCGGTAGCCGCAGGCGCGCACGAGCGGAAAAGTCTCCAGTGTCACGTGGTCGATGAGGACCTTCGCAGGCGCCGCCCTCGATTCGCGCAGGATGGCGAGGAGCCGTTTGGTGACGGAAAGTTTGCCCGCCGCGGGCGTGTGGGCGATGACGGGCTTGCGCAGCTGGGCAGCCAGCTCCAGTTGGCGCAGGAGCACTTCCTCCTCGCGAGAGGAACCTTCTTGGAGACCGACTTCTCCGATAGCGGCGACCCGGGGGTCGTCGAAATAGCGGGGAAGCCGGTGGAGGAGGTCGTCCAGGCCGTGCCAGGGGATGCGGGCGGGATGGACCGCGAGAGCCACGAAGGGCCGGATCCCACAGGCCTTGAGACGGGACGCCTGCACCGAGACGAGACCGTCCCAGTGAGCGCGCAGCTCCTCGGCACTCGTCGCCCCGGCATCGTTGGCGCAAGTCACCGCGGCGGCCAGGCCGAAGAGCGAAAGGGTGGTCAGATCGGCGTCGCTCAGCCCCTCTGCATGAAGGTGCAGGTCGACGAAAGGGTCGGGCGCCTTCCTCATGGGAGATGCTGGCACGGCACTCGCACCCGCGTCCTTTTGCGTCGTCGATCATCTAGCGTCTCTTGACGGTGAGCAAACAAGTACCCATCTAAGCAGCCCGGCGGGCGCACGGGCGGCAGTCAGTAAGTGGACGGAGTGGGGCTGGACGGAGTGGGGATGGAGCAAATCGCAGCCGTGGTGCTCGCCGCAGGCAAGGGCACCCGGATGAAATCGGATAAGGCAAAGGTCCTGCACCGGGTTTGCGGGCGGCCGATTGCTTACTACCCGATCCGGGCGGCCCTCTCGCAGGGAAGCTCGCCGGTAGTGGTGGTGGTCGGGCACCAGGCCGAGGCGGTCGAGAAGGAGCTTTCCCCGCTCTTCAGCGGAGCTCGCATCGAGTTCGCGTTGCAAGCCGAACAGCTCGGCACCGGCCACGCCGTGATGTCCGCCGAGGCTGCGCTGCGCAAGGCGGGCTTCGGCGACCGGGGCAGCGTTCTCATCCTGGCGGGCGATGTTCCCCTCATCACTCCGGAGACGCTGCAGCGTCTGGTCCGCGCCAAGGCCGAGAGCAAGGCGCCGCTCGCGCTCCTCACCACCCGCGTCAAAGAGCCTCGTGGCTACGGGCGCATCGTTCGCAACGCGAAGGGCGGGATCGAGCGCATCGTCGAGGAGAAGGACGCCACCCCCGAAGAGCGCCGGATCGACGAAGTGAACGCCAGCATCTATCTCTGCGACGCTGGGTTCCTCTTCAGCGCGCTGTCCCGGATGGGCCGATCGAACGCGCAGGGCGAGTATTACCTCACCGACATCGTCGCCGCGGCTTCTGCGCTCGCTCGCGAAGGCCGCGTGCCGTGGCCCGCGTCCGTCGAGGCGAGCGAAGACGAGGTGAGCGGAATCAACGATCGCGCCCAGCTCGCCACCTCGGCCGCGAAACTCCAGGAACGCCGGCTCACGGAGCTCATGAAGGACGGAGTGACGGTGATCGATCCTTCCGTCACCTGGCTCGAGGAAGGCGTCGAGGTCGGAGCCGACAGCATCCTGGAGCCGATGGTTTCGTTACGCGGCAAGACGAAGCTTGGGAAGAATGTGGAGGTCGGACAAGGTTCCATACTGGTGGACGTGGAGGTCGCGGACGGCGCGAAGATCCTGCCGTACTGCCACATGACCGACTCGAAAGTCGGCAAGGGAGCGGTGGTGGGCCCGTTCGCCCGCTTGCGTCCCGGGGCCGACATCCGCGAGGACGCCCACGTCGGCAATTTCGTCGAATTGAAGAAGAGCGTCCTCGGCAAGGGGAGCAAGGCCAACCACCTGAGCTACCTTGGCGACGCGGTGATCGGCGAAGGCTGCAACATCGGCGCGGGCACCATCACCTGCAATTACGACGGCGCGAACAAGTTCGTCACTACCATCGAAGACGGCGCGTTCGTCGGTTCGGATACGCAGCTGGTCGCTCCGCTCACCGTCGGGAAGGGCGCCTACGTCGGGACGGGCACCACCGTCCGCGAGGACGTCCCTGCGGGCTCCCTGGCGGTCAGCGCGGGCAAGCAGCGCAACATCGAAGGCTGGGTCGAAAAGAAGGCTCCGAAGAAGTCGTCGAAGAAAAGCTCCAGACTCTGGAGAACCGGCTTCGCGACGCGACGCCGCAAGGCGCGACGGGCATCGGGCACACCCGCTGGGCGACCCACGGGAAGCCGTCGGACGAGAATGCGCATCCCCACAAGTACGAAGGCGTCGCCGTCGTCCACAACGGGATCATCGAGAACCACCTCGAGCTGAAGGCCGACCTCCAGGAGGCCGGCCACAAGTTCAGCTCGGAGACGGACACCGAGATCTTCGCCCACCTCATCTCCGACGAGGAGAAGAGCGGCAAGAAGCTTCCCGACGCGGTCCGCGGAGCGCTCGCCAAGGTGAAGGGGACCTACGCCCTCGCCGTGGTGAGCGAGAGGTCGCCCGAGATGCTGGTGGTCGCGAAGAACGCCTCGCCCCTCGTCCTGGGCCTCGGCGAGCGCGCTAATTTCGTCGCCAGCGACGTCCCCGCCATCCTCGCCCACACCCGCGACGTCATCTTCCTCGAGGAGGGAGACTTCGCGGTCATCACCAAGAAAGGGATCGAGCTCACCGATCGGGCGGGCAAGAAGCTCGACCGCAAGGTCCGGCGGATCGACTGGACGCCGACCATGGCGGAGAAGAACGGCCACAAGCACTTCATGCACAAGGAGATCCACGAGCAGGCCCGCGCGCTCACCGACACCATCCGCGGGCGCGCATCCGTCGAGGAAGGAGACGTGTATCTCGACGGGTGCCACCTCGACGCCAAGACGGTCGCGGGCCTGAACAAGATCCACGTCGTCGCCTGCGGCACGAGCTGGCACGCCTCGCTGACCGGCAAGCTCATGATCGAGACCCTGGCCCGCATCCCGGTCGAGGTCGATCTGGCGAGCGAGTTCCGCTATCGCGAGCCGCTCGTCGACGCGCGGACCCTCTGCATCGCCGTCTCGCAAAGCGGCGAGACCGCCGACACGCTGGGCAGCTTCCGCGAAGCCAAGTCGCGGGGAGCCCGCGGACTCGCCATCTGCAACGTGGTCGGCTCCGCCATTGCCCGCGAGGCGGACGACGTCCTCTACACGCATGCCGGTCCGGAGATCGGCGTCGCTTCCACCAAGGCCTTCACCACCCAGCTGGCGGCGTTCTTCCTCCTCGCCGTTCGCCTCGGCCGCCTGCGCGGGACGCTCGACGTCCCGACGGCGCGCAAGCACCTCGAGCACCTGCGCGAGCTTCCCTCGCTCGTCGAGAAGACGTTGAAGCACGAAGAGGAGATCAAGCAGGCCGCCTACAAGTTCTCGGCGGCGCGAGATCTGCTGTTCCTCGGCCGCGGCCCGCAGTACCCGGTCGCCCTCGAAGGCGCCCTCAAGCTGAAGGAGATCTCGTACATCCACGCCGAGGGCTACGCCGCCGGCGAGATGAAGCACGGGCCCATCGCGCTCATCGACGAGAACATGCCGGTGATGGTGCTCGCGCCTCGCGACTCGGCCAGCGAGGCGGGCGTGAACTACGAGAAGATCCTCGGGAACATCCAGGAAGTGAAGGCCCGCGGCGGGCGCGTCATCGCCATCCACAGCGACGACGACAAGATGGTGCCCAAGATCGTGGAGTGCGCCATCGCGATCCCGCAGACGAATGCGCTCTTGCTCCCCATCATCTCGGTCATCCCGACACAGCTGTTCAGCTACCACGTCGCCGATCACCGGGGCACCGACGTGGACCAGCCGCGCAACCTGGCGAAGAGCGTGACGGTCGAGTAGCTGGTAAAATAAAGCAGACCAGCTGCAACCGGAGATCGTCGAATGCACATCGCCGTCGTCGGAACCGGATACGTCGGACTCGTCGCCGGCACCTGCTTCGCGGAGACCGGGCACGCGGTCACCTGCGTGGACGTGGACGAGGCGAAGCTCGCGGCGCTGCGCGCCGGCAAGACCCCCATCTACGAGCCGGGGCTGGAAGAGCTCCTCGCCCGCAACATCAAGGGGGGGCGGCTCTTCTTCACGAGCGATCTCCGCTCGGCGGTCCGGGCCGCCGAAGTCGTCTTCATCGCCGTCGGAACGCCCCAGGGCGACGACGGCAATGCCGACCTGCGCACGGTGATGCGCGTCGCCCACGAAATCGCCGCCTGCGCCGAGCGCTACACGGTGATCGTCAACAAGAGCACGGTCCCGGTCGGCACCGCACAGCGCATGCAGGCCGAGCTTTCGGGCAAGGGCAAGGCGCCCATCGACGTCGTCTCCAACCCCGAGTTCCTCAAGGAAGGCGCCGCCATCGACGACTTCATGCGGCCCGACCGCATCGTCATCGGTGCCTCCAGCGAGAAGGGGCGCGCTCTGGTCGCCGAGCTGTACGCGCCATTCGTCCGCACCGAGAGCCCCATCTACTTCATGGATCCCGCCTCGGCCGAGCTGACCAAGTACGCCGCCAACGCGATGCTCGCGACGCGCATCAGCTTCATGAACGACGTGGCCATGCTCTGCGAGCGCGTCGGCGCCGACGTCGATGCCGTTCGCAAAGCGATGGGATCGGACCGCCGCATCGGTCACCCGTTCCTCTTCCCGGGCGTGGGCTACGGCGGATCCTGCTTCCCGAAGGACGTGAAGGCGCTGGTCGCCACCGCGCGAAACAATGGCCTCGACTTCACCCTCCTCGCCGCCGTCGACGCGGTGAACGACCGCCAGAAGCGGCTCCTCGCGCAGAAGGCCAAGGTGCACTTCGCGGCGCAGGGCGGAGCACGGGGGAAGAAGATCGCCGTCTGGGGCCTCGCCTTCAAGCCGAAGACCGACGACATCCGCAGCGCGCCCGCCCTCGCGATCATCGAGGAGCTGCTCGCCGACGGCGCGGACATCGCGGTGCACGATCCGGTGGCGATGGATGCCTCGAAGAAGCAGCTCGAGGGGCGGGTCCGCTTCGCCGCCAATCCCTACGATGCGGTCGAAGGCGCCGAGGCGCTGTTCCTCGTCACGGAGTGGAACGAGTTCCGGCAGCCCGACTTCCAGCGGGTGAAGGAGCTGATGGCGAAGCCGGTCGTTTTCGACGGCCGCATCATCTGGAACCCGCAGCGCCTGCGCGACATGGGCTTCGCCTACTACGGGGTCGGCCGGGCAGCGAAGAAGTAACTCTCAGGGTCCGAGGAACGGCGCCAGATGGGCTTCCATCTCGCGCCACAGCCGCGGAAGGTCGGCGGCCAGCTCGTGCCCATCGGGAAGCTCGACCAGCCGGGCCCGGCCGTCCATCCGCGAGGCGAACTCACGCGCGAGGCCCGGATCGACCACGTCGTCGCGGGTCCCTTGCAAGACGAGGGTCGGGGCAGCCGGCAGCGGGAACGGATCGTACTTCGCCGCGTCCCCGAGGAACTCGATCGACAGCTCTTCCTTGCGGCCGTGTGCGTAGTGGTCGAAGGCAAAGACGCCCTCCCTGCGCCAGCGCCGCAGGTCTGCCCGCGGCATCCGCTCCTCCCACCTACGGGCGAGGTCGAAGGCCGGAGCGAGCAGCACGGCCGCCGCGATCTGGTCCGGATGCCTCGCCGCATAGGTCGCCGCCGCGTAGCCGCCGAGGCTCGATCCGAAGAGTACCAGGCGGTCCTGGCCGGAAATCTTTGCTAGCTGGTCGAGCATCCGCGTCACCGTCAAGTCGCGGAAAGCAGGCTCGTTCAGGTCGGGAACCTCCAGGGTCTGCCCTCTTCTCGCGAGGCGCTCCTGGACGTAGCGGGCCTTGGTCGAGGTGGGGGCGCTCGCGAACCCGTGCAGCCAGACGAATCGCATCTTCCTACCCTCGTTCCCGAGCGGCGCCCGCGCCCGTTCGTGATAGATCGCCGAGCCGTGTCGATGCGCAAAAAGGTCAAGGTCTTGCCGCTGCTCGGCTGCATGCTCACCGTCATCCTTGCAACAGGCTGCGGGGATGCCTGCTTGGACCTCGCCGGCAGGATCTGCAACTGTCTACCCGACGACGGGACGAGGGCGGAGTGCAACCGGAGGGCGAAGGATTCGGAGTCGACTTTTCCCGTGACGGCGCAGGACCGGGCCTACTGTCAGCACCAGCTGGATACCAACGCCTGCGACTGCACCCAGCTCGCCACGCCGGAAGGCAAGGCGTCGTGCGGGATCGCGTTCTCGCTCTACGTTTCAGGATCGGTTCGGCCGCAATGACCGTTGGAAGGGCGGGGAGGGGTTAGGGCGATGTCCAAGGTTTGCGTCACCGGGGCGGCGGGGTTCATCGGCGGACATCTGGCGGAGGAATTGCTCGAGCGGGGCCACGAGGTGGCCGGGCTGGACGACTTCTCGAGCGGCAAACGACAGACCATTGCCCTCCTGTCGCAGAACCCGCGTTTCCGGATGGTGGAAGGCTCGATTGCGGACCCCGCGGCGGTCGCCAAGGCGGTGGAAGGCGCGAAGTACGTGTTCCATCTCGCCGCCATCCCGTCGGTTCCGGTCTCGATGCAGGAGCCGGAGCGCACCACCGCCGTGAACGTCGGCGGCACGGTCAAGGTCCTCGAAGCCGCCCGGCGCACCGGTACCGAGAGGGTCGTCCTCGCCTGCTCCTGCGCGGCTTATGGCGATGGACCCGAGCAGCCCAAGCACGAGGGGCTCCAGGTGCGGCCGGTGTCACCCTACGCAGCGCAGAAGATTGCCTGCGAGCTCTATGCGCAGACCTACACGGCGGCCTACGGGCTTCCCTGCGTCGCGCTGCGGTTCTTCAACGTCTACGGGCCGCGGCAGGATCCGAAGAGCGAGTACTCGGCGGCGATCCCGCGCTTCGTCACCAAGCTCCTTTCGGGCGAGCCGCCCATTGTCTTCGGCGACGGCCTCCAGACCCGCGATTTCGTGCACGTGAAGGACGTCGTACGTGCGTGCCTCATCGCCTCGACTTCCCGGCGCGCCTCAGGGTCGGTCGTGAACATCGCGAGCGGGCACTGCGCCTCGCTCCTCGAGCTCATCGCTCTCATCCGCGAGGCGGTCGGGCCGGAAGCGGCACACCTCGGCATCGAGCACCGTCCGGCGCGTGCCGGCGACGTGCGCTCCTCCTCGGCGGACCTCACGCGCGCCCGCGAGCTGCTCGGATTCGAGCCCAGCATCTCGCTCGGGCAGGGGCTCCTGGACGTCGTACGCTCCTTCCGCGCCGCCGCGGCGAAGGCAGCTTGATTCCCGAGCTGCCCGAAGCCGATCCATCGCTCCTCCAGTTCGAGGTCGAGGCGAACTACGCCGGCTGGTCGCTCGCGCGGTACGTCGCGGAGAAGCTGCGGCGGCCGATCGATCCCGCGGTCCTCGAGAAGATCCTGCGCGGCTCGTCGCTCGTGCATCGCGAACCCGAGCTCTTGCCCGATACGCCGGTGTGGCCCGGGCTGCGCTTCGCCTTGCGCAAGCGGTCGTCCGGCGATCAGGGCGAGCCGCGGGAGATTCCCGTCGTCTACCAGGACGAGGCGCTGCTCGTCGTCGACAAGCCAGCGCCCCTCGCGCTCCACCCGAGCGCGCGCTACTTCGTCTCGACGCTGACCCACGCTCTCGCGACCCGGCACCGCAACGCGGAAGGAAACAAGCCCGATCCGGCGCACCGTCTCGACCGCGAGACGAGCGGTCTCGTCGCCTGCGGTTGCGATCCGAAGAACACGCGGGTGCTCAAGGCCGCCTTCGCGCGGCGCGAGGTGGAGAAGAGCTATCTCGCCCTCGTGGAGGGGGCGCCCGAAGGCGATTTCGACGTCGATCTGCCGCTCGCTGTCGGAACGCCCACGGTCAAGGTGAAGGTCCGCGTCGACCCGAACGGGATGCCTTCGCTCACCGCTTTCCGCACCCAGCGCCGCTACGCCGATGCGGATGGCAGACCGCTCGCGCTCGTTCGCTGCATCCCGCGGACCGGACGCCAGCACCAGATCCGCGCCCATCTGCACGCCGCCGGGTTCCCGCTGGTCGGCGACAAGCTCTACGGTCCCGACGAGGGGATCTTCCTCAAGCTCGCCGAGAGCCGGACGTCGCCTCCGCCGCGCGGAGAGTTCGACCCGCTCTTGACCCCCGACGAGCGCCGCGCTCTCCGCCACGTCCGGCAGGCGCTGCACGCCGACGAATTGTCGCTGTCCCATCCGTCGTCCGGCGAACGGATGCGCTTCTCGGCGCCGCTCCCGGAGGACTTGCGCGCGCTCATCGCCGGCTTGCGCCCCCTCTAGCAGGGTCCGGAACCGGACGGGATTTGCCTCGGCCCTCCGGCGTGCGCACATCCTCTCGATGAGGCGTAGATCCAGACGAAGATTCGTTCGCTGCCGCCGGCTGCGCAGCCGGCTCTTCTAGGGCGCGAGCGCCCGCGGTAGAAGCCGCTCGATGCGGCTTGCAGCGCTCGTGCTCGGCCTGGCCTCCCTCGGGCTGTGGCTCGGGTGGCTCGCCAGGGGCCGTGCCTCCGGAAGGACGAAACGGATCGCCTTCCGCGCGATGCTGCTCGCGGCCATCGCGCTGCTCGCCTGGATGGGACCGGATCTGCTCGCCCACCGCCAGATCGCGTACGAAGTCGCGGTCCTGCTCTGCGGCTCGATCTTCCTCGCCTATCTCTACGTGGTGCGCTTCTGTCCCGTCTGCGGGCGCATGGAGCGGAACCTCACGCCCGCGACCTGCAAGCGCTGCGGCGCCGTGCTCCCACGCCACGGGATGACGGCCGAGCCGAGGCGCACCGGAGAGGAGCGGCGCCGCCCCGGACGCTTCCTCGGTCGCACCAACGGGAACGGCAAGGTCTGATCAGGCCCTGGGAGAGCGGAGCGACACGAGCCCGCCCGACGACTCGGAGAGCGCGTCGCGATAGTCGCGGATCTCCTCTTCGAGCCTCGCGCAATCCTCGGGCGACGCGTCCGGCAGGCGCGCTTCCGCGGCGGCGATCGCCTGCTGCAGGATGGCCACGGCGATGGCATGGGCCTGCGCCGAATCGTCGCGCCGGCCCTGCTGCCAGAGGAGCCGGGCGCGCAGGGAATGGAAGCGGAACCAGTCCTCGGCGGGATCGCCTTCCTCGCCGGAGAGCGCATCGAAGAGCCGTTCGCGGACGGCCCAGTCGAGGAGCGACTCATCGATCCGCTCCTGCGCCTCGAGCGCCGCTTCCAGAAGCGTGAGCACCACCTCCTCGGCGCCGGGCGGAATGGGCTGGCCCGCCGCCGCGGCGTCGCGGAAGGAGGCCACCTCGTTCTCCAGCGAGGCGATGGCTGCGCGGTAATGCCCCTGCGCCTCGCTGCTCGCGCCCGTCTCGCGCAGCACCCGGGCAAGACCCAATTCCGCGGCGGCGAGCCCAGGTGCGAGGGCGAGCACCTGGCGATACTCGTGTTCCGCGCCGTCGAGATCTCCAAGCTCTTCGAGGTAGATCTCCCCAAGCGCACCGCGGGCGAGCACTTCCGCTCCGCCGCCAGCCGCGGCCGCACGGCGCAGGACCCGCACGGCCGCCTGGGGATCGGTCGTGCGCAACTCCAGCGCGGCCCGCCGGATCTCGGCAAGGATCTCCGGGTCAACATCCGACATCGGCGCCCGTCGTACCATGTTGCGGGTGCCCGATCGGCGAAGTAGAACGGATCGTGCGCCTCGCGATTCTCATCCCTGCTCGTTACGGCGCGCAGCGCCTCCCCGGGAAGCCCCTCGCGGACCTGTGCGGCGCCCCCTTGATCGTCCGGGTGTGCGAGCGGGCGGCGCTGGTCGACGGCATCGGCGATCTCTGCGTCGCGACGGACGACGAGCGCATCGCCTCGGCCGTTTCGCGGGCCGGTTTCCGGGCGCTGATGACGCCGCGCGAGTGCCGCAACGGAACGGAGCGGATCGCCGCTGCTTCCGAGCAGGTACGCGCCGACGGATACCTCAACGTGCAAGGCGACGAGCCTCTCGTCGATCCGGGCGCCATCGCCGCGGTAGCCGATCTGCTCCGCCGCGGGGCGGAGATGGCCACCGCCGCGCGGCCGCTCGGCAGCGGCGAAGCCGCGGATCCCAGCGTCGTCAAGGTGGTGCTCGGCGAGGCCGGCCGTGCGCTCTACTTCTCGCGCTCGCTGATTCCGTACCCGCGAACCGCGGGCGAGGTAGCGCCGCTCGCCCACCTCGGCATCTACGGCTACTCGGCGGCTTCGCTGCGACGCTTCGCCTCGCTGCCGGAGACTGCGCTGGAGCGCGCCGAAAGCCTCGAGCAGCTTCGCGCCCTCTACTTCGGCGAGCGCATCGACGTCGCGGTCGGCCGCTGGCACTCGCTGGCCGTGGATACACCTGACGATCTCGAACGAGCCCGCACGGAATTCTTGCGGGAGAAAAGGAGGACCGCATGAGCGCCCTGCGTTCCGGCAGGAACGAACCCTCGCAGCGCGGCAAGCGGACGAAGTTCATCTTCGTCACGGGCGGCGTGGTGTCCTCCCTGGGGAAGGGCCTCAGTAGCGCCTCGCTCGGGGCCCTCCTCGAGAACCGCGGCCTGAAGATCACCCACCTCAAGCTCGACCCGTACATAAATGTCGATCCGGGGACGATGAGCCCCTTCCAGCACGGCGAGGTCTACGTCACCGACGACGGCGGCGAGACCGATCTCGACCTCGGGCACTACGAGCGCTTCAGCTCGGCGAAGATGTCGCGCAACAACAACGCGACCACCGGCCGCATCTACCAGAACGTCATCAACAAGGAGCGGCACGGCGAGTACCTGGGCAAGACGGTGCAGGTGATTCCCCACATCACCGACGAGATCAAGCGCTTCATCCTCAATTCCGCCGACGGGAACGACCTCGTCATCGTGGAGGTGGGCGGGACGGTCGGAGACATCGAGAGCCTGCCGTTCCTCGAGGCCATCCGGCAGATGAAGTACGAGGTCGGGAGCGAGAACGCGATCTACATCCACCTCACGCTGGTCCCGTACATCGCCACCGCGCACGAGGTGAAGACCAAGCCCACGCAGCACAGCGTGATGAAGCTGCGCGAGATCGGCATCCAGCCGGACATCCTGCTCTGCCGCACCGACCGGCCGCTGGGGAAGGACATCAAGGACAAGATCGCGCTCTTCTGCTCGGTGGAGCCGGGCTCGGTCTTCACCGCCGCCGACGTGTCCACCATCTACGAGCTGCCCCTCGCCCTGCACGAGGAGGGCCTCGACGACCGCGTGGCGGAGTTGCTCAACATCTGGAGCCGCGCACCGCGCCTCGACAAGTGGGAGCGCATCGTCCGCTCCATCAAGGAGCCGCAGCGCGAGGTGCGCATCGCCATCGTCGGCAAGTACGTCGACCAGACGGAGAGCTACAAGTCGCTCAACGAGGCGCTCGTCCACGGCGGCATCGCCAACGAGTGCAAGGTGTCGCTCGAGTACGTCGACTCCTCCGAGGTGGAGAAGCTCGGAGCCGAGAACCTGCTCGCCCACGCCGACGCCGTGCTGGTCCCGGGTGGGTTCGGCATGCGCGGGACGGAAGGAAAGATCCAGGCGGTCCGCTACGCGCGCGAACGCGGGGTCCCATTCTTTGGCATCTGCCTCGGATTGCAGATGGCAGCCATCGAGTTCGCCCGCAACGTCCTTGGCCTCCAGGGCGCCAACTCCCATGAGTTCGAAGAAGGCACGCCGCACCCGGTGGTCTCGCTGATGGCGGACCAGAAGCAGGTCGTGGCCAAAGGCGGCACCATGCGGCTCGGCGCCTACGAGTGCTCGCTCAAGCCGGGGACGCTCGCAGCCCGCTTGTACGGCCGATCGCAGGTGAGCGAGCGCCACCGCCACCGGTACGAGATGAACAACGCCTACCGCGCCCGCTTCGAGGAGCGCGGCCTGGTCGCGAGCGGCGTCAACGAGCAGCTCGGGCTGGTCGAGATCCTCGAGCTGGAAGGCCACCCTTGGTTCCTCGGCTGCCAGTACCACCCCGAGTTCCAGAGCAAGCCGTTCTCGCCCCACCCCCTCTTCGCGGGCTTCGTCCGCGCCGCCATCGAGCACCGGGCTCAGAAGGGGCGGGAGCAGGAGGAGACCCGCGCTCCGTCGCAGGATCTGCTGCTCTCGGGTGGCGCGCCCAAGGCGCAGGCGTGAGGATCGGGGAGATCTCGGTAGGCCACGGCGAGCCGCTCTTGCTCATCGCCGGGCCCTGCGTCATCGAGGGTGAGCCGCAGACGCTCGCCGCCGCGCGTCGCGTCGCCGCGTTTTCGCAGCGAGCGGGCGTTCCGGTGGTGTTCAAGTGTTCCTTCGACAAGGCGAACCGCACCAGCAACAAGTCGTTCCGGGGACCCGGCCTTACCGAGGGCCTCCGCATCCTCGCCCGGGTACGCGAGGAGACCGGCCTTCCCGTCCTCACCGACGTCCACGAGGAATCGCAGTGCGCAAAAGCGGCGGAGGTGGTGGACATCCTGCAGATCCCCGCCTTCCTCTGCCGGCAGACGGATCTGCTGCTGGCCGCGGCCGCGACCGGACGCGCCGTCAACGTCAAGAAGGGACAGTTCCTCGCTCCGGAAGACATGAAGAACGCGGTAGACAAGCTGCGCGAGGGGGGATGCCGCGAGATCCTGCTCACCGAGCGGGGGGCCTCCTTCGGCTATCACACGCTGGTGGTGGACATGCGCGGGCTCGTCGTGATGCGGCGGTTCGCACCGGTCTGCTTCGACGCGACCCACTCGGTGCAACAGCCCGGTTCGCAGGGCACCGCGACCGGGGGCGATCGCGCGCTCGCACCGGTCCTGGCGAGGGCGGCGGCGGCGGTGGG
>VBKL01000076.1 GCA_005879805.1 Deltaproteobacteria bacterium | reverse complement strand
GTTGAGGCGCTGGAAGATGCCCATCACCTCGATGCTGGTGGCCGAGTCGAGGTTGCCGGTCGGCTCGTCGGCGAGCAGCAGCTTGGGGTGGTTGACGAGCGCGCGGGCGATGGCGACGCGCTGCTGCTGGCCGCCCGAGAGCTGAGCGGGAGTGTGGCCGAGCCGCGCGCCGAGACGGACCTTCTCCAGCGCCTCGGTTGCCCGGCGCCGCCGCTCCTTGGCGGGAACGCCCTGGTAGAGCATGGGCAGCTCCACGTTCTCGATGGCGCTGGTGCGGGGCAGGAGGTTGAAGCCCTGGAAGACGAATCCGATGGAGCGCCCGCGAACGCCCGCCAACTGGTCGCGCGAGAGGCGGCTCACGTCCTGCCCGTCGAGCAAGTAGCTCCCCGCGGTGGGACGATCGAGGCAGCCCATGATGTTCATGAAGGTGCTCTTTCCCGAACCGGACGCGCCCATGATGGCGACGAAGTCGCCGGGCAGGAGATCGATCGAGACTCCCTTGAGCGCCGCGACCGGCACGTCGCCGCTCCGGTAGATCTTTTCGATTCGATCGGCACGCAAGAGCGGGGCGGGCGTCTGCGGTAAGAGGACCTCCGCCGCCGAGCTAAAGGGGGCCACGGTTCCCCCGGTGGCTCGAGGCGGACGCATCGGCCAGCACCACCTGATCTCCTTCGGAAAGACCCGAGACCACCTCGGTGCGCTGCCCGTCGGAAATGCCAACGAGCAGGGCGACGCGGACCGGCTTCGTTCCCTCCAGGCGGTAGGCGACGACCTTGCGGATCCCCGGACGCACGGGCTCTCCGGCGCTCTCGGGCTTGGGCGGAGGCCGCTTCGCGCCCTGCGCGCCCTGCGCGACAGCTGCCCCGGCTACCACCGGCTTGTCCGCAGGCGCACCCTCCCCCGCGGGGCGATACCGGAGCGCCGCGTTGGGAATCCGTAGGGCGTCGCTGCGCTGGCTGGTGACGACGCTGATGGACGCCGTCATTCCCTGGCGCAGCTTGCGCTCGGGATTCGGCGCGTCGACCACCGCCGCGTAGGTGACGACGTTCTGGATGGAGGCCGGTGCCTGGCGGACCTCGCGGATCCGGCCCTTGAAGACCTCGCCGGGGAACGCGTCCACGGTGAACGAGGCCAGCATCCCCTCCTTCACCTTGCCGACGTCCGCTTCGTCCACGTTGGCGAGGACCTGCATGCGGGAGAGATCGTTGGCGATGACGAAGAGGGTGGGCGATTGCAGGCTGGCCGCGACCGTCTGCCCGACGTCCACGTTGCGCGAGATGACGATGCCGTCGATCGGGCTCCTGATCTTGCACAGGGATACGTTGGTGACGGCGGCATCGCGATCGGCGCGCGCCTGTGCCACCCGCGCTTCCGCGGCGCGGAGCGCGGCAGCCGCGCCGGCCCGATTCGACGCCGCCGTCTCCGCCTCGGCGCCGGAGACGAGGCCCTTCTTGAACAGCTCGGCGAGGCGAAGGGCAGCGTTCTGCGCGTCGAGGAGCATCACGCGCGCCTTCTCGACGTCGGCGTCCGCCGCCAGGAGGCCGGCCGCCGCCCGCGCCTGTGCCACCTCGAAGAGGCGGGGATCGATCTCGGCAAGGAGCTGACCCTGCTTCACCGGCGAATTGAAGTCGACGTAGAGCCGGGAGATGGCGCCGGAGATCTGCGATCCGACAGTGACGGTGACGACCGCGGAAACCTCGCCGGTCGCCGCCACCGTCTCCGAAAGCGCGCCCTTGCTGACCGGCTCGGTCTTGAAGGAGAGATGATCAGAAGGTCGACTGCAACCGCCGAGCGCCAGCGCAAGCGTGAAGGCAGGCCCGATTTTCCATAGTCGCGACGTTTTCATTCACCGCTTTGACACCGCCGCGCCGCCCCGGGGAACAAGAAAGAATATCGAACCGCGGCGGCGCGGCGCCCGAGGCTCGTGCATGCAAATTTTTCGGTTTCGCAAACCTACATGCACGTTTTGCGGAGTAAGATTCTTGTTCCGTGCGGGCTGGCGAGAGTGTCGGGAATGACAAATGCAAATCCGCTCGCTCGAATCCGCTCGCCGCATCCGGAACGCGCTTCACGAACCGCGCATCGGAATTGCCGCCGAAACGCGGTACTTCGAGCACCGGCAGCCGGCGGCGCTCGGCCTGGCGCTCCTCGCCGCCGGTCACGAGGCGGAGTTCCTCGATCCGGCCGATCCTTCCCTCCCCGATCTCGATCTCTCCCCGCCGGTGGTGAAGCCGGTCTTCGGTGACAACGCGCGCGACGTCCGCGTCGTCCGCGACCGCGCCGAGCTTCTTTCTCTCCAGTGGCACGAGCCCTCCGTCATCGCCCAGCCCTATCTCCCCTCGGCCGGCTTCGATCTCAAGCTGTACGTCGCCCGCGAGGAAGAGCGCGCCGTGAAGAAGCCCTCGCCGCTCGCAACCGGTAGCGAGGCAGTAGCCCACCCCGTCCTCCTCACCCCCGCACTGCGCGACCTCGCCCTGCGCTGCGGCGTGATCTTCGGGCTCGACCTGTACGGCGTGGACTGCATCGAGACGCCCGAAGGACCGGTGGTGATCGAGGTGAACGATTTCCCCAACTACTCCGGCACGGAGGGCATGGACGCCTCGCTCGCGCGCTTCGTCGTCGATCGCGCCCGCTTCACCACGCGCCGCGGAGAACAGAAGTGAAGATCGGAATGCTCATGACCCCGCATTCCACCAAGCGCACCAGCCCGCTCATGAGCGAGGTGCTGGCGCTGCTCGAGCAGTGGAACGTGAAGGTCGAGGTCGTCTATCCGGACGACCGCGTGACTCTCCTCCTCGGCGTGCGCGTCGAGCACGATCTCTACGTGCTCAAGGCCCAGACCGAGCTCGCGCACAGCATCGCCGGAGCCTTGCACGCGGTCGGCGCCCCCATCCTCAACCCCTGGCCGGTGGCGGTGATGATGAGGGACAAGGTCGCTGCCATGCGGCGCTTGCAGGCGGCGGGCGTTCCCATCCCGGACACCTGGCTCATCTCCTCCCCGCAGCGGCTCGCCGCGCTCCTCGAGGAAGGCCCGCTCGTCATCAAGCCATCGCGCGCCTCGAAGGGCCACGGCGCGCGCATCGTCTGGGACGCGGACGAGCTGGAGGACGCCATCCTCCCCGGCGGAGGGCCGCTGCTCGCCCAGCGCTATCACAAGCCCGACGGCGCGGACGAGGACGATCGCAAGATCTACTGCATCGGCGGCCAGCTCTTCGGGGTCCTGCGCAAGGTCTCCGCGCGCACCTTCCGGGAGAAGTGCGGCGAGCCCTTCACCATCACCAAGGAGCTTCGCGACATCGCCATGCGCTGCGCCGACGCCTTCGGCGTCGAGCTGTTCGGGGTGGACCTCATCCTGCGCGACGGCAAACCGTACGTCGTCGACATCCACTCCTTCCCCGGATTCAAGGGTGTCCCCGACGCCGCCCTGCGGCTCGCGGACTACATCTACGCCACCGCCAGGCTGGCGATGGCCGGAAGGATGATCGGCGGCCGCGATGACGATCTCGCCGCCCCGGTCGCGAAAGCGAGGTCGGCATGAAGGCGGTCGTCTTCGGACCAGGACGGATCGGCTGCGGCTTCGTCGGGCAGCTCTTGCACGCTTCCGGCTACGAGCTCGTCTTCGTTGGCCGCGACGCGATCGCCGATCACCTCTCGCGCGTCGGCCGCTATGTCGTCCGCCTCACCGACGGCTGCGAGGACCGCGACCAGGAGGTTCCCGGCGTCCGCGCGCTGCGCACCTCGGACGTCGAGGCGGTGGCCGCGGCGATCGCGGAGGCGGACCTCGTCGCCGTTTCGGTCGGGCCGCGCAACTTGCCCGCCATCGCGCCCCTCGTCGCCGCGGGCCTTCGCCGCCGCAAGACCCCGCTGAACGTGATCGCCTTCGAGAACTGCACCGACCCGGGCGTCGTGCTGCGAGACGCGGTCTTCACCTGCGCCCCGTCGCTGCGGGAGGCGGGCCATGGATTCTCCGGCGCGCTGGTGAGCCGCATCGTCACCCAGCGCATCGGCGAGCTGGAAGGCGACGAGCCCCTCGTGTTCCTCGGCGACCCGACCACCTCGTTCATCGTGCACGGACCTTCGCTGTGCGAGCCGTTCCCGCACATCGAGGGCCTGCGCGCAGTCGACGACTACGGCGCCTGGGCGACGAAGAAGCTGTATACATTTGGTGCTGGCCATGCGGCGGCCGCCTACTTCGGCGCGCTCAAAGGCTACCGCTATGTGCACTCCGCCATCCGCGATCCGGAGATCCGCTCGGCGGTGCTCTCGGCAATGGAGGAAGGGCAGCGGGGCCTCGAGCAGCGTTACGGACCGGAGCTGGCGGGAGATGGCGCCGAGCTGGAAGCGATCATCGCCCGCTTCGAGAACGCGGCGCTGAACGATCCGGTCTCGCGGGTCGGCCGCGATCCGCGCCGCAAGCTCGGCCCCGAGGACCGGCTGGTCGGCGCGGCGCACCTCGCGGAGGAGGCCGGCGTCTCGCCGCGCCGCCTCGCCCTCGCCGCCGCGGCTGCCATCTGCTTCGACTGCGTCGGGAAGCCGCACGCGGAGGCCCAGGAGAGGTCAGAGACGGTGCACACGGTGTCGGGCCTCGACCCGCAAAGCGGGCTCGGCCGCCAGGTCTCCGAGGCATTTACCCGCATCGCGGAATGGCGCGAGGCAGACAACGTGCTGCTCAGCTTGAAGGAGCTGGTGTGGAGCTGGGCGCGCTGCCCCCTCATGCCCCAGCCCGTCCAGCTGCGGAAGCTCGGTTGAGGACTGCAAACGAATGAGAATCCGATTCCTTCTCGCGCGGCGGGTCCCCGACGGACCGAGCCAGATCGTTCTCGAGGCCTCCGCCATCCTCGCCCGCCGGGGCTTCGAGGTTTCGAGCACGATCCCCGAGGAAGTGCTGCGCCGGCCGGAGCAGCTCGCCGACGAAGCGGACCTGTTCGTCCTCAAATCGTATACGCCGCTCTCGCTCGCCCTCGCGGGCGTCCTGCACGGCTCGGGCGCGCGGGTCTTGAATCCGTACCCGGCCTGCGCCTCGGCTCGCAACAAGATCCTGGCGGCACAGGTGCTCGACGCGGCCCGGATTCCCACGCCTCGATCCTGGGTGACGGGCAACCTCGCCTTGCTCGCCGATCTCGTCAAGGAGATGCCGCTCGTCGTGAAGCCCAGCCTGGGCTGGCGCGGCGAAGGCGTCCAGGTGGTGCAGAGCGAGGCGGAGCTTCTCGCGCTGCCCGCGCCCACCGAACCGGTGCTCGTCCAGGAGCTGGTTCCCGGACCCGGCGTGGACCTCCGCGTCTACGTCGCGGGCGGCGAGGTGTTCGCGACGCGCAAGCCGTTCTCGAGCACGAGCTATTCGGTTCCCGGAGAGGAAGTCGAGGTCGAGGACGAAGTGCGCCGCATCGCGCTTCGCTGCGGCGAAGCCTTCGGGCTCGTTCTCTTCGGCCTCGACATCATCGAGAGCCCGGACGGGCCTCGCGTCGTCGACGTGAACTACTTCCCTGGCTACAAGGGCATCGCGCGAGCGCCCGAGGCGGTGGCTGGATTCATCGCGCGGCACGCGGAGACGCCCGCCCAGCGCAGCGCGGGAGGGACCCGGTGAAGCGCTGGTTCCCGCGGCGCGAATCGATCGATCCGACGCTCCTCGCCATCGTCGGCGAAGGCCTCTTCTCGCGCATGGCCTTCGGCATCCTGAGCTTCGCGCTTCCGCTCTACGCGCGTTCGCTCGGGCTTTCGCTGGCGCAGATCGGCATCCTGCTCTCGCTCAACAGCGCCGTCGCCATCGGCTGCAAGCCGCTCCTCGGCTGGACCGCGGACCGTTTCGGCCCCAAGCGCACGCTGGTCGTCGCCGTCACCTTGCGCAGCCTGGTCTCGCTGCTCCTCGTCTTCTCCAGCGCCCCCTGGCAGCTCTTCGGCATCCGCTCGCTGCACGGGATCTCGATGGCGCTGCGCGATCCGGCGGCCGGCGTGCTGCTCGCCGAGCCGAAGAAGGGCAAGGGCGGCGTCGCTTCGGCGTTCGCCTGGTACCAGACGGCGAAGACGGTGGCCGGCTCCTCGAGCAAGGCGGTCGCGGGCGTGCTTCTCGGTCTGCTCGGGCCGCGCTATCCCATCCTCTTCCTGGTCGGATTCGTCCTCTCCTCGCTCCCGCTCTACGTCGTCCTCCGCTACGTGCGCGAGCTGCCGAAAGTGGAGCACCGCGCGGCAAGCACGAAGATGAACGCCGGCGAAGGCGCTCCGGTCGAGCCGGCGCGCGCCCCGGTGTTCGCGGTGGCCGGCCTTGGTTTCGTGGTCGCCGGAAGCGCCGAGATGCTGGCCGGACTCTTCCCCGTGCTGGCCACCGAGTACGCAGGCCTCACCACCACGCAGACCGGCCTCGTCTACGCCGTCTCCACCACCGTCGCCGTCGTCTCGGGTCCGATCTTCGGATGGCTCTCGGACAACGTGTCGCCGAAGCTCGTCCTCGCCATTCGCGGCGTCGCCAACGCGCTCTCGTCGATCGTCTACCTCGCCTTCCCCTCCTTCGCCGGCGTAGGCGTCGCGCGCTGCGTGGACGACATGGGCACCGCGGCCTTTCGCCCTGCCTGGGGCTCCCTGATGGGCAGGGTTGCGCAGCTCGACAGGAAAAAGCGCGCCCGGACGATGAGCTGGCTCAGCATGGGGGAGGACGGAGGGGGCGTGGTCGGACCCATGCTGGCAGGCTTCCTCTGGAACGGCTGGGGCATCGGAGCGCTGATGGGCACGCGCGTTCTCCTCGCCGTGCTGAGCGAGGTCTACGCGTTCGCTATCTCGCGCAAGCTCGTCCCAGCCGAGGCCGTACCCGTGCCTGCCGCGGAACCCGCCCTTTCCTGAGAGAATCGATGCGCATCGGCATGTTGCTCGTGAAGCATCCGCCCGAACGGAAGAGTCCCATCCTGCCCGAGATCGTCGGCCTCTTGCGGGAGCGAGGCGCCGTGGTCGACCTCTTCTATCCGGACGAGTCGCTGACCGATCTTTCGCGCGTGCGCGTCGAGCACGACCTCTACGTGCTCAAGTCCGGCAGCGAAGCGGCGCTCAGCCTCGCTGGCGCGCTCCACTTGCAGGGCGCCACCATCCTGAATCCCTATCCGGCCGCGGCCGCCTTGCGCGACAAGATCGTCTCCACGCGCGCGCTGCAGGCGGCGGGAGTGCCGGTCCCCGAGACCTGGATCGCGCGGGATCCCGACCAGCTCGCGCCGCTCCTCGAAGGGGGCGCACTGGTAGTGAAACCGTATCGCGGCTCGCAGGGACGGGGCGTCCGCGTGGTCCGTACGGCGCAAGAGCTGTCCACTCCGGACGGACAAGAAGGGCTTCTCTTCGCGCAGCGTCACCACGCGCCCGACGGCCCCGACTGGAAGCTGTATTGCATCGGCGACCGCGTCTTCGGCGTGCGCCGGGTGTGGCCGCCGAGGACGTACGAGGACAAGCTCGGCGAGCCGTTCGAGGTGGACGCGGAGCTTCGCCACATCGCCCTCCGCTGCGGCGAGGTCTTCGGCTTGAGACTCTTCGGCGTCGACGTGGTCATGAGCAAGGGCCGCGCCTGGGTGGTCGACATGCAGTGCTTCCCGGGCTTCAAGGGCGTCCCCGACGCCGCCGGGCAGCTCGCGGGCGAAATCTACGCGGCTGCCAGTGCCGCGCCGGCGGCCGCGCGACGCTTACCGGCGCTCGACCGCGAGCTCGACATGGCGATCTGGCTCGCCTTGAAGGCGGGCGACGTGCTGCGCCGCCACCGGGCCAGCGGATTGTCCGTCGGCGAGAAGGAAGGCGGCGAGATCGTGACCGCTGCCGACCTCGAGGCGGACGCGTTCATCGCCGCCGGGCTTCGGGCGGCGTTCCCCGGCGACGCGGTGGATTCCGAGGAGGCCGCAGACTCGAACTCGCGCTCCTCCGCGCGCCGTGTCTGGATCGTCGACCCGATCGACGCGACCAGCGATTACGTCAAGGGCGGCGATGAGCACTGCGTCTCCATCGGTCTCGCCATCGACGGCGCGCCCGTACTCGGCGTCGTCTACAACCCGGCGCGGGACGAGCTTTTCGCCGGGTACGAAGGCGACGGGGTGACGTGCAACGGCAACCGCGTGCAGCCCTCCGCCGTGGGCCGGCTCACCGACGCGGTCATCGAGGTCTCGCGCAAGGAATGGGCGCGAGGCCTCGACCAGCGAGCCGCGAGCCTGACGGTCCGTCCAACCGCCAGCATGGCGTACAAGCTCGCGCGTGTCGCCGCGGGCCTTTCCGACGGCGCCTTCTCCTTCAAGCGGCGACGCGAATGGGGCACCTGCGCGGGCGTGGCGCTCGTCGTCGCCGCGGGCGGGCGCGCAACCCTCCTTGACGGAACGGCCCTCGGGTTCAATCGAAAGCCCGGTGAGGCTCCGCTCGGTCTGGTCGCCGCCGGGCCTGGCCTGCACCCCGCCCTCCTCGAGGCGGTGAGCTCCTTCGCCCCTGCCACGTAGCGTCGGCCTGCAGCGGGCGCGCCGCAAAACGTTCGCGATCGGCGACCACCAGTGCAGATCTTGCGCTGCCTCCCGCTCGTTTCCGAGGGGGCGGCGAGGCACGGCCGATGCACCTTTCCAGCTCGGAATGACAAGCGTCGCGCTACCCGACCCTTCGGGGACGCGCGGCAAACGAGATGGGCTCGAAGCGCCTCGAAGGCGCGTGGGAGGCTGAATGGCGGCTAAACGGATCGTGGTTGGCATCGATGGCTCCGACGAATCCTCCTTGGCGCTGCAAAAGGCCGCGGACATCGCGCACGCGATGCATGCCGAGCTCAAAATCGTCTACGTCGTCCCCCGGCACCCGCCGCCCGGTCCGGCCGCCTACGCCCTCAGCGATGAGGAACGCCGCGACCTCGGCGAGCACGATCACGCCGCCGCGCTGCTCGCGCAGGCCGAACGGACCTGCCGGCGGCCGGGCCTCGACGTCATCACCGAGACGGAAACGGGCGCCGTCGCCGAAACGCTCGCGGACCTGGCGGACGAGGGACGGGCCGATCTCGTCGTCGTCGGTCATCGCGGCCACGGGGCCGTTCGCCGCGCTCTGCTCGGCAGCGTCGCGGACCGGCTCATGCAGATCTGCACGAGGCCCGTGCTCGTCGTCCGGTAGGGCAGAACAGAGGCCGTTCAACGCAGCAAGTACATGACGGTCGTTTCGAGCTTTGCGGGATCGTCGTTCCAATCGCCGTAAATCTCCCACGACTTGCCGGCAAACACGCGATTGTTGGCCGCGGCGAAGGCATGAACTGCATCATGCGTTTGGCCGAGCCGGTCATAGGGCCCGATGTGCGTCGCGGCCGCGACCTCGCCCGCCGGCGTCTTCACGGGCTTGATCTCGCCCGAAGGCGCAAATTCGCGCACGACCTCGACACCGAAATCGATATCCATCGGATCGCTGCGGCGTGCCGGATGGTGATAGAGGAAAATATTGTGGCCATCGGTCCTGAGGCCTGGCTGCGTGCGCAAGAACGACCAGACCTGATCGAGCGCCGGCCGCCAGACCGCGCCGACGCCGCCGATCGCGACTTTACGGCTCACTGCTGCGAGAATCCGAGGCGACACGGTTTGCACCGAAACGCTCACACCCACTGATCGTCCTCCCAATCACTCGCCGGCGAAGTCGAAGTCCGGATGCACCGCGCGCAATAGCGCCCGCATCTCCTGGCGCAGCTCCTCGGGCGTGGGCCGCCCCGCCATGTACCATCCGTTGAACGCGCGGTGCAGCGTCAGGTCCGGCAAGAGCGCGAATGTGAAGGGCACCGGCAAGGGTCCGTGCCTGCGATCGGTCGTCTCGCGGATCCCGAGCGCGTCGGTGAGCCGCAACTCGCGGTCGCTGAGAAAAGGAAAGCGGGCCCCGAGGCCCATGCGTACGGCAGCGAGAACCTCGGGCGGATCCTTGCTGATCGCGGCGAGCCGCGCGTAGCTGACCTCGGTCACCTCATGGAACTGGACCAGTTCCCGGAGCTGGACGCGTCACTTCGGTCACCAAGGGCCGCGAAAGAAGCTCACGAAGAGCGGCTGCCCATCGGCGAGGGAGGACAGGGAACGCGGAGTCCCGCTCTCGTCTGGCAGGGTGAGATCGGGGAAGGGGTCGCCGGGCTTGAGCTTGAGCGGCATCGACTCCCTATAGCCTATCGGCCAAGAGCCGCAACGCCAGCGCCGCAGGCCAGCCGGCGATGGCGAGCGCCAGTACCGCGAGCGGCACCGCGCTGTGGCCACTCTGCGTGAGGACGCCGCTCAAGATGATCGTCGCGGGCGCCACCACTCCCGTCACCGCGCAAAAGGTCGCCCAACCAGGTTGCCGCAGTGCTGCGAATCGGCGCCTGAAGACGAAGCATGCTGCGACCAGCGAGAGTACTCCGATGAAGAAAGCCGCGGCGTGAACGGCGCCGTGGGCGCTCATCGCGGCTGGCATGCCTTCGGGCGCGCCGGGCGGGAAGCCAAAGGCAGGATCGGGGCCGAAGAGTCCACCAGCGACGAGGCCTGCGCCGAAGACGGCTATCAGCCGCGGCCCCCAGATGCCGCCCGCGCTGCCGCGCAGGAGCCGCCGCACGCCGACAGCGAAGGCGATGAACAACAGACCGCTCACCTCGAAGTTGAGTAGCTGCATCCAGCCCCGGTCGCCGAGAAGGAGCATGCTGATGGCGTGTCGGTTGAGGTCGAAGCCGGAGCGGGTGAATGCCTGCAGGTACGACGCGACGAAGAACAGGGGGCCCGCGGCCACGCCACAGGCGAGCAGCCGTGTCGTAGCGTCGCTCGCGGTCTCGCGGCCCTGGGGTGCCGCTCCTTGCACGATATTCGCACGGATCAGTGACGTCATTGTCTCTCCTCGAGGCGCTGGAACTGCCCTTTGGGATGTCGACGATCGAGGAGATGGAAGATCGACACTGGGTCCGCTGCGGCAGCTCAGAACCTGGCGAGGAGGCTCAGCGCCCGATGACGTTGCGCGCCCAGGTGGCGAGCGGCTCCGCCAGCTCCGCGGCCGCATTGCGCCCCTTCGGAACGCGGAAGGCGTGATCCGCGCCCTCGAGCTCGCACAGCTTCGCCAGCGGCAACGCGGACACGACACTGCGCAGGAGCCGCGGGTCGGCCAATTCGTCGCGCGTCCCCTGCAGGAAGAGCATCGGCACGCGCACCTCGCGCAGGTGGTCGGCCCGCTCGGTCGCCGGCTTACGCGCGGGATGGAGCGGAAAGCCGATGAAGGCGAGCCCCACCACGCCCGGCAGCGGCGCGCGGGCCTGTGCCTGCGACGTCATGCGGCCGCCGAACGACTTCCCGCCCGCGATGAGCGGCAGGTCCTCGCGCGCGGCGCGCTCGATGGCCTCGCGGACGCAGCGGTCCAACACGTCGGGCGGATCGATCCGCCGCTTCCCCGCTGTCATGTACGGGAACTCGTAGCGCAGCGTCGCCATGCCGAGCGTCTCGAGGGCGTCGGCCACGGCCTGCAGGAAGGGATGCCGCATGCCCGCTCCGGCGCCGTGCGCCATCACGTAGAGGCAGAAGGCGTTCGCGGGTCTCTGGAGGAGCGTATCCAAGAGACGTCCTGACCGTCGGCGCGCAGGCCTCGACCGCGGATCTGGGGACCCGCTCACCCTGGGACTTCCCGGAAACAGGGCTCAGCCAACCGACGCTGCCTGGCGGGCGGCGGCGATCTCCTCCTCCACCGCCGTGCGCCCGCGAAACGTGCGGCCCGCCTGCCGGTACCAGTAGCGGGCGTTGTCGTCGTCGCCCTCGAGCGTGTGGACGATTCCGTGCAGCCAGGCGCCCAGGGTCGAGTCGTCCTTCTGAACGATGTCGTGGGCCGTCCGCCAGTCACCGGCGGCGAGCAGGTCGATCGCGGCAATCAGCTCGCGTTGCGCCATATCAACGAACATCGCGACGTCGTACGACTCGCGCGGTGACTCAGCCGCCGGCGATGGCGCCGATGACGAGGAGAGGCTCGGCGCCGCTTTCGATAGCGGCTGGCACCGGTTTGTCGGTGGGATCGTGGGAGAGATCTTCCTGACACGCGAAGAAGCGCAGGAACGCGCGCCGCTGCCGGGTGGTGTGGTCGCGGATGGTGCCGCACAGCACGGGATGACGCGCCTCCAGCGCATCCAGGATCGAGTCGATGGTGACGGGGCCCTGGATCTCGAGCGTCACCTCGCCGTCGACGTGCGCGAGCCTGCGCAGATGAGTCGGCAATTGTACGCGGATCATGGCAGCGTCTGGACTTCGACGGAGAGCACCGCCGGCAGATCGCGCACGATGGGCTTCCAGCTATCGCCGGCGTCGGGCGAGCAATAGACCTGCCCGCCGCTGGTGCCGAAGTAGATGCCGCACTCGTCGAGCGAATCGACCGCCATCGCGTCGCGTAGCACGTTGACGTAGCAGTTTTCTTGTGGAAGCCCTTTCGTCAACGCCTCCCATTCGTTGCCGCCGGTGCGGCTGCGGTAGACGCGCAGCTTGCCCTCGGGCACGAAGTGCTCGGAGTCGCTCTTGATGGGAACGACGTAGATCGTGTCCGGCTCGTGCGCGTGCACGTCGACGACGAAGCCGAAGTCGGTCGGCAGGTTGCCGCTGATCTCCTTCCAATTGTCGCCCGCGTCGTCGCTGCGCAGGACGTCCCAGTGCTTCTGCATGAACAAGACGCCCGGCCGCTCGGGGCTCATGGCGACGTGGTGAACGCAGTGGCCGATTTCGGCGTTGGGATCCGGAATGTATTGCGAACGCAGGCCGCGGTTGATCGGTTTCCAGGTCTTGCCCGCGTCGTCGCTGCGGAACGCGCCGGCGGCCGAGATGGCGACGTAGATGCGGTCGTTCCTCGGATCGAGAATGATCGTGTGCAGGCACATACCGCCCGCGCCGGGCTGCCACTGGGGACCGGTTCCGTGGCCGCGCAGCCCTGAAAGCTCGTGCCAGCTGGCGCCGCCGTCCTTGGACTTGAACAGCGCGGCATCCTCGGCGCCGGCGTAGACGGTGTCGGGATCCGAGTGCGACGGCTCGAGGTGCCACACCCGTTTGAACTCCCACGGCCGCTGCGTGCCGTCGTACCACTGGTGCGTCGTCAGCGGCTTGCCGGTCTCGGGCGAGGTGTCGTAGACGAACTTGTTGCTCTGCCCTTTCGGCGACCCGTCGGGCGTTTTCTCGAGGGGGCCTCCCGGCGGCTCCCAGGTCTTGCCGCCGTCGTTCGAGCGCTGGATGATCTGCCCGAACCAGCCGCTCGACTGCGAGCAGTAGATCCGGTTCGGATCGGCTGGCGATCCTTTGAGGTGATAGATTTCCCAGCCCGCGAAACGCGGTCCCGACACTTCCCACTTGTCGCGCTTGCCATCCGCGGTCAAGACGAACGCGCCTTTGCGCGTGCCGACGAGGACCCGTACCTTGCTCATCGTCTCGCTCCCTGGTGTCGAACCTTCATGGCGTAATTCGTACCGCCTCGTCGTACAGGGCGCCACCCCCGCCGATGTCGGTGGCGCGCGCCCGGGCGAGGACATTCGCGTTGCGCTTCTCCCGCATGTGCCCGCCCTTGGCCATCAGCGCGACGTCGCGACGCTGGCGAGGGTCATGAACCACCTGCACCGGCATCGAGCCGATGGCGGACTCGAGCCGGGCGAAGCCCCCGTCGGGAATCCCGCCTGCCGAATCGGGATGCACGGTGACCGTCGCCGGGCCCTGCGGCTGGCCCTTGCTCCACTGCGAGTTCTGCGCCTTGTCCGTCGAGAGCGCCATGAGATACAGCGGGAACTGCGCGCTCACCTGCGAACGGTCGGGCGCAGAGGTGATCAGGTTCACCTTCCCGCTGGCCGTCTTGAACTTCCGGTCGGCGAAGAGGACCTTCGCAGACAGGTTGCTCCGCTGCGGACCGCGCTCGTCGAGGTCGCTCACCGTGAAGCCGGCGTCCTTGCGCAGGATGCGTTCCTTCCACTCCCGCGCCGTCCCTCGCATCACGTCGGACAGCCCGACGCGCGCGGCGAGGGCCTGCAAGATCTCGAGATCGGACTTCACTGCCGCAGGTGGAGCGACCACCGGCCGCGACGAGCCCACAAAGTGATGGCCATAAGCGCCCAGCAGATCGTCGTCCTCGAGCAGCGTGGTGGTGGGCAGGACCAGCGTCGCCGCACGAGTCGTGTCGGTAGGCCAGGAATCGACCACGCACACGAACTCGCGTGACCGCAGCGCCTTCTCGGTAGTGGCGGACTCGGGCAACATGGCGATCGGATTGCCGGCGGTGATCCAGACCGCGCGGACATCCGAGGCCAGAAGCTCGGGTCCGAAGAGTGGCTCGAGGATGGTGCGGGGTGGCTGCTTGCGGATGAAGGAGAAGTCGAAGTTCTTCCGCCGCCAGAAGTAATAGGAGACGCCGCCGCCAGCGACGCCGATGTTGCCGCTCAGCGCGCTGAGCGCGTCGAGGGCTCGCACGATGGCGCCGCCGTTCACGCGCCGGGCCATCCCCCACCCGACCACGATCGCGGTTGGACCTTCGTGCAGCCGCGCGGCGATGTCGCGCGCGACGTCGGCGCGGACGTCCGCTTCCTCGCACCATGCGTCGAGCTCGCGCGAGAACGCCAGCGCATGGAAGTCTGGAAGATGATCGCAGTACGACCCTGCCGCCGGATCGACCCATTCCTCTTCGAAGAGCACCCGCGCCACCGCCATCGCCAGCGCGAAATCGCCCCCCGGCCGTGGCTGTACGAACGCGTCGCAGAAGCGCGCCGTCTTGTGCCAGACGGGGTCGATCAGCATCTTGCGCGCCGCGGAGTCCTTCAGCACCGGCATCGTGTGCGGCGAGGAGACGACGACGTTCTTGCCCCAGAGAAGGATGTTGCGCGAGTTGAGCAGGTCGAAGAGGTCGTGCGAATCTTCCTCGCCGAAGTCGAGCAACTGTGCTGCGTCGCCGCCGCCCGAGCAGATGTCGCCGCGCTTCGACGTCACCGGACCGAACTCGGAGAAGAAGTAGTCGGTGAGGTGTTTGAGCGCGCCCAGCGACCCTCCGCTGCGGTAGTGGAAGATGGCCTGCGGACCCGACCCCGCGCGGATCCTGGTCAGCTCGCGGGCGGCAAAGTCGAGCGCCTCGTCCCACGACACGGGGTTCCCGCGCAGGAGCGGAGTCGTCAGCCTCTCCGGGTGGTACTGCAGCGGCAGGAAGTTGTTGGTGCGCCAGCAGAGAAATCCGCCGGTGACCGGGTGCGCGGGGTCGCCTCCCAGCTGCACCACGCGGCCGTCCTCCACGTGGGCGACGATCGAGCAGGCGTCCGGACAGTCGCGGTTGCACACCGTTCTGCGAATCTCGCGCATGGGGGCCACATTCTAGCGTGTGCTTTCCGCTAAACTAGCCGTGTGAGCGGCGACCACGATCACGACCACGGGCACGGCGGCTCCGAGCTGTCGGAGATGGACCTGCGGGTGCGCACGCTCGAATCGCTCCTCGTCGAGAAGGGCTACGTCGATCCGGCGGCGCTCGACCGGCTGATCGAGACGTATGAGACGAAGATCGGGCCCCGCAACGGCGCGCGCGTCGTCGCGAAGGCGTGGGTGGATGCGAAGTTCCGCGCCTGGCTCCTCGAAGATGCGTCGGCTGCGATCGCCTCGCTCGGATTCACCGGCCGGCAGGGCGAGCACCTGATCGCGCTCGAGAACACGCCGCGCGTGCACAACATGGTCGTGTGCACGCTGTGCTCCTGCTATCCGTGGCCGGTGCTCGGATTGCCGCCCGTCTGGTACAAGTCCGCGCCCTATCGCTCGCGGGCGGTGATCGACCCGCGCGGCGTCCTGCGCGAGTTTGGCGTGACGCTGCCGGAGGACGTCGAGGTCCGCGTGTGGGACTCGACCGCGGAAGTGCGCTATCTCGTACTGCCGCAGCGTCCCGCCGGCACCGGAGGCTGGAGCGAAGATCGCCTCGCCGATCTCGTGACGCGCGACTCGATGATCGGCACCGGATTGGCCCTCGACCCATGAACGGCGTCCACGACATGGGCGGCCTGCAGAGCTTCGGGCCCGTGCGGCCGGAGCCGAACGAGCCGCCGTTCCACGCGCCCTGGGAAAAGCGCGCGCTCGCGCTCACGCTGGCGATGGGTGCCACCGGCTCGTGGAACATCGACCAGTCGCGGGCCGCGCGCGAGAGCCTGCCGCCGGGCAAGTACCTCACGAGCAGTTACTACAAGATCTGGATCGAGGGGCTCACGAAGCTCATGCTGGAGCGCGGATTCATCACGCCGGCCGAGCTCGCTTCGGGCCGCATGCAGTCGCCGCCCGCGAAGGTCGCGCGCATCCTTCGCGCAGCCGACGTGTCTATCGCGCTCGCCCGCGGGTCGCCGACCGTTCGCGAAACCACGGGCGCGCCGCGCTTCAAGACTGGCTACAACATTCGAACGAGCAACTGGAATCCCGCGACGCACACGCGGCTGCCGCGCTACTGCCGCGACAAGCCCGGCGTCATCGAGAAGGTGCACGGTTGCCATGTGTTCGCCGACGCGGACGCGCAAGGCGACCCGCGTCCCGAATGGCTCTACAGCGTGCGCTTCGAGGCGCGCGACCTTTGGGGCGAGCACACCACGGCTTCGGCGGTGTACGTGGATCTCTGGGAACCGTATCTCCAAGGCGGATGATGGCCGACCTCGAAGCGATCGAGCGCGAGATTCCGGGCGTCCCGCGCGATGCCGAAGGGCCGGTGTTCAAGGCGCCGTGGGAAGCGCAGGCCTTCGCGATGGCGGTGGCACTGCACGAGCGCGGCGCCTTCAGCTGGAAGGAATGGGCGGCGTGCCTCGCGGAGGTGATCGCAGAGGTCCGGCGCCGGGGCGAGGTCGACGACGGGCGCGAATATTATCGGCATTGGCTCACCGCCCTCGAGCGCATCGTCGCGCGCAAGGGCATCGTGACGGACGCGCTCCTCGAAGGGCGCCGCCACGAATGGGAGGAGGCCGCGCGGCGCACCCCGCACGGCCAGCCGATCGTGCTCGAGTAGACTGACCTAGTCCGTTTCGTCCGGAAACTCCTCTGGGGTTCCCTCTTGCTCGGCGACCCAATCGAGGGCCCGTCCCAGGTCCTTGAACCTCCCAAACTTGCGGTGGGATTTCATCGCGATGAGGCGGTTGGTGATTGTCCTGATCGGCGTCAAGCCAACCGTAGCGCTGACGAGCACCCAGGGTCGATCGTGGTCGGCCAGCCTTTGCAGGGCCTCGATCACCGAATTGTCGAAAGGCGAGTCGGTCACATCGACCACCACGCGAAGGTTCATCACCTTGGGCTGCGCGGCGACGAATCTTCGTGCCTCCTCGATGTGCACGAGCGACTCCTCGATGGTCTGGAGGCGCGAGAAGTCCATCAACACGATCTGTCGCCCTTTGTGTTCGACGAACCGGGTGGGCACGACGACCCTCCTGGACTGCTCCGACATCCTCCCGTCTGGCGGATGCGCGCAACTTCGCCCCGGCTTCTACCATGCGTCGAGTCGCTGCTGGTCAGATGCGGAACGTGCTGGTCGCGAATGCGGGTGTCGTCGGCCGCACCATGCGATATCGTCGCGATATCGTCGCAAGATCGCCGCTGATCAGCACCCGGGTAGCCATCGCAGCACGCAATGGAAGCCCTGAAGACGGATACGATCCGATGGTGAGGAAAGCACAGATGCAGCGACGGCCGCCTCCGCTGGCAAACATTGTGACGCTTGGGGTCCAGAACTTCGACGCACAACGAAACTTCTACCGACAACTCGGCTGGCCGCAAGCGTTCGACTCGGACGACTTCGCGGTGTTCGAACTGCGTGGCGCGCTGCTCGCGCTGTTCCCTATCGACAAACTCGCCTCCGACGCCCACGCACAGCCAGAGCCAGGTCGCGGCGGTATCCGGTTCAGCATCATCATCAATGTCGACACACCTGAGGAAGTCGACGAGTTTGCGGCTCGTGTTCGCCAGGCCGGCGGAAAGCTGACGAAGAACCCGATTGATGCTGAGTTCTTCGTAGGCCGCGACGCTTACTTCGCTGACCCGGAAGGCAACTATTGGGAGATCGCGTGCGCCCCTACGGACAACCCCGTAGCCGTTGCTTCTCGAAGGGCGGCCGGATTGTCGCCGCCACCCACGCGGGTCAACCGCGGCGGGAAGGCTGGGCCGGGCGGAAAGAAGAAGTGAAGTAGGGCACCGCGTTCAGTGAACAAGCAGAAGCGCGGGTGGGCGCCACTTGGTCATAACCCCTCGGAATTGGTGCCCAGGGGCGGAATCGAACCACCGACACGGGGATTTTCAGTCTCTCCGAGCCCGTCGAGAAGACCGAGCTTCCCTCTGCGGACTTTCGTCGAGCACCCTTCAAGGCCCGTCAAGGCAGGTACGCCGAAGCACGGTCATGCACGGTCCCTTTCACGTGGTTCCATCGTGTTTGGTCCCGACGTCCTGCATGCCGTCGACCACGACCGGAGAGCGATTCGTGGACGCGGAGACAGGTATGCCGCGGTCGACGCTTCCACTCGGCGTCTCAGGGGGTTGTTGTGGGCGAGAAGGGTCCTCGCCGTCCGAGCTTGCAGATCGTCCCGGTTCTGCAGACCCTGGCCGACGTGCTCGCTCAATCGGTGTTGAGTAGCGGCCCGCTTTCGTCGGTGCTCCGCCAGACTCTCCGTGCCGAGGGCGAGACGGAAGCGACGAATCGACTCGGCGGCAGCGGCATCGGACGATTTGGATGGCGATCGCCATCTAATGCTCCGGAGGAGCCATGAACCATGCAGTGGCGGTGATCACGGGAGTGTCGTCGGGCATCGGAAACGCGACCGCTCGCGCACTCGTCGCACGGGGATACCGCGTCTTCGGCACGGCGCGGTCCGAGGCGAGCATCGTGCCCGAGAAGGTCGAACGCGTGCTGCTGGACGTCCGGGACGGCGAGTCGATACAGCGAGGCGTGGACGAAGTGCTCGCCAAGGCCGGCCACATTGACCTTGTCGTGAACAATGCCGGCGGATCGCTGGACGGAGCGTTCGAAGAGACCCCC
>VBKL01000203.1 GCA_005879805.1 Deltaproteobacteria bacterium | reverse complement strand
TTGCGACCACGCGCGACTTTTCCACGACACCGGACAACGTGATCACCGCAACATTGCGGAAACCCTGGGGACTCGGGGTATCTTGCCCGGAGTGCGTCGCCTGGCCTACTTCACCCTTCTTCTCGCGCTGATTCCCGCCTCTGCCTTCGCCGGCGTGCAGTCGCGCTCGCTCACCGTCGTGCTCGATCCGGGCCACGGTGGGGCGTTCCCGCACGACGGCGCGCACGGCCGCGGCGGGCTCGTCGAGAAGGATGTCGCCCTCGCGGTGGCGCGCAAGCTGAAGACCATTCTCGAGCGCTCCGGCGCCTCGGTGGTACTGACCCGCGAGGCAGACGTCGACATGCCTCTCGCGCAGCGCGCTCAGATCGCCAACGAGGCGAGCGGGGACCTCTTCCTCTCCATCCACTGCAACTCGATGGAGAGCTCCCGCGACCGGCTCGTCACCCGCGGCGTCGAGACCTACTTCCTCTCGCCCGATCCGACGGACGCCGAGGCGCGGATGCTCGCCGAATTGGAGAACGGCGGCCCATCGGCGATGCCGATGCCGAAGAAGACCGACGCGGTCGCGGGCATCCTCGCTGACCTGGCGCTCACCCAGGCACGCAACGACAGCGCGGTCCTCGCGCAGATCGTGCAGCGCAACATCGTGCGCGGCGCGGGCTCGCCGAACCGCGGCGTGCGGCAGGCGCCGTTCCTCGTCCTCTCCGGCACCAAGATGCCTTCCGCGCTGGTGGAGATCGGCTTCATCTCGCACCCGTCGGAAGGGCTCCTCCTCGCGAACGAGCAGCACCAGGACCGCATCGCGCAGGCGCTCGCCACGGCCGTCGAGGACTTCGCGGAGCAGGTCCTGGCGCGGCGCCTGCTCGCGCACGGCGACCGCCCCACGGTGGTCCTTCCCGAGCTGACCCTCGACGGCAAGACCACCGCCAAGCCGGCCGCCGACAAACAGGCGCCAGGGCGCCGCGGCCGGTCCGCCCAGACGACGCGTCCCGCGAGCGCTGGAACGACCACCAGCGTCATCCTCGGCGCTCTCACGTTGCCGGTTGCGGCGGCGGGCTCGGCGCGGTAGCAAACGTCGGATGCCGAGACAAGGGAGGGGGCCCGATGAGCTTCGGCGCGTCGAGCTGGTCACCGGCTTCACCGATCACGCTGAGGGAAGCGTCCTCTGCACGTTCGGGGGAACGCGGGTGCTCTGCACCGCGACCGCCGAGGAGCGCGTTCCGAGCCACGTGAAGGGCAGCGGCCGCGGCTGGGTGACGGCCGAGTACGGCATGCTGCCGCGCTCGACGCACACGCGGACCGATCGCGAGGCGGCGAAGGGAAAGCAGAGCGGGCGAACGCAGGAGATCCAGCGCCTCATCGGACGATCGCTGCGCGCCGCCTGCGATCTGGCCGCGCTCGGCGAGCGGCAGGTGCTGGTCGATTGCGACGTCATCCAGGCCGACGGCGGCACCCGCACGGCGGCGGTCACCGGAGGCTACGTGGCGGTCGGCATCGCGCTCCGGCGCATGCGCCGCGAGAAGGCGCTGCGCGCACCCGTGGCTGCGGTCAGCGTCGGAATCATCGCCGGCGAGCTGCGCCTCGACCTCGACTACGAAGAGGACTTCGCCGCCGAGGTGGACTTCAACGTCGTCTCCAACGCCGCGGGAGAGCTGCTCGAGGTGCAAGGGACGGCGGAGAAGAAGCCCTTCACTCCCGCGCAGCTCCACGCCATGGTCGCGCTCGCCCAGAAGGGGACGCGCGAGCTGCACGAGCTGCAGCGGGCGGCGCTGGAGAAAGCTGCCGCGAGCGAGCGCCCTTCGCGCGGATGATCCTCGTCGTCGCGACCGGTAACGCGGGGAAGCTCGTCGAGCTGCGCGAGTTGCTCTCTGGGATCGATCTGGAATTGCGCTCGCTCTCCGAGCTGGGTCTCCCCTCGCCCGAGGAGACGGGCAAGACGTTCGCCGAGAACGCCGAGCTCAAGGCGCACGCCGCGGCCGCCGCCGCCAGGACCTGGGCGCTCGGCGACGACAGCGGCCTCTGCGTCGATGCGCTCTGCGGAGGCCCCGGGTTGCACAGCGCGCGCTACGCGGCGACCGACGAGGCGCGGCGCGCCCGGCTGCTGCGCGAGCTCGAGGCGATACCTGCCGAGAAGCGAGGCGCGCACTTCTTCTGCGCCGCCGCGCTTTGCGCTCCGGACGGCCGGCTCTTCCGCGCCGAGGGCCGCGTGGACGGCAGCATCGCTCTGGCTCCCCGGGGAACGAACGGCTTCGGCTACGACCCGCTCTTCCTGCCCGTCGAGACGCCGGGCCGAACGCTCGCGGAGCTGCGCTCGGCCGACAAGAACCGCCTGAGCCACCGCGGACGCGCCCTCGAAGGGCTGCGCCCGGTGCTCGAGGCGCTGGCTCGCGGCGCGGATCCTCGACAGCAGTGACCCGCTACCTTGCACGCCGGTGGAAAATTGAGTACATCCCGCCGTCGCTTCGCGCGGGGCGTAGCGCAGCCTGGTAGCGCGCCTGCCTTGGGCGCAGGAGGTCGGAGGTTCGAATCCTCTCGCCCCGATTCACGAGGACTTCGCGGGGCGAGGAGGGTCGGGCCGGCAGTGACCCGCGCGGAGCTCGCGCCCATAGCTCAGTTGGATAGAGCGCCAGCCTTCTAAGCTGGATGTCGCAGGTTCGAATCCTGCTGGGCGCGCCAGCGCTTCACCAGCTAGCGCGGTTTCCGGCGATCGTGTAGATCCGGCGCCCCTGACGACGTGGTGGCTGTAGCTCAATGGTAGAGCACTGGACTGTGACTCCAGGTGTTGCCGGTTCGAGCCCGGTCAGCCACCCCAACGCAACCGGCGTCGAAGGTGCAGGGACGCCGACCCACGATCGGTGTGCCGGCTGCACCACGCCCTCCGGCTGCGAGGACCTGATCGACACGTCCCCCGTCAGCCCGCAGGCTCGAGAGGCGGGT
>VBKL01000229.1 GCA_005879805.1 Deltaproteobacteria bacterium | reverse complement strand
GGCCGAGGGAGCCACCGAGTACGCATCGGCGTACATCTTGCCGTGGCCGCGGGAAGCGGCGACGTTCACCGTCCAGTGGCAGGCGCAGCTGACGTTCGCCTCGCGTCCCTGCTCGAAGCTCTGGAAGGCCCCCACCTTGTTCGCGAGCGCGTGCGCTTTCTCCAGCTCCTGCCCTTCCCAGACGCCGCGAAACTCGTAGTCGAGCCCCACCTCCCGGAAGTAACCCTTCTCCTCCGCGACCCACTCGTGAAGCCGGAAATGCGGGCTGATGACGAACTTGCCCATGCGTGAGCCTCCGCGACGTTTCGCTCTCGAACGATCTACCATGCTCGCATGCCCGGCGAGGACAAGTGGACGGTGATGGGTGGGGATTGGGACGGACTTTCCGGCGGTGATCGCGGTCGACGCGTCTCTCGACGACGCGCGGCGGTCGAAGATCCGCCCGTGGTACCTGTCCATCATCGTGGAGTGCAAGGACGTCGGCCCGAAGAAGCTTCCGACGCCGGAGGGGGTCACCGTCCTCGAGAGCGAGGAACGAGATTTCGAGCAGCGGCTCTGCGCCGAGGGCAACGCGCGACTTCTCGCGCTCCTGACCTGGAACGGAACGCGACAGCTGCTCTACCGCGTCAGGGATCCCGAGCTCGCCAACGACGCGATCCCTCAGGCTTACAACCCGCCCTTGATGAGCGCGTTCTGCGCGTCGGTGGTCGACGGCGGAGGCGCGGCGGTGCCCTGCGCCGTCTCGTCGGGCGGCTCGGTGCCCTTGAGATAGGCCTCGAGCGCCGGCTGGCGCGTATCGGCGTTGGCGCGCTTGCCGGTCTCGGGGTCGATGTTGACCCAGACGATGTTCTGGTTCGGCGGATCGAATGCGCCCTGCGGCACGCCTTTCAAAGCGCGCTGCATGTACTCGAGCCAGATGGGAAGCGCGGTGTGGCCGCCCGTCGTGTACTTGTCCATGGGCGTGTCGTAGGTGTCGTAGCCGACCCACACGCCGGTGACGACGTCGCGGGTGTAGCCCATGAACCAGGCGTCGAAGAGATCGTTGGTCGTGCCCGTCTTGCAGGCGACCGGCTTGCCGAGCGCGACGGCGCGGCCGCCGGTGCCCGGCGGCTTGCAGACGTCCTCCATCAGGTGCTGCATGACGAAGGCGGTCTCCGGCTGGATCACCTGCTCGATTGGCTCGAAGAGCTTGGCGTAGCCCGAAGCGACGCGGTCGGGGAGCGTGGTCCACGGATCGTAGAACGAGCTGTGGTCCTCGAGGATGCGGCCGTCGCGGTCGAGGACGCGGCGGAGGAAGATCGGGTGCGGCCGCTGGCCCATCCGGTTGAAGAGCGCGTAGACGTTGGTGAGGTCCCACAGGTAGACGCAGCTCGATCCGAGGGCCATGGAGAGGTCCTCGTTGATCTTGGTGGTGATGCCGAGCTTGTGCGCCCAGGCGCCCGCCGCCTTCACGCCCACCTGCTGGAGCGTGCGGATCGCGGGCGTGTTCATCGAGTGGATGAGGGCGGTGCGGACGATGACGTCGCCCTTGAACTCCTCCTCGTAGTTCTGCGGCTTCCACCTGCGTCCGGTGGTCTCGTCGTCGGTGACGATGGGCGCATCCTGCAGGACGGTCGAAGGCGTGAACCCGCGCTGCTCGATGGCGGCGCTGTAGATGAGGGGCTTGAACGCGGAGCCCGGCTGCCGGCAGGCCTGGAAGGCGCGATTGAACTCGCTCTTCTCGAAATCGTAGCCGCCGATCATGGAGAGCACGTAGCCGCTGTTCGGGTCGACGCTGATGAGCGCGCCCTGCAGCTTCGGCTCCTGCTCGAGCGCGAAGGTGCCCTTCTCCTCGGCGGCGCGGACCAGGACCACGTCGCCGGGCGTGAGCACGCCCTTGAGGCTGGTGATCTTCGCGTTCTCCGAGTTGAGCTCGGGGTTCGGCTTGCGCGCCCAGTTCGCGAGGGCGAGCGGGACTGTGCCCTTGATTTCGCCCAGCTGGACCTTGGCCTGCTCCTTCTCCACCCCTGTGACGAGTGCAGCGACCACCTCGTCGCCCTTGCCGTCGCCCTGCAGGAACTTCTGCTCCTTGGCGATGAAGTCGGACCAGTCCTTCTGCTCGAGGTGCATGAGCGCGCCGCGGAAGCCCTGGCGCTTGTCGGCGTCGAGGATGCCCTTCAGCGTGGCGCCGATGGCGTCGTGCTCGCGCTCCAGATCGACAGTCGTGTAGACCTGCAGGCCGTCCTGGAGGAGCCGTTCGTTGCCGTAGCGTGCGACGATGTCGCGGCGCACGTGCTCGGTGACGTACGGGGCCGTCTCGCGGAAGATGTCCTGTACCGGGTAGACGACGATCGGGGCGGCATCCGCCGCCGCCCGCTGCGCCTCGGTGATCATCCCCTCCTCGAGCATGCGGCGCAGCACGTACGACCGCCGCGTCTTCGCCCGGTCGGGATTCGAGAAGGGCGAGTAGGAGCTCGGCGCCTGCGGGAGGCCCGCGATGAGCGCCATCTCGGGCAGGGTCAGCTCCCAGACGTTCTTGCGGTAGTAGTTCTCTGCCGCGGCCTGCACTCCGTACGAGTGGTGCCCGAGGTACACCTCGTTCAGGTACAGGTGAAGGATCTGCTCCTTGCTGAAGTTGCTCTCCAGGCGTCGGGTGAGGATGAACTCGCGCACCTTGCGCCGGGCCCCTGCCCAGCCGGAACGGACGTGCGCCGCCTTCACGCCTTCCGCCGAGGCGAGGATCGCCTTGGCGGTCTGCTGCGAGAGCGTCGAGCCGCCCTGGACGCGATGCCGCCGGATATAGGTCTGGTAGAGCGCCCGGACGAGACCGGTGTAGCTGACGCCGCCGTGGTCGAAGAAGTCGGCATCCTCGCTGGCGATGAACGCCTGGATGAGCTTCTTGGGGATCTTCTCGTAGGGAAGGACCTTGCGACGCTCGTCGGAGAACTCGCCCATGAGCTGCTGGTCGCCGCTCACGACGTTGGTGACGATGGGCGGGCGGTAGTGGCTTGCCCAGTCGATGGAAGGGAGGCCCTTCGCGAAGTAGGCATACGCCGCGCCCGCGGCGATGACGGCGATCAGAGCCAGCGAGGCGAGGGGGACGGCGAAAAACACCCACAGGCGGCGCTTGCCGGGCCCGCGGTCCGCGAACAGGCGGCGACCTGCGCGGCGCCAGAGGGGAGGCCGGGGCGGAACCGCGGGAGGGGGGAAACGCGTGTTCTGCGGAGGACGGCGCTGCTGGAGGTTCTCTTCGGTCATTGGAAACGCATGCGGCGCCGCAAGGGTCCGGCCCGCGGCGCGCAGCATAAGTACAAACGGCGGCGTTCGCATCATCCCCCGCCCGGGTTGTCGGCGGGCAGGCAAGCGGCGGCGGGTGCTCCCCTGTGCGCTGTCAGACGGTGGACGTCGGCTTCCAGGCGATACCGGCGCGCTCCAGGGCCTCGCTCAACTCGTCCGGGAGCGGGGCCGAGAAGGCGAGCCGCTTCCGGGTGATGGGGTGCTCCAGCGCGAGGCGGCTCGAATGCAGGAACATGCGCCTCAGGCCCAGCGAGGCCCGCGCGCGGCGGTTGAAGGCAAAGTCGCCGTATTTCGCATCTCCCACGACCGGGTGGCCGATGGCGGCGAGATGGCGGCGGATCTGGTGGGTGCGCCCCGTTTCGATGCCCAGCTCCAGAAGGGTGGTCTCGTTGCCGCCGGCGACCTTCGAATAGTGGGTGACCGCCTCCTGCAGATTCACGCCCCGCACCTGCTTGCTCGCGAACGTCTGCTGGTGCTCGGGAAGGCGGACCTCAATGGTGCCGCGTTCCTTCTGGAAGCGTCCCTTGGCGAGGGCCAGGTAGGTCTTCTTCGCTTCACCCGCGGTGAAAATCTCGGTGAGCCGGACCATCGCCTGGCGGGTCTTCGCGACCACCACCACGCCGCTCGTCTCGCGATCGAGGCGGTGCGCCGGGCTCGGCTTGAATTCGCCTTCCGCGACCTCGAGGCCCTGCCGCGCGAGGTAGGCGCGAGCCTGGTCGACGAGGGTGTCGCCGGTGATCCCGGTCCCCGGATGGATGGGAAGACCCGCCGGCTTGTCGCAGACGAGAAGGTGGGCGTCCTCGTAGAGGATTCTGAAGTCCTGGCGGACATGGGCCGCCGGCCGTTCCGGCAGCGGGGCGTCAGGGCGCGCCTGCGCGGCGTGCACGATGACGACGTCTCCCTCGTTCAAGAGCTGGGCGATGGCGGCGCGCGTCCCGTTCACCCGCACCTTCTTCGTGCGCACGAGCTTGTAGAGGTGGGAGACCGGCACCTCGCTGAGGCGCTTGCGCAGGAACTTGTCGAGCCGCTGGCCGGCGGCGTCCCCCGTCACCCGGTACTCGTGCTTCAAGGGTTGGTCTCGCTGAACCGCGAAACCCGCCAGGTGCCATCGGGGAGACGGGTGAGCTCGAGGCGCGCGTCGCGGCTCAAGGAGCCGCCTCCCTGGGGACGGATGTCGAGACGGTAGACGGTGCTGCGCGCGTCGCCCTGGCCCTCGATCGACCCGCGCTTGTAGTAGACGCGCACCTGGCGCAGATCGCGCAGCGCTCCGCCGCCGCGGCCTTCATTGGCGAGCTTCAGCTCGTCGCGCAGGCGCAAGCTGGCGACGCCCGAGGTGAGGGCCATCGCGGAGGCCTGGTCCGACTCGACGTAGTACGTATCGACGAACTTGTCGGCGACCGCCCCGGCGTCCTTCATCTTCTCGCCGCAGCCGAAGAGGGCGAGCGCGCAAGAGAGGCCCAGAAACCGCATTCGAATCCCGACTGACATCCGTTTGCCGATCCTAGCAGCGCGAAGTACGCTTCGCGACCGTGAGCAAGATCTACACGCGGCGGGGAGACGACGGATCGACCGGCTTGTTCGGCGGTCCGCGCGTCTCGAAGGATGCGCTGCGCGTGGCGGCGTACGGCGAGGTCGACGAGCTCAACTCCGCGATCGGCGTGGCCCTCGAGGAGCTGCGCGATCCGAAGCAGAAGGAGATCGCGGACATCCTCGATCGGTTGCAGAGCGAGCTGTTCAATCTGGGCGGGCAACTGGCGACGCCCGACGCTGCGGCGGCGCCCAAGGACGTTCCGCGCATCAAGATGGAAGACGTCACGCGCCTGGAGGCGGAGATCGATCGGTTCACGGCCGAGCTGCCGCAGATGCGCTACTTCATCCTTCCGGGCGGATCCCGTCCCGGGGCGGCGCTCCATTTCTGCCGCACGGTCTGCCGCCGCGCCGAGCGGAAGGCGGTGGAGCTATCGCGCACCGAGGCAATGCCCGAGCACGCCCTTTCGTACCTGAACCGGCTCTCCGATCTGCTCTTCATCATGGCCCGCGCCGCGAATTTGCGAGCGGGAGGCCGCGAGGTGCCGTGGAAGGGCGCTTGAGGCGCCTGTGCGCCTCGGCGGATCTCCCGGCCGGCGCGTCCATCCGGTTTCCGCTCGAGCCCGCCCGGCCTTACGCCGAAGAAGGATTTGCGTATCGCGCGCCCGACGGCAGGGTCCGCGCCTGGGTCAACGTCTGCCCGCACCGAGCGCAGCCCGTCGATCTCGGGGACGGAAGGCTCTTCAACGCGGCTGGCGAGGTCGAATGTCAGGCCCACGGCGCTCGATTCGATCCCTCGAGCGGCGCCTGCGTCGGCGGCCCGTGCTTTCGTAACGAGCTTCGCCCGCTCGCGGTCGTGGAGAGCGAAGGAGAAATCCGCGCCGCTACCGAAGCCGCTTGAGCACGGCGTTCGTGAACATCCGCGAGGTGGCGCTGCCGCCCAGGTCGGGCGTCGTCGCTTCCTTCGACGCGATCGCCTCCCGGATGGCCGTGTCGAGCTTGTCCGCCGCGGTGCGCTCGCCGATGTGCTCGAGGAGCATCACGCCCGCCAGCATGACCGCGCTCGGGTTGGCGACGCCCTTCCCGGCGATGTCCGGCGCCGTGCCGTGCACCGCCTCGAAGAGCGCCGCGTCGACGCCGATGTTGGCGCCCGACGTGAGCCCGAGCCCGCCGATGAGGCCGCTGGTCAAATCGGAGAGGATGTCGCCGAACAGGTTGGTGGTGACGATGACGTCGAACTGGTTCGGATTCTTGACGAGCTGCATGGCGCAGTTGTCGACGATCAGCTCCTTGAACTCGATCCCGGCGTGCCGCGCGGCGACCTTGCGCCCGGTCTCGAGGAAGAGCCCGCTCGTGCACTTGAGGATGTTCGCCTTGTGCACGAGGGTCACCTTCCGCCGCCCCCGCGACTTGGCGTACTGGAAGGCGTACTCGACGATCCGCTCGCTCCCCTTGCGGGTAATGATGCTGATCGACTCGGCGGCGCTATGTTCCTCGTCGACGAAATGCTCGACGCCCGAATAGAGCCCTTGGGTGTTCTCGCGGATCACGATCAGATCGACGCCGGTGTAGCGCGTCTCGACGCCCGCGAAGCTCCGCGCGGGACGGACGTTGGCGTAGAGGTCGAACTCCTTGCGGAGCGCGACGTTGACGCTGCGATATCCCTCGCCGATGGGTGTCGCCAACGGCCCTTTGAGCGCCAGCTTGGTCTCGCGGATCGACGCCAGGGTGGCGGCGGGGATGGGCGTCCCGTGGGTCGGTACCGCGCCTGCGCCGGCGGCCGCGCGGTGCCAGTCGAGGCGGACGCCCGCGGCCTCGATCACCTCGACCGCGGCGTTGACTACCTCGGGGCCGATTCCGTCGCCGGGGATGAGCGTTACCGCGGTAGCCATGGGGCGCGCCTTGTAAACCGGGGGCGCAGGGCCCGCAACCTCATCTTCCCTCGGAAGGTGCCGGAGAGACCCAGAGCGCGTAGAGCAGGAGGAGCGTCTCGATTCCCACCAGGACAGTAGAGAGCAGGTGCAGCCGGCCGAACTCGGGGCCCGCCGATTGGGCGAGGGTGCGCAGGACGTGGATGCGAGGCGTGACCCAGGACAGCGAGAACAAGGCGCAGAGTCCCGCGGCGAGCACCGGAAGTGCAGCGGCGCGGGCGCGGGGAAACCCGGTGCGCGCCAGCGCGATGGCGCAGAGCGCGGCGACCGCGGCGAGAAGCAGGGTCAGGCGGTCGAGTTGCGCCAGCATGCGGCCGACCAGATCCGCCGCGGCGACCCGCTGCCAGCTGCCAGGGGGAAGGGCCGCGACCTCGCGGGGAAACGACGCCGGAGCGGCGACGGCGGCAAAGAAGAAATCACCGCCGAGGAGCAGGGCGACCGCGAGGCGGTAGAGGTAGGCGAGGAAGCGGCCCATGGCGGGGTCTTTTGCGCTACCTTGACGGGCCGTGCAAGGAAACGCGCCAGCGCCTGAAATTCTGCGGTTTCGAGCGAGTCGCGCAGACCTCGCCGCCCTGGTCAAGCAGAAGGCGGCGGCGCTGGGGTTCGACCTGTGCGGGATCGCCCGCGCCGAGCCGCTCGATCCGGCGCGCTTCGATCGCTGGCTCGAACGCGGCTGGGACGGGCCCTCCATCTCCTACGTCCGCGAGCGGCGGGCGGAGCGCCTCGACCCCTCGCTCCTGCTCCCCGGCGCGCGCGCCGTGATTGCGGTGGCGGCGAGCTATGCGCCCGATCTGCCCGAGCCCGCGGCCGGGGGGGAGCTGCGCGTCGCGCGCTATGCGCAAGGACGCGACTACCACAACGTGGTGCTCAAACCCGTGCGCAAGCTCGCCGCGTGGATCCGCGCGGAGCTCTCCGGACGCGTCTACTGCGAGGTGGATACGGGGGCGGTGCTGGAGAAGGAATGGGCGCAGCGCGCGGGGATCGGCTGGATCGGGAAGAACGGCTGCCTCATCCACCCACAACTGGGTTCCTGGCTGCTCCTCGGCGCGCTGGTCACCGACCTCGACCTCGCCGCCGATGCGCCCCACCCCGACCGCTGCGGCGATTGCGTAGCATGCATCCCGGCCTGCCCGACCGCCGCGATCGTCGAGCCACGCTACGTCGAGGCGCAGCGGTGCCTCGCCTACCACACCATCGAGCATCGCGGCCCGATTCCGGAAGATCTCGCGCGGAAGGCGGAGGGACGCGTCTTCGGGTGCGATGCGTGCCAGGAAGCGTGCCCGTGGAATCGCCGCGCTCCGGCCGGAAAGCTGGTCGCGTTGCGAGCTCGGCCCGAGCAGCGGGCGCTTTCGCTGCTCGAGACGCTCCGGCT
>VBKL01000075.1 GCA_005879805.1 Deltaproteobacteria bacterium | reverse complement strand
AGGATCTTCTCGAAGTGATCCAGGAAGGTGACCAGCTTCTCCGCATAGCCTTCGGGGAGATCGTACGCGACGCCGCCGATGCGCAGATAGTTGTAGGTGAGCCGCGCGCCGCAAAGCTCCTCGAGCAGATCGTTGATGAACTCGCGCTCGCGGAGCGCGTACGGAAACGGCGTCACCGCGCCGACGTCCATCGCCATGGTCCCGAGCGAGACCAGGTGGCTCGAGATCCGGTTCAATTCCGTCGCGATGGTTCGGCAGTATTCCGCACGCTTGGGGACCGTCACCGCGAGCAGCCGCTCCACCGCCATCGCGTAGCCCTGGTTCGCGCACATCGCCGTGATGTAGTCGACGCGATCCGTGTACGGCATGTAGCCGTTGTAGGTGACTTTCTCGCCGATCTTCTCCAGCGAGCGATGGAGATAGCCGACCTCGGGAATGGCGCGCTTCATCACCTCGCCGTCGGTCTGGACGAGGAAGTTGATCACCCCGTGGGTCGAGGGGTGCTGCGGGCCCATGTTGAGGAGCATGTCGCCCGTGTACTCGATGCGGCGGAGGACCTCCTTGTTGGAGGTCATCTCCATGGTCGGGGTTTCCGGCGCGCGGCGGGCCTCGGTCACGAGGGCATCTCCTTCTTCGCGGGCGCGGGCGCATGGGCCGGTGCGGCCTGCGCAGCCGCCGCTTCCGCGCTCTTCGCCGCGGCGCGCTTCTTCAATTCGTCCAGCCGGACGAAGCCGTCGAGCGGGCTCTCCCGGGTGGTCGAGATGTGGTGGTAGTCCGCGCCTTCCTGGTAGTCCTTGCGCAAGGGATGGCCGACCCAATCGTCGGGCAACATGATCCGGCGCAGATCCGGGTGGCCGGTGAACTCGACGCCGAGCAGATCGAACTGCTCGCGCTCGAGCCAGTCGGCGGCCTTCCACACGCCCTCGACGGTCGGCACTGCCGGCGCCGCCCGATCGAGTTGCACCTTCAAGATGAATACGTGGCGGTGTGCATACGAGAACAGGTGGTAGATGACGTCGATCTGGTTGCGCTTCGGCCAGTCGACCGCCGTCAGGTTCATCAAGGAGTCCATCCGCGTGCGCGGATCGGTCTTGAGGAACGCGCAGACCTCGGCGATCGCCGCGGGCTTGACCAGGACCCAGGGATCCTGCTTCGCCGGTTGCAAGGCCCCTACGCTCTCGCCGAACTTCCCGGCGAGAACCTGTTGAATCTCCTCAGGCGTCATGCGCCCCTCTGAGGCGTCGAGCTATGCCGACACCTTGTAGTCGATGCCCAGGCCCGGATCGCTCTGGCCGACCTCGCGCCGTCCCGCGAACCAGCGCTCGCGGACGATCTTGTCCTGCACCCGGAGCAGCCCTTCGGTGAGCGCCTCGGGGCGGGGAGGGCAGCCCGGCACGTAGATGTCGACCGGCACGATCTTGTCGACGCCCTTGCACACCGAATACGCGAGCTGGAAGAGCCCGCCGCAGTTCGCGCAGCTTCCCATGCTGATGACGTACTTCGGCTCCGCCATCTGCTCGTAGAGGAGCTTGCAGCGCTCGGCCATCTTGTAGGTGAGCGTCCCGGCGACGATCATCAGATCGCTCTGGCGCGGCGTAGCGCGGGGCACCGATCCGAAACGATCGATGTCGGCGCGCGGCCCTCCGGTCTGCATCAGCTCGATGCCGCAGCAGGCGAGGCCGAACAGCAGGTAGAAGATGGAGCTCTTCCGCGCCAGGTTGATGATGTCGTCGATGAACGAGGTTCGGGTGGTGATGACCTGCCCGACATCCTCTGCGTAATGCTTGGACATGAAGCGAAGCTCCTCAGGCGGCCTTGCGGGGCTGCTCCCGCGCTTCGCGCGCGGCCTTGAGCACGTCCTGCTTGAGGCCTTTCACCCATTCGAGGTCGCCCATCGCCCACACGTAGGCGAGGCCCACGGCGAGGATGGCGACGAAGACGAAGATCTCGAGGAAGGCCAGCATCCCCTGGCCTTTCTCGATGAAGGACCGATAGACCGACGCAACCGGATACATGAAGGCGATCTCGACCTCGAAGATCACGAACACGAGGGCGATGAGATAGAAGCGCGGGTTGAAGTTGTACCAGGCCTGCCCGATCGGCTTCTCGCCGCACTCGTAGATCATCTCCTTCTCCGCGGTCGGGTTGTGCGGCCGCAAGAAATGACCGCCGACCAGCGATCCGAGGACGAACAGGATCGCGATCGCGGCGAAGACCAGGACGTTGGCGAAATGGAAGGGCACGTTTCCCCTCTATTTTGCAATGGATCGGGCCGGGCCCCAGAGTCTACGGGGGGAGGGGTCCAAGTCAAGCCGTGCAACCGCCCGCAAGGTGGCTTGCATCCTCCCGCTCCGCGAGGCTTTTTCTCAGCAGCGACGCGGCCGGCGGGTGCGACGATCCGCCACGCCTCGGGCATCCGTGCAGGCGGTCGGCTCGTGCCTCGTCCATGTCGCTCACACCGTCCAGTTCTTAGCTTCCATCCCGTGGCGATCCTCCAAGCGCTCATCAGCCTCATCACGAAGTCGGCAGGCAAGATCCTCAACGCCGCCTTCGGCTGGGCCGTCCTGGCGCTCTTCGGCCGCACCACGCCCAAGGAACAGACGCTCCTCTCGGCAGTTGTCGCGGCTGCCGCGGCCTGGCCGTTGCTCGTGGTCGGGATCGCCTTCCCCAAGGCGATGCTCTTCGTCGTCTCGTTCGTGCCGCTCTCCAAGTCGGTGCCCAGCCTGGCGCTGCGCATCGTCTGGATCGCTCTTGCGCTCTTCGTACCCCTCATCGTCGGATCCATGATCGCGGCCCGCGCTCCCAAGGACGCGCTGCCGGAGTCGAGCCTCAAGCGGCTGTTGCGCGGGTTCCAGGTCACCTTCGCTCTCGCCGTTGCGTTCGTTCTCATGCTCGTCCTCGCTCCTGGGATGAAGATCGTAAACGCGCTCAAGGGACGGAAGGACGTGCGACTGCCCGCCCTCGTGCAGGAAGGGGCCGGCGGCGAGTTCATGTCGGCGTTCGTCGCGGCGCTCGCGCTGCACCACATCGAATTGCGGCCCGGCGATCCACCCTGGCACATGACCGCTCCCGCCAGCCTCCTCAAGAAGCTGGGTGGACGGGCCTTCGCGAACTTCGGCGGAGAGCGGCCCGAGTACCGCGTCGCTGCCGAGCTCGAAGTCAACCTCAATCCCAACGAGCTCCTCTTGCGGGGGAAGGAACGCGCGCTGCTCCGCGGCCAGTCAGTGGCCCAGGAAGTGATGGCGCCGCGCTGCATCCTCGCGACCATGGACGCGCGCGCCCAGGACCTGGAGCGCCAGATCAAGCGCGTCTGGCAGATCTACGCCGAGCGCCCCGGCGATCATCGCATCTCGGCCGCGCTGATCGCGCGGCGCGACGAGATCGCGAGCGACCTTTCGAAGAGCGACGTTCCGTACGACGAGTGGCAGATCGTCTATCGCGAGTTGCTACAGCTCGACCGGGCACTGCGCGGCGACGGCGCTCTCATCGTGCGCGTCGCGTTCAAGGAAAACGAGGAGGAGCGGATGGCTTCGGAGAAGGAAGTCCAGATTGAAACCCCGCCGCCGGCGGTGGCGCGAGGAAGCAGCCCCGCTGCGCTCGAGCACATGACGAATCGCGAGCTCATCGGCTACATCAGCCAGAACGCGCTGCAGCTCGCCAAGAGCGAGGTGGAGCTCGCCAAGGCCGAGCTCAAGGCAGATCTCAAGAAAGAAGTCGGGATGGTGAAGGGGCTCGGCGTCGCCGGCCTGTGCGCCATCTGGGCGGTCTCGATCATGCTGATGGCCTGCGCGCTGGCCCTCGGGACCGTGATGGCCGAGTGGGCCGCGGCGCTGGTCGTGGCGGGTGGCGTGCTGCTCGTCGGGACCGTCGCTGGCCTGGTTGGCTGGGGCAAGCGCGTGCAGAAGCCGTTGGAAACGACCCTGCGGACGCTCAAGGAAGACGCGCGATGGGCGAAGGAGCGGCTGGCATGAACGGCCAGGGATCAATTAGACCGGAGAACGGCCCCCACGAGCTCGAAGGCGAGATCTCGGAGATCCGCGGGCGGCTGGACCATTCTCTCGCAGAGCTGGATCGCAGGCGCCACGAGGCGACCGACATCAAGCTGCAGATCCGCCGCCATCCGGGCGCGGTAGCAGCGGCCGGCGGCGTCGTCCTGCTCCTGCTCGGAGGCGTGGCCTACGCGATCTGGGCCGCCCACCGCCGCGAGCAGCCGATGAACAAGGTAAAGCGCCTCCGCCTCGCCGTCTCGCGGATGATCGACGAGCCGCAGAAGGTGGCGAAGGCGGAGCCCACCGTCCCGGAGAAGATCCTCGCCGCCGCCAGCACCGTGGCGGCGACGATGATCACCAGGAAGCTCATCGAGCGGGCCATGAACACCGCGGGACAGAAGCAGCGGGCGATCTAGCCTACTTCGCGTAGGTCCAGCGTTTGGCAAGGCCGCAGAAGCCTCCCGTCTGGCCGTCGAGGATGAACGTCCCCGGCCAGCGCAGGTCGAGCAGATATGCGTCCCCCGCCGTCGGCGTGACGGGCACCGTGATGTTGAGCGGTCCCGGCGCGATGTTGTGCGGCGAGCCCGACGCGACGATGTTCACCGCCGCTCGCTGGTACCCGAAGAGGGTCGCCTGCGGGAAGTTCCCCGCCGCGATCCCGACCCCGAGGTTGAAGGTGATGTCGGAGGGCGAGGTGATTATCACCGAGGTCGCTCCGGCGAGCGAGCTACCGATGCCCGGCGTCGAGGACACCGTGATGTCGTTCGGGCAAGGCAGCACCAGGCTGCGCTGGATCTGCTTTCCGGACTGCGGATCGGTGCCGGTCGCGACGAGGACCATCTGGCCCCCGGTGCCGATCCTGGGCTGAGGGCCTGCAGGATCGAGGCGGAAGAAGCTGCCGTTCAGGGCCGGATCGCGGAGGAGCGGAACGCCGTTCATCGTCACTACGGTGTCGGCAGGCGGGAGGAATCCGCTGCCGCTGGCGGGCGAGCCGAGCGTCACGACGACGAACCCGCGCACCGACGGTTCACCAGGGGTCGGGTCCTGGAGATACAGGCCCTGCTGCGAGCCCAACTCGAATCGATGGCTGCCATTGCCACCCAGCGGCTGGATGACCTGATTCGGATCCGCCGGAGGAGGCGTTCCCGGAGGTGCCGGGAAGTTCGCGCCCTGAGGGTTCACGGTGATCGTCACGTTGGCAGTAGCGCTGCCGTGCGCGTTGGCGACGAGGACCGAGAAGGTGAGCGTCGCCGCAGGCGACCCTGCTGCCACGACGGGAGAGGGAAAGGTCGGCCGTGCGGTATCGGCGCCCGAGAGCGTGACGGGCGCGCCAGCGGTCTGGCTCCAGGCGAAGGTGACCGGCCCCCCGTTGGGGTCGACGCTCCCGCTGCCGTCCAGGGTGACCGTCGCCCCCGACGCGACCGCCTGGTCCGCGCCCGCATTCGCGACCGGAGCGGGGTTCACGGGCCGCGCCGGGCTCACCGTCACGTTCACTGTCGACGGCGCCGAGGCGCCGTTGGCGTTGCTCACGACGAGCGAGAAGGTCAGCGCGGCAGGTTGCTGCCCGGACAGAACCGCGGGGGCCGTGAAGCCCGGCTTGATCGCGGTCGCGCTGGAGAGAGACACGGCGGGCCCGAGGGTCTGGGTCCACTTGAAGCTCAGAGCGAGTCCGGTCGGATCGGCGCTGACGCTACCGTCCAGCGCGACGACGGCGCCCGACGCGACTGCCTGGTCCGGGCCGGCATCCGCCGTGGGTGCGCTGCTCAACGGCGGCGTCCCGGTGGGCGCGCTGCCCCCACAGGCCGCCAGTGCGGCAATCAGAACCCAAGCAATCCTCTGCATCTTCACCGTAGCCCCCTAGTGTCGGTCCCTTGTTCAAACACCCCGGACGCCGGGAAAGGGTCGCCGATCTTGGGGATTGGTAAGGAGCAGGAAAAACTCTGGCCCCCGGCGGAGTTACCGCCAGGGGCCAGGTACGGCGCAGAACGACTTGCGTCCCCCCCTGATGTGGTTACTTCGCGTACGTCCAGCGCTTGGCGAGGCCGCAGAAGCCGCCCGTCTGGCCGTCCAGGATGAACGTCCCCGGCCAGCGCAGATCGAGCAGGTACGCGTCTCCTGCCGTCGGCGTGACGGGCACCGTGATGCTGAGCGGTCCCGGCGCGATGTTGTGCGGCGAGCCCGACGCGACGATGTTCACCGCCGCCCGCTGGTACCCGAAGAGGGTCGCCTGGGGGAAGTTCCCTGCGGCGATGCCGACCCCGAGGTTGAAGGTGATGTCGGAGGGCGAGGTGATGGTCACCGAGGTCGCTCCGGCGAGCGAGCTACCGATTGCCGGCGTCGACGACACCGCGATGTCGTTCGGGCAAGGCAGCACCAGGCTCCGCTGGATCTGCTTGCCGGTCTGCGGATCGGTGCCCGTCGCGACGAGGACCATCTGGCCGCCGGTGCCGATCGTGGGCTGCGGCCCCGCGGGATCGAGGCGGAAGAAGGAGCCGTTCAGGGCCGGATCGCGGAGCAGCGGAACGCCGTTCATCGTCACCACCGTATCGGCAGGCGGGAGGAAGCCGGTGCCGCTCGCGGGCGAACCGAGCGTGACGACCACGAACCCGCGCACCGACGGTTCACCAGGGGTCGGGTCTTGGAGGTACAGGCCCTGCTGCGAGCCCAACTCGAAACGGTGGCTGCCGTTGCCGCCCAGCGGCTGGATGACCTGGTTCGGATCCGCCGGCGGAGGCGTGCCCGGGGGCCGCGGGAAGTTCTGGGCCTGGGGATTGACCGTGATGGTCACGCTGGCGGCCGCCGAGCTGGCGTGCGCGTCGCTCACCACGAGCGAGAAGACCAGCGTGGCGGCGGGCGAGCTGGCGGGAACGACCGGAGCGCCGAAGGTCGGGTGGGCGGTGTTGGCGCCCGCGAGCGTGACGGCCGCGCCCGAGGACTGGCTCCAGGCGAAGCTGATGGCCTCCGCGTCGGGGTCGAAGCTGGCGCTGCCGTCCAGTGTCACGGCCGAGTTGGATGCGACAGCCTGATCGGGACCGGCATTGGCGACGGGCGCCGGGTTCGGCGGCGGCTCGGGGCTCACGGTGACGTTGACGGTCGCGGCGGGCGACGAGGTGTTCGCGTCGCTCACCACCAGCGAGAAGGTGAGGACCGCCGCCGGCTGACCGAACGGCACCGTCGGAGCGGTGAAGCTCGGGGTCGTCGAGCTGGCGCTCGACAGGGTCACGATGGGGCCCGCGGTCTGCGTCCAGGCGAAGGTCAGCGCGAGACCCGCGGGGTCCGAGCTGGCGGTGCCGTCGAGGGTCACGAAGGCGCCCGAGGCGATCGCCTGGTCCGGACCGGCATCGGCGATCGGTGCGGCCGGAGGCGGAGGCGGCGGCTGGGGGCTGACCGTGATGCTGACGGTCGAGGGGGCCGAGGTGCCGTTCGCGTCACTCACGACCAGCGAGAAGGTGAGGCTCGCGGCGGGCTGATCGAACGCGACCGTCGGGGCGGTGAAGAACGGGTTCGACGCCGTCGCGCTGGAAAGCGTGACGAGCGGACCGGCGGTCTGCGTCCACTGGAAGTTGAGCGCGATCCCCGTTGCGTCGGCGCTGGCGCTGCCGTCGAGATTGACCGCTGCACCCGAGGAGACCGTCTGGGCAGCGCCGGCGTTGGCAACGGGCGGGGCCGGAGGCGGGGGAGGCGGCGGCGGCGGCTTCGCGGCGGCCGTGGTTTCGATGTTCTCGGCGAGAACGCTGCCGTCCGCTAGCACCGTCCCCTTGAACCGGCCCACCTGCCCGACGGCAAGGTTGGCAAACGTGGCGTCGCGCCCGAGGACCTTGATCCTGGTGGCGGCAGTGGTGTGGAGGGTCTTGCCGCCGGCGATCAGGTCCGGTGCGGCGATCGAGTCGATGGCCGCGCGGAAGTCGATCGAGGGATTCTTGGCGTTCCCTTTGACGTTCGCGGCCTGGATGCTGCCGTTCGACGCCTGGAGCCCCTGGACGTTGACGACCTGGCCGACCAGTTGCGAGAGAGTCGATGGCGCGCTGTCGAACTCGGTGTTCTCGTCGACGTGCACCGTCGAGGAGGCGATGCGGAGGTCGTTCCCGTTCACCGATGCGACGGTGCCGCGGAGATTCACCTCCGGCTGCCCCTTGAGATTGCCCTGGCCCTCCTTCGAAAGGCCGATGGCCACCCTGACGCTGAGGCCTTCGTCGAGGCCCGGAAGCTGAATGGAGGTGTCGACGCCTGGTCCGCTGAGGTGCAGGGTTGCCGGTCCCTGCGGCGCGGCCGAGAGCGAAAAACGTCCCGCGGCATCGGTCTGCGCGGAAAGGGTGGTGCCCGCGATGTCCGCCTTCAACGCCTGGGCGGCGGAGCCGTCGGCGGCTGCGATCTGGGCCTGCAGCGTGAAGCGTTCATGCGGAGCGGTTGAAGTCTGGTTGCAGGCGAGCGTGGCGGCGACGATCGAGAGCAGCGCCGCCCAACGCACGTCTTGGATCATTCGTGGCATCAGTTGGGTCCCCTATTGGGCACGCAATCGCGCGCCGTGAGACCTGGGAGACCCTTCGGAGTTCCGGCAGCCGCCAATTTTTTGGTTCTTGATCCTCGTCAAGTGCCCGAAGCTCTTGGGGATTTCTAGCAGCACCGAGGAATTACAGCCGCAGCGCTATCGCAACAATTCGCAATTCCTCCAGCGAAGGCGCGTCCTTTACCAACTTGTAAGGATTGAAAACGAACAACTCGGTCAGGGTGTGGGATGTCGCGCGATCGCCTAACGACGATCGTCGGACCTGATCCTGGATGATCGTCGGAGCTACTTGCCGGTACTAAGCACGATCGAATCGGCGACGATGGTCATCACCGGCTTCGCGTGCCCGCCCGACTTCCTGGTACCGCTGCTCGCTTTGCCCGGGACGGCGCCTTCCGCGATCGCCTTCAAGTTGGCGAGGCCTCGTTCCATCTCGCCCGCGAGCGTCTGCGGAGAGCTGCCGAGTAGGGTGAGCGCCTCGCCGGAGGCGTTCTTCTCTCCCGAGATCGTCCACACGACTCGCGTCTCCGCGCCCTCGGGCACGAGAGTGAAGACGAGGTCGCTGGTCGAGTCGATCGGCTTCTCGAGCTCCACTTCGAGCTCGACCTTCTCCGCGCTCGAGGAGATCATCGACACGCGTCCAACGCCTGTTTCGTCGTTCCCCGACCAGAAGTACGTCGATCCCGGTTGCGCATCGGACCCGCTGAAGGTCCGCTTGAGGTCCGGATCGAGCTTCTCCCTCGGAACCCACTTGCTCCACTCGCGGAAATCCATGATCTCGGCGAGCACGAACACATCGGGCGCGGCGATCGTGATCGATCGCTCCACGCGATACGCCTGCATGTTCTCCTGGGCCTCGACCACTTTCTTCAGGCCGGCGAGACCGTTCTCGAGCTCGGTGCCGAGGCGCTTGTCGCGCTTCTCCACGGCGCCGAGCGCCTTGCCGATGAGGTTGTCGCCATCTCCGCTCGCCGACCAGAGGAGTCGCGAGCCAGATCCTTCCGCGGTCACCTGGAAGGTGTAGTCCGTCAAACTCTCTTTGGGAGCGACCAGCTCGACCTCGAGCTCGACACTGTCCGGACGGACCGAGATCACGGTCATCCGGCCTTCCACCGACCGATTGCCGTTGGACCAGTAGCAAGTCGCCCCGGTACCGCTCGGGGGGCCGCCATAGACCCTGCGGATCGCCGGATCGTCTTTCTCGCCCGACCAGGTCACCCAGTTCTGGAGCCGTGCAATCTCGGTGACGATGGTGGCGGGCGGCGCCGCGATGAAGGTGCCGCGCTCGACCGGGCGTACTGCGACCTGCTTGACGCGATTCGCGATCAGCGCGGCGGACACTCCGCCAGCGACCAGGACCGCCAAGAGGATTTTCTTCCACATGCCGTCATCCCCCCGAAGAACGGCTTACCTGACCCCTGAAGTACTTCGGCGGTCGAAGGGCAGGGACGCTGCCCTCCGACCGCCGGGAACTACCTATCGTGGCGAACTGCTACGACTTGCTTAGCGCAGCTTCGTGATGCCCGACGGAGCGCTCACTCCACCCGAGCTCGAGCTGATGGTGATCGGGGTGGCCGGGGGCAGTGCAGGCTCCGGCGCTCCGACCAGCGTCAGCGTGAGGACGCCAGCGACGTTCGTGAACGGCCCGGCCCCGAGCGGGTTCGGGTCGAACAGGACGCCCGTCGTGGTGAGGTACGGGTTCAGCGTCAGGGTGGCGTTCGCATCCGACGTGCTGCCCTGGACGATGAGCCGCTGCTTCTGGACGCGGTACTCGACCGAGGTGACCAACACGGTGTCAGGCAGCGGCCTCACGGTGACCGTGGCGGTGGCAGGAGCCGAGACTCCGCCGCCCGCGTTGCTCGCCGTGACCGAGATGGTGATGACGGCGTTGGGCGAGCCCGTGGCCAGGGTCGGGGCGGTGAACGACACCGTCGCGGAGGACGGCGACGTCGGGCTGACCGTCAGGTTGAGGAGAGCCGGAGCTCCCGACTGGGTGGCCGCGAACGTGACGGCGAGACCGTTCGGATCCGTCGCGGTGACCGCGAAGGAGCCGGCGCCGGTCGAGAACACCGTCAGCGGAGCGATCTGGGCAACCGTCGGAGCAGCAGCCGCGTTCACCGTGATGCTGGCGCTCGCGGTAGCCGATCCGCACGCTCCCGTCGCCGTGACCGTCGCGGTCACGGGCGAGGTAGCGCCGATGGCCGAGAAGGTCGTGTTCGCCGCGTTGGTCGGAGCGACGCTGCCGCTCGAGGCCGTCCAGGCGAAGGTGATCGGGCCCGTGCCGGTCGAGGTGGCGGCGAGACCGACCGTGCCGCCCGCGGCGACCGTGTACGGACCACCGGCGCTGACAGTCACCGGGATGCAAGCCGGCGTCGGGATGATGCTGCCCGGCCACGGATTGAGCTGCCCGGGGATCACGCCGGTGCTCGAGGGATAGCCACCCTGGGTGAGGAACTGGATGGTGTCGAAGTTGTTGGGGACGATCGGGGTGCCCGGGACGTTCTCCGGGAAGATGTACTCGATCGCCGGGTTGCGGTACTGGCCCCAGGTGATGCCGTTCGCCGCCGTCGGGGCAGCGCCAGCCTGGGTCTGCGGGATCCACGCGCCCTCGATCACCGCGCGGACTTCACGCGGAGGCGGGAGGAACGTGTTGCTCGCGTTCATGACGCAGGCCTTGTCCGGCTTGGCGGGAACGGTGCCGAACGGATCGCAAGGCGGACGGAAGCGCCAACGGCCGCGGACGGCGCCGTTCGGTGCACCCTGGTCGACGCCGATGGTGCCGTAGTCGCGATCGCTGGTGGCGCCGGTGAGCGGGTTGAAGTCGATGCCGTAGAGGTGGATGTTGCGGCCCGTGTCGGTCGTCATGCCTTCGAACCGGGTGCGGAACGCCGCCTCGCCGACGCCGAGGACCGTGAGGCCGCCGGTGCCGAGGAGCGCGGTGTCGACCATGACGTACGCAGGGTTTGCGCCCGGCGCGGTCCAGATGCCGACGTTGTTGGTGACGGCCCAGGCGGAGACGTAGGTCCCGGCCACGCCGTTGAGCGGCCAGGGGCCGGCGGTGGGCGTCGCGCTGTCCTGCACGGCGATGCCCGCGAAGGTCACGTAGTCACCGACTTCGAGAGGCGCCTGGAAGTTGGCATCCGGCATCACGCCAGCGAGCCCCGGGATGCGGGGATCGTTGACGAAGACGGAGCCGGTGGGCGCGCCCGTCACACCGTCGATCGGACGCATTGCCTGCGGGCAGAGCGTGTCGGTCTCGGGGGCGCCCAGAGCGGCCGGAGCCGCGCGCGGGAAGCACATCGGGTAGCCCGTTCCGGCCATGATGGTCGGGTTCTCGGGATCGACGCCGAAGCGCACGTCGGGCGAGGTGGTGGCGCGGCCGTAGCGGCCGGTGGGATCGTTGATCCGCACGCGGGCGCCCGAGCAGAGCGGGTTCGTCGCGGCGGTTCCACCCTGGGCGCAGTTCGCGTCGTTGATGAGGCCGCCCACGCGGAACTCACCGAGCGTGTAGTCGATGAAGTTGATGAAGCCCGCGCCGGTGTTCAGGCTGCTCGAGGTCACGTACACGAGGCCCGCGATGAGCAGGTCCGCGCCAGCCGGGCCGCCGAGAACGCGGTTGCCGACGACGTGTCCTTCGTAGTTCGCGAGAGGCACCGGGAGGTCGTTCAGCGCGAGGCCGCTGGCGCCGACGCTGCCGTCCGCCTGGAGAGCGGCGAGACCGTAGGGAGCCGGAGCGAGCGAGAACATCTCCTGCCAGGTGCTGTTGTTGGCGGGGTACAGCACGATCGTCTCCTTGGGGACGATGATCGTGTGACCCTGGATGGTGATCGTACCGCCGCAGTGCGCGCTGGCGGCGCAGGTCGGATCGAGAGTGGCCTTCTGGATCGGGCCGGTGACGTCGAACGCGGTGGAAGTAGGCAGCGGCAACTGAGCGTTGGCCGAGCCGGCGGCGAGCATGGTCATTGCCGCGATGGCAACGCCCGAGACCCGCGTAATCTTGTTGTACAATCCGTTCTCCGTGGACTTCATGTTGGCCTCCCCCCTAGGAGGCTGGTCCGGCGCAATGTAACGAGCGAATGCCCGAGTGAACCGGCCCTGTTCTTTTCTGTCAGGACCGTACCATCGCCCCCAGCTGCCCAAATTGACGTAGATCAAGCGCGTGTGACGCACCCCGCCTCACTGAACTTTTCGAGAATCGCTGAATGAGTTCAAAGGGCTTGGAATCCTTTACAAATTTGTGAGCACGCAGGGCGACACGAGCCTCTTTCGAGGAAAAAACGCGCCTTCCGATTTGTACTAACTCGTACTATCGCGTGTCGCAGAAGCGATTACATCGGTGCCGGTGGTGCGCCCCAACGCATCTTGACTCACTGAACTATTTCATCGACAGTGCTCGTCGTGCAGCCACCGCCGGGGGGAAGGTTTTCCAGTCTGGGTAGCGGTGTGCGCCTGGCTCTGCCGGGCGATGCCCAGGTACGCGAGTTGGTCCGGTCCGCGGGCACCGTTCTCGCGACACAGGGCCAGCGCCTCCACGAAGTCTTCATCGTCCGCGAAGGCACGGTCGTCGTGACGTGCTTCACGGCGGATGGCGACGAGGTCTGGTCGTCGATTCGCGGGCCCGACACGCTCATCGGCGCCGAGCTGTTGCGCCACGGGCGGTGCGAGGTCGACGTCGTCGCGCTCACCGAGGTGCGCCTGTTGCGCATCTCGCCCGACGACTTCCGCTCCTGGGTGGGCCCTTTGCACTCGCCGGCGGCCGCGATCATCGAGCACCTCCTACAGGAGATCTCCGCGCTCGGACGCGATCGCGCGATGACTGCCGGCACGGCGGTGGCGCGCATCGCGCGCTTCTTGCGCGAGCGTCACCGGATGGAGAGCGCCGGCCGCCCTTTCGACATCGAGCAGAGGATCCTCGCCCGGGTCCTGCAGATCCGCCCCGAGACCGTCTCGAGGATCCTCACCAAGCTGCGCCAGGATGGAATCCTCGCTCCCGGCCCGCGCCTGAGCGTGATCGACGCGCATCGCCTCTCGCGTCTCGCCGACGCGACTGACGATCTGATGGTGGCGGTGCGCCGCAAGGCATCGGCGTCCGACGACGACACCGAGTCGGCCGCCTAGCCTCACCTGGCTACATATAGAGGCCGCCGTTCACGCGGAGGACCTCTCCGGTGATGAAGGCGGCGCGGTCCGAGGCCAGGAAGGCCACCGCCTCGGCGATGTCCTGCACGGTGCCGGCCCGCCCGAGCGGCGCTCCTTCCTTCATGGCCTTCTTCGCTGCCTCGGGCAGGTCCTTCGTCATGTCGGTCTCGATCCAGCCGGGGCTCACCGCGTTGACGCGGACGTTGCGGCTCCCTACCTCCCGGGCGAGCGACTTGGTGAGGCCGATGAGGCCCGCCTTGGCCATCGAGTACGCCGTCTGCCCGGCGTTGCCCTGCTCGCCGACGACGCTGGTGAGGTTCACGATCGATCCCCAGCGCTGCTTCATCATCGGCCGCAGCGCCGCCTTGGAAAGGTGGAAGGCGCTCGCGAGATCGACGTCGAGGGTGCGCCGCAGGTCCTCCGGCTTGTAGCGAAGGATGAGCCCGTCGATGGAAAGACCGGCGTTGTTGACGAGGACGTGCAGCCCTCCGAGCTTCGCGGTCACTTCTTCGATGCCCGCGGCGCACGCGGCCGCGTCTCCGACGTCGAACTTCAAGGTGTGCACCTTGGGAGCCCCCGCGGCTTCGACGGCGGCCTTGGCCTCCTGGGCCGCCGCGTCGTTCCCGGCGTAGGAGATGGCGACGGCGCATCCGCCTTGCGCGAGGCGCACCGCCACCGCGCGTCCGATGCCGCGCGATCCGCCTGTAACCAGCGCCGTCTTGCCTTCGAAGTCCTTGGCCATTTACGCCTCCCCGTAGAGGGGGCCCGAGGTATAGCAGAGCGCCGTTGGAGGGGAGCGAGGAGCGCCGTTCTTTCGCGCGCTTCAGAGCTCCGGAAACGCGCGGTGGCTCTCGAAGACGGCGAGGACATTGATGCCCTTTTCGCCGACCTGGTAGATGAGCCGGTAGTTGCGCACTACCAGCTCGCGAATGTCGTCTCGATCCTGCTCGGGTACGCGACGCCCCATCCGGGGCATTCGAGCGGCGGCTCGCGCTCGCGTCTTCAGGAGGCCGCGCAGGCGAGTCGCTGCGACCGGATCGTCTCTCGCGTTGAATCGTTCGATCGCGAGAAGGTCCCGCGTCGCCCTGGCCGTCCAGCCGAGCTTGCTCATCGCCTCCGCTTGCCGAGCTCGGTGTCGAGGATTTCGTCGAGCTCGTCATCGCCGATGACGCGTCCTGCCTCCACATCGGCCAGGCCTTCGCGAATCGCATCTCGCAGGCGCTCCCCGTAGGAGAGATGATCGAAATCCTCGGGAGACAGCAAAACCGCGGCCGGCTTGCCGTTCTGCGTGATGACCATGGGCCGACCACGCGAACGCAGCGTACGCACGATCTCTGACGCGCGCGCCTTGAAGCGTGCGATCGGTACGATATCGTTGCTCACTTCGATGGGCTTCAACCGGGCCACTTTACAGGTCTGATTGTAGCTCCGTATACGGAGCCGGGCAATTGCATGCGCGTCGGAATCATCGGCCTCGGGGCCATCGGTGGCGTCCTGGCCGCGCGCCTCGTCGCTTCGCGACGGGAGGGCGAGGAGATCTTCCTCGCCGCCGGACGCTCGGCGCGGGCGATCCGCGAGCAGGGCCTGCGGATCGATGGCGAGCAACCGGTCATGCCTCCGAGCGTCGCGGAGCGCCTCGAGGGAACGCAGTACGACGTCCTCCTTCTCTGCACGCGCACCGACGACATCGAAACCGCGCTCCTGCCCGCCGCATCGCTCCTCGCTCCCGAGGGCACCATCGTGTGCGTGCAGAACGGCCTTCCCGAAGAGCGCGCGGCCCGCGCCGTGGGCAAGGGCCGCGTGCTCGGCGCGGTCATCGGGTGGTCGGCGAGCGCCAGCGGCCGGGGCCAGTACAAGATCACGGGCGGTGGCAAGTTCACCCTCGGCGCCGCGGACGCGGCAGGCGAGTCGCGCGTCTCGGCGGTGGCGGCCCTGCTCGAGCGGGCGTTCCCGGTGAAGCGCACGACCAATCTCCAAGGAGCGCGCTGGAGCAAGCTCGCGATGAACTGCGCGCTCTCCACGCTCGGAGCGGTGTCCGGTCTCGATTTCGGCGGGCTCGCCGCGAATCGCGACGCGCGCGAGCTCGCCGTGGTCGCCGTACGGGAAGCGGTGCAGGTCGCCCGCGCGAAGCAGGTCCATCTCGAACGGATAGCGGGCCTCGATCCGTCGTGGGTGATCGGCGGCGGTCTGCTCGCGCACCTCATCATCCGCCTCGCCGCGCGAGTCCGCCCGCGGCAGCGCTCCGGCATGCTCGTGCGCCTCCTCGAAGGACGCCCCGCCGGACAAGTCGACGACCTCAACGGCGCCGTGGTGCGCGCGGCAAGTGAGGTCGGGGTGGGCGCGCCGCTGAACGCACGCCTGGTCGAGCTGGTGCACGGAATCGAGCGCGGCGAGGAGCGCCTCGGCCCGCACCAGCTCGCGGCGCTCCGCACAGCCTTCTGCGCAGCGCGTTGACACCCCGCGACCCGGCGGCTATTTTCCGCCGCCCTCTGAGGAATCTCGCGTGGATACGGACAGCGCCTATCTACAGCCCTACCTGCCGATCCTCGTCCTGCTCCTCCTCGCAGGGGTGATGTGCTTCGCCATCAGCATCCTGGCCGGTTATCTCGGCCCGAAGCGCACCTTCCCCATCAAGGAGACGGCGTTCGAGTGCGGCTCGCCCACCACCGGCGACCCGCACAGCCGCCACTCGGTGAAGTTCTACCTGGTCGCGCTCCTCTTCATCGTCTTCGACATCGAGAGCGTCTTCATCTACCCGTGGGGAGCGCTGCTGCGCGATTTCGCCGCACAGGGACTGGGCTGGTTCGCCTACCTGGAGATGCTCTCCTTCATGGCTACGCTCGCCCTCGGCCTCGTCTACGTGTGGCGCAAGGGCGCGCTCGAGTGGTCTTAGGAGGACGGCGTTGGCGGACGGAAGGCTCCCCATCTTGCGGCCGGAAGGAAACGTTCCCGAGTCGCCGCGCCTGCATCCCGGCGCCGGCGAGGAAGCGGCGGTTCCGGTCCTGCTCACCCGCAGGGAGGATGCGACCAGCTGGTTCGAGAGCAAGGTCTCGGGCGCGCTCGGCTGGGCGAGGGCGAACTCGCTCTTCCAGTATCCCTTCGTCACCGCCTGCTGCGGGATGGAATACATGAGCGTCATGTGCGGGCGGTACGACCTCGCCCGATTTGGAGCCGAGTTCCCGCGCTTCACGCCGCGCCAGGCCGACCTGCTCATGATCGTCGGCACCATCAACGTGAAGCAGTCGCCGGTCCTGCTCCGCGTCTACGAGCAGATGTGCGAGCCGAAGTGGGTGATGGCCTTCGGCGTGTGCGCCTCGTCGGGCGGCTTCTACGACAACTACGCGACGGTGCAGGGCGCCGACCGCGTCATCCCGGTGGACGTCTACGTCCCGGGCTGCCCGCCGCGCCCCGAGCAGGTCCTCGACGGCCTCAAGATCCTGCAGGAGAAGATCCAGACGCAGCGCCACGTGCTCCACTCCGTGGAGAGGTCACCCGAGATGCGCGAGGACAAGAAGCGGAGCTTCCTCGGCAAGCTTCTCGCCAAGTAGCGACGGACAGAAAGGCACATGGCCCAGGCGCTCGTCGATCTGCTGCGGGATAACTTCAAGGAAGCGGTCCTCTCCTCGCACAGCCACCGCGGCGACGAGGTCGCCGTCGTGCGCCGCGAATCGGTGCAGGAGATCTGCCGTTTCCTCAAGGACGGCGAAGCGAGGATGCAGCTGCTCCGCTACATCGCCTGCGTCGACCTCCTTACCTACGACACCGAGATGACCGGGGGCGGCGCGCTCGCCTCCAACGAGGTGCCCGCCTACGATCTCGCGAAGAAGGCCCCGCGCGAGCCGCGCTTCCAGCTCGGCTACAACGTCTACAGCGTGGTGCGGAAGCAGAGCGTGCGCTTGCGCGTCGAGCTGCGTTCCGACGACGTGAAGGTCCCCACCGTCACCTCGGTGTGGAGGACCGCCGACTGGTGGGAGCGCTACCTCTTCGACATGTTCGGGATCGACTTCATCGGCCACCCGAACTTGAAACGCATCCTCATGTACCCCGAGTTCCAGGGCCACCCCTTGCGCAAGGACTATCCGACCCGCAAGCGGCAGCCCCTCGTCGCCGAGCTGGAATTTCCCGATCTCATCCGCGGCCCCGGTCCCGGTCCCGGCGGCGCCGGCGTCCCGATGAGCCAGACGCACGTCGGGCGCAAGAACGTGGACCCGACGACCTATGACTGAGCACCACGACGATCCGCTCGCCCTCGAGGCGGACCTCCCTTCCAGCCTGATGACGGTGAATCTGGGACCGTCGCATCCGGCCATGCACGGGACGGTGCGCCTCGTCGTCACCCTCGATGGCGAGACCATCGTCGACGCGGTACCGGAGATCGGCTTCCTCCACCGCGGTTTCACGAAGAGCAGCGAGGCCTCCACCTGGCACCAGGTGCTGCCCTACACCGACCGGCTCAACTACGTGTCGCCGATCCTCAACAACGTCGGCTACATCATGGGCGTCGAGAAGCTCATCGGGATCGAGTGTACCGAGCGGGCGAAGTACCTGCGCGTCCTGGGCGGCGAGATCTCGCGCATCTGCGATCACCTCACCTGCATCTCCGCCATCGGCCTCGAGCTCGGCGCCTTCACCGTCTTCCTCTACGGCGTCGAGGCCCGCGAGCTGCTCTGGGACCGCATCGCGGAATGGACCGGAGCGCGGGTCACGACGAGCTGGACCCGGGTCGGCGGCGTCGCGACCGATCTGCCTCCCGGATTCGTCGAGCGGCTCCGCGAATGCCTCCCGCGGGTGATGGAGCTGACCCACGAGATCGACGTGCTCTTGTCGCGCAACCGCATCTTCTATGACCGCACGCGCGGCATCGGCGTCATCGACGGCGACGAGGCGCTCGACTGGGGCTTCACCGGCCCGTGCCTGCGCGCTTGCGGCGTCAATTACGACGTGCGCAAAGCGCATCCGTATCTCGTCTACGACCGGATGGACTTCGAGGTCCCGCTCGGCGAGCGCGGCGACACTTACGATCGCTACATCCTGCGGCTGCGGGAGATCGAGCAGAGCCACCGCATGATTCTCCAGGTCCTCGATCAGATCCCGCCCGGCCCCATCATCATCGACGACTGGCGCTACGCGCTCCCGCCCAAGAAGGACGTCTTCGGATCCATCGAAGGCGTGATGGCGCACTTCAAGCTCATCATGGAAGGGATGATGGTCCCTGCCGGCGAGGTCTACGTCTACACCGAGGGAGCGAACGGCGAGCTCGGCTTCCACATCGTCTCCAACGGGACGGGCAAGCCGTACACGGTCCAGGTGCGCGGTCCGGGCTTTCCCATCCTCTCGGCGCTCCCGAGGCTCATCAAGGGCCACGCGGTGGCCGACATCATCCCGATCTTCGACTCCATCAACATGATCGGCGGCGAGGTCGAGCAATGACGGAGGGGAAGACGGTGCGCCTGGAGATCGACGGCAAACCAGTGGAAGCGGACTCCCGCGACAACCTCATCGAGGCGGCGCGGCGCATCGGCGTCTCCATCCCGTACTTCTGCTACCACCCGCGCCTCTCCATCGCGGGCCAGTGCCGGCTATGCCTGGTGGAAACGAGCGACGCGCCGGGGCGGCTCGTCCCCGGCTGCCAGGTGCGCGCGAAGGAAGGGCTGAAGGTCACCACCACTTCACCCGCGGTGAAAGACAACCAGCGGGGCGTGATGGAGTTCCACCTCATCAATCACCCGGTCGATTGCGCGATCTGCGATCAGTCGGGCGAGTGCAAGTTGCAAGACTACTACATGGAGTACGACCACCAGCCTTCGCGGATCCGCACCTACAAGCTGAACAAGCCCAAGCGCGAGGTGTTCGGGCCGCAGGTGGTCTACGACGCGGAGCGCTGCATCATGTGCACGCGCTGCGTGCGCTTCATGGGCGAGGTAGCGCAGGAGTCGCAACTCGGTGTCGTGCAGCGCGGCTCGTGGTCGCTCATCGCCACCTTCCCGGGCCAGCCGCTCGACTCGAAGTACAGCGGCAACACGGTGGACGTCTGCCCGGTGGGCGCGCTCCTCAATCGCGATTTCCGTTTCCAGAGCCGCGTCTGGTTCGTGAACAAGTCGCCGGCCATCTGCACGGGATGCAGCAACGGATGCAACGTCTACGTCGAGAGCCGCGGCGACCGCGCGTACCGGGTGCTGCCCCGCCGCAACGAAGAAGTGAACCAGGTCTGGATGTGTGACGAGGGCCGGCTCACCTATCACGAGACCAACGAGGGGCGCGTCGAGTGGGCGCGCACCGGCAGGAGAGACGCCGCGGAAAGCGTCGGCCCGAGGCTCGCCGTCGAGCGTGCAGTGGAGCGCATCCGGCCGCTGATGGGGAAGGGCGGTTTCGCCATCTACCTCTCCGCGCAGTGCACCAACGAGGAGGCCGCGGCTGCGTTCCTGCTCGGGCGCGAGATCGGCGCCACCCGCTATCTCACCGGTGGCAAGCCTCCGGGCGATTCCGACGACTTCCTCATCCGCGCCGACAAGAACCCGAACGCGAAGGGCGTGCGCCTGGTGGCCAAGGCGTTCGGGGTTGCGCTCGAGGAGCTGAAACCGGGAGACCCCGTCACTGAGAAAGCGCTCCTCGCTTTCCGGACCGACGGTCTCGGCGCCGCGGCGTTGCTGCCCGTCGAGCTCCTCATCGCCGTGGCGCAGAACGAGGACCCGGCGACGGCGCATGCCGATGTCGCGCTTCCCTGCGCCAGCGTCTACGAGCAGGACGGAACGCTGGTGAACTGGTACGGGCGCCTCCAGCGCACCTGGCCGTCGATCACGGGCAGCCGCGCCGACGCGGCAGGCGCTGCCGTCGCGCGGGCCGATGCTGGGGTTCTGACGATGCGCAAGTCGGACGCCGCGCCCGGGTGGCTCTGGGCCGAGCGGATCCTCGCCGGCCTCGGCTTCACCCATGCCATCCGGACTCCGCAGATGGCCTTCGCGCTCTTTTCCGAGCGCGCCGCCGAGCTCTCCGGCCTCACCCTCGACCGCATCCCGGACGACGGCGTGGTGCTCGCCTCGCAGCTGCCCGCGGAGTGGCCGAAGCGCGCCCCGCGACCCACGGCGAGGCCCGAGACGCGCGGCCCGCAGACGACGCCGCCGGGAACGAAGGTGGGCAACGAGGCATCGGGAGGCTCGCGCTGATGGCCGACTCGCGCATTCCCGATTCCGTCGCGCCCGATTCCCGGCCGCACCCCGCGCCCCTGCAGACCCCGGGCATGTCGCTTCCCGTGCCCTCGGTTGCGACCCCCGTGGCGCGGCTCGCATCCAAAGACTTCGGGCTGACGCTGCCGCCGCGCCGCCAGACCTACGAGGCGCACTTCTTCGCGTCGATTTTCGGCTGGGCCGCTTTCGCGGGCTTCCTGCTCTTCATCTCCTGGTTCTTCCTCGCGCTCGTCCGCGCTTTCGCGGAGCTGGACGATCGCCCCTTCGGCGCCTTCCAGAGCATCGGCAACATCGTGGCGCTGGTCCTCATCTTCGTGATGGTGACCGCGACGCTCCTCACCATGGCCGAGCGCAAGTGGAGCGCGCTCATGCAGGACCGGGTGGGTCCGAATCGGGCGCGCCTGCCGATTCCGGGCCTGCGCGACAAGCCGCTCAAGGGCCTTCCGCACATTCCCGCCGACGTCCTGAAGATGCTCTTCAAGGAGGACTTCCTTCCCGAAGGGGCCGCGAGCAACAGGTTCTTGTTCAACCTCGCTCCGCTGCTCGCCTTCGGACCCGCCTTCTGCCTCTTCGCGGTGGTTCCCGTGGGTCCTCCCGTGCAGTTCTTCGGGAAGGTCATCCAGCTCCAGGTGGCGCGCGTGGACTGGGGGATCCTCTGGGTATTCGGGCTCGCCTCGATGGCGGTGTTCGGCACCGCGCTCGCCGGATGGACCTCCAACAACAAGCTCGCGCTTCTCGGCGGCCTGCGCGCCTCCGCCCAACTCGTTTCGTACGAGGTCACCCTGGGCCTCACCCTGGTCGGGGCCTTCATCCTCTTCGGCACGCTGCGGCTCGACGAGATGGCGCTTCAGCAAGGGGCGAGCGAGGCACTCCTGCGCGGCGTCATGCGCCTGCGCGACGGCGCGACACCGGCCGACGACTCGCTCGTGTGGGGCTTCTTGCCGGGATGGGGCGGGCTCTTCCAGCCCATCGGCATGATCCTCTTTCTCGTCGCGGCGATGGCGGAGATCAAGCGCGCGCCGTTCGACACGCCCGAAGGCGACAGCGAGATCATCGGCTACTACCTCGAGTACTCGGGCCTGAAGAGCGGCCTCTTCCTCATCGCCGAGTTCGTCGAGGTGGTGGTGGTCTCCGGGATCGTCGCCGCCATCTTCCTCGGCGGCTACCACATCCCCTGGGCGGAGCCGTGGCTTGCGCGGCATCTCGACGGCGCGCTCGGCTTCTCGGGCCTCTCCTGGCTCGCCGTCCTGCAGGTCTTCTTCTTCATCGTGAAGGTCCTGCTCCTCATCTGGGTGCAGTTCCTCGCCCGCTGGGCGTTCCCGCGCTTCCGCTACGACCAGATCATGCGGCTCGGCTGGGAACGACGAACGAAGGAGCCCGGGGCCGGAGGCTGCCGACGAGCTGAGCTTCGGCGAGCGCCTCTACCTGCGCGAGGCGATCAAGGGCATCGGCGTCATCGCCCGGCACTTCGTGCGCAACCTGCTCGGTTACCGCGACCCGAATCCCGAGGTGCTGGACCGGCGGGGGAAGGGCGTGAACCTCGTCACCACCATCAACTATCCGGAAGAGAGGAAGCCGTACCCTCCGGGTTACCGCGGGATGCACCGGCTCGTTCCGCGCCTCGACGGCCGACCCCGCTGCGTCGCCTGCTACATGTGCGCGACGGCTTGCCCCGCGCAGTGCATCTACATCGAGGCAGGCGAGTACGACGCCGAGGCGATCGAGAAGTATCCGGTCCGCTTCGAGATCGACGAATTGCGCTGCATCGTCTGCGGGTTCTGCGTCGAGGCGTGTCCGAAGGACGCCATTCGCATGGACACCGGGACGCACGCTCCGGCGGTGCTCTCGCGCCCGCTGGCGGTGTTCGACAAGGAGGCCCTCCTCAAGGGGCCGCCCGTGGAGCATTCCACCGACGTTCTCACTTATCGCGTGCCACTGAAAACGGTGGCACCGCCCCGCGATGAGGAACCATCGGGGTCCGGGCACTGAGGCTTCGTCGGTTCAGGTGGGACCTTTCCCGCCACGGTCCGACGTGCTCCCACAATAAAAAATCCCTCGGGATCGCCGCGAGTTGAGCTCGTTGCGCCTGCATCTGCGCACGTTCGCGCGCGAGGTGCGTGCCGCGGTGCGTACATCTCAGCACAGGTCCTGCAATTTTCTACATTGACGGCTGTCAGCACTACCACTTACAAGATGTCAATCCTTCGAGTGTTCATCATCGCGCTGACGCAGGAAGTTAAGACGTCGCTCGGCAGTTTTCTGAACGTGGAAAGCTGCAGCAGGGATTAACGGCGGAGGCTTCTCGCAGTTCTTGAGGTGGGAACGAGATGAGAGTCGAGATCGTCGTCTTCGCACTGGCGCTGTTCGTCGCCGCGGCCCTGACGCCGTTCTTGATCACGGTCGCGCGACGCTGCGGGCTCATCGATCACGGCGACGCGCGCAAGGTGCACAAGGCTCCGACTCCCCGCATCGGCGGCGTCGCCATCGTCGCCGGCTTCTTCGCGCCTCTCCTCTCGCTCGCCTTCATCCCTGGCCGCGTCCAGACCTTCTTCGCGCAGCACCATTCCTTGTGGGTTCTTCTCGGCTGCGCAGCGGCGATCGCCGCCCTCGGCCTGTACGACGACCTGCGTGGCGCCTCGGCCAAGCAGAAGCTCTTCGTCCAGATCGCCGTCGCCATCGTCATGGTGAGCGTCCCCGGGTACCGCATCGAGCTTCTCCACATTCCGTTTGGTGGCATCCAGCACGTCGGCATGCTCGCCGCTCCGCTCTCCGTCCTCTGGATCGTCGGAATCGTCAACGCCATCAACCTCATCGACGGGCTCGACGGGCTGGCAGGCGGCGTCGCGTTGATCGTCGTCGCCACCAACCTGGTGCTGGGCGTGGTCCACGGCGACGTGATGACCGTGCTCCTCATGACCGCCCTCGCCGGCGGGGTGATCGGCTTCCTCTTCTACAACTTGAATCCGGCGCAGATCTTCATGGGGGACACGGGGTCGCTCTTCCTCGGCTTCGTCCTCGCCGCCGTCTCGCTCCGGACCAGCCACAAGTCCTCGACCGCCTGGGCGCTGCTCGTCCCGGTGGTCGCCCTCGGCCTGCCCATCGCCGACACGCTGCTCGCATTCATCCGCCGCGCGCTGCGCGGCCAGTCGCCGTTCCGCCCGGACCGCGAGCACATCCACCACAAGCTCCTCGACATCGGGCTGACGCACCGGCAGGCGGTGCTGGCGCTGTACGGGACTTGCGTGTGCCTTGCCAGCGCGGCGCTGCTCTTGAGCTTCTCGTCGAGCCGGACCAACGCGCTCATCCTCGTCGTGATCGGCGCGCTCGCGACCTACGCCATCCGTCACATCGGCGTGTTCCGCCCGCGCCCGGTGGAGACGGACGCCGTAGCGGACTTGCGCGTCGCCATCGCCGGGATCGCCGACCGGTTGCAGCGCGCGAGGCACGTCTCGGAGGTCCTCGAGTGCGTCTCCGCCATCACTCCGGCGGTTGGCGCCTCGCACGTGACGGCCTGGACCGGACGGGCGGCGGGAGGAGCCATGGCCGCGAAGACCGCTACGCCGCACGTGGCGATGCCGCGAGTGGCCGAGTCGGCCTGGTTGCGAGCGCGTTATCCGCTCACCGAGGTCGGCGGCTTCATCGAGGTCACCTGGTCCGACGGCCGCGACGCGGTGGGAGCCAACGAGGACGCGGCGCTCAACGACGTCTCGTCGCACCTCGCGACCGCGATCCGCCGCGTCAACGGCCGCAGCGAGACGCCCATTACGGTGCTCCGGCCGATCCCTCGCGAACCGCGAACGAGCGATACGAGTGCTCCGGAGAGGATTTCGGCTCGTAGCGCGTAGCGTCAGGCGGCTTCATCTCCGGCTGGCATTCGCCAAGAATCCAGCTGCGCAAGAATTTTCGTTGCTGTTCGT
>VBKL01000228.1 GCA_005879805.1 Deltaproteobacteria bacterium | reverse complement strand
ATGAGCTCGAACACGTACCCATCGGGGTCCTCGAAGTCCTGCGACTGTCCGCCGCCGATGTCCTGCACCGGCGAGAGCGGATGGGCGCCGCTCCGCTGGACGAGCGAGGCCATCTCCGAAAGCGAGTCCACGCGGATCCCGAGCACCGGGCCGCCGCGGTCGTAGCCGCGCCTCTCGAAGGGCGCCGCATTGAAGATGGCGTGGAGCGCGAGATGGATGCCGGGCTTCAGCTCGAGCTCGCACCATCCCGGCGCGTAGGACTTCTCGGCGAGGCCGATGACGTCCCGCCAGAAGTTGCGCGAGCTTTCGAGATCAGGGACCTGCAGGGTGACCCAGAGGAGATCGTTCACGGCGGCGGAGCATAGCAGGGGTCGCGATCGCCGGAAGCCCGCTCTCGTGGGATCATCGCGGGATGAAAGTCGCAGTCGCGGGAGCGAACGGTCTCATCGGGTCGAATCTGGTGCGCGCCTTGCGGGCGCGAGGCGACGAGGTGGTCCCGCTCGTGCGCAACCCGCGCCATCCCGGCGAGGTCCGCTGGGACCCCAGGGCGGGCGGCGAGTGGACGCGCGCGCTCGAAGGCGTGGACGGGATCGTCAACCTGGCGGGAGCGAACATCGGCGGCAAGCGCTGGAGCGAAGAATACAAGAAGGAAATGCGCGACAGCCGCTTGCAGCCGACCCGCGCGCTGGTCGAGGCGATGCGCGCGGCGTCGCGGAGACCTCGCGTCTTCGTCAGCGCGAGCGCGGTCGGCTACTACGGCGACCGCGGCGACGACGAGGTGACCGAGGCCACTCCGGCGGGCAGCGACTTCCTCGCCGGGCTTTGCAAGGATTGGGAGGAGGAGGCGGGCCGCGCCGAGCAACTGGGCGTCCGGACGGTGCTCTTGCGGACGGGCGTGGTCCTCGATCGCGAGGACAGCGCGCTCGCGAAGATGCTCCCGCCCTTCAAGGCATTCCTCGGCGGGCCGATCGGGTCCGGACGGCAATGGTTTCCCTGGATCCACATCGCCGACGAGGTCGGCCTCATCCTCTGGGCGCTCGAGGGCAGCGCGCGAGGACCCGTCGATGCGGTGTCGCCGGCGCCCGTCCGCATGAAGGAGTTTGCTCGCGCACTCGGGCGCGCGCTGCATCGGCCGGCGGTCCTCCCCGTGCCGGCCTTCGCGCTCCGCCTCGCGGTGGGCGAGATGGCCGAGGTGCTCCTCGGTGGCCAGCGGGCCCTGCCGAAGAAGGCCCTCGACGGCGGCTATCGCTTCCGGTTCGACGACGTGGACCGGGCGCTCCAAGACGTCCTCTCGCGATCGGCGAGCGCTTGACGGGGGGCCACGGCATGATGTGAAACGCGCCATGCCCGCCGACTTCACCCACCTTCATCTCCACACGCTCTACAGCCTCCTCGACGGGGCCATCCGGCTGCCGGACCTCATGACGGCCTGTGCCGCCTCGGGGATGAAGTCGGTCGGAGTCACCGACCACGGGAACATGTTCGGAGTGGTGAGCTTCTACCGCGAGGCCAAGAAGGCGGGCATCAAGCCCATCATCGGCTTCGAGGCGTACGTCGCGGGCGAGAAGGGGATGGGCGACAAGACGCAGCGGGTGGGAAACCACCTGGTGCTCCTCGCCCAGAACGAGGCCGGTTATCGAAATTTGCGATACTTGTCGACGAAGGCCTTCATGGATGGGTTCTATTACGACCCCCGGATTCCCCTCGTCGCTACCGCCGACAGCCACTACGTCGGGAAGGCCGATGCCAGGGCGCACGAGGTCCTCATGGCCATCGCCTCGGGGCGCACCTTCGACGATCCCAAGCGGCTGCGCCACGAGACGGAGGAGCTGTACATCAAGAGCCCGACCGAGATGGACACGGCGGCCGAGGCGACGACGGGCGTCGGCGCGGAATGGCGCGAGGCGGTCCACAACTCGTGGCTCATCGGCGAGAAGTGCAACGTCGAGCTCGATCTGAAGTCAACGCACCTCCCCCACTTCCGGGTGCCGGAAGGGGAAACGCTCGATTCGTACCTGCAGCGCCGTGCGCGCGAGGGGCTCGACGCCCGATTCCGCGAGATCGAGCGGACCGGCCGGCGGATCGATGCCGACGTGTATCGCGAGCGACTCGAGCGCGAGCTCGCGGTCATCATCAAGATGAAGTTCGCCGGCTACTTCCTCATCGTCCAGGACTTCATCAACTGGGCGGCGCAGATCATCACCTACGGCGCGCTCTCGGCGAAGAGCGCGATCAAGGACGTCGCGCGGGTGATGGGCGTCCCGTTCTCGGAGGTCAACGAGCTCACCCGGAACATCCCGAACCTCATCGACGGGCATCCTGCCACCATCGCCAAGGCGCTCGAGGTCGAGCCAAAGCTGCGCGACATCCAGGAGCAGAAGCCTGTCTTCAAGAGCATCATCGAGTACGCCCGCGCCCTCGAAGGTTTGACCCGCTCGACCGGCATGCACGCGGCCGGCGTGGTGATCGGCGAGAAGCCGCTGTGGGAGTACGTGCCGCTCTGCCGGGGGCAGAACGGCGAGCTCGTCACCCAGTTCGCGAAGGACGAAGTGGAGCTGGCGGGCCTCGTCAAGTTCGACTTCCTGGGGCTCACCACGCTGACGGTGATCAGCGAGGCGGTGAAGCTGATCAATCGCGGACGGGCCGAGGCGGAGCGGGTCGACATCGCGCTCTTGCCCCTCGACGACAAGAAGACCTACCAGCTCATCTCCAGCGGCGACACGGCCGGCATCTTCCAGATGGAGTCGAGCGGCTTCACCGAGATGGTGAAGAAGCTCAAGCCGAGCGTTTTCGAGGACATCGTCGCCGCCGGCGCGCTCTACCGTCCCGGTCCCCTGGAATCGGGGATGGTGGACGTCTTCATCAACCGCAAGCACGGCCGCGAGAAGGTCAGCTACCCACACCCCAAGCTCGAGTCCATCCTCAAGGACACCTACGGGGTCATCGTCTACCAGGAACAGGTGATGCAGATCGCGCAGGTCCTGGGCGGCTACTCGCTCGGCCGCGCCGACCTGCTCCGCCGCGCCATGGGGAAGAAGAAGGCCGACGTAATGGCCAAGGAGCGGGACGGGTTCGTCGAGGGGTGCGCGAAGAACGGGGTCGATTCGAAAACCGCGAACGACATCTTCGATTTGATGGAGAAGTTTGCTGAATACGGATTTAACCGCAGCCACAGTGCGGCCTACGGGCTGATCAGCTACCAAACGGCATGGCTGAAGACGCACCACCCGGTCGAGTTCATGGCCGCGCTGCTCACGAGCGAGAAGGACAACACCGACAAGGTGGTCGCCCACATCGCCGAGGCGCGCGCCGACGGAATCACCGTGCTGCCGCCCGACGTGAACGACTCCGATCTCGCCTTTGGCGTCGGCCCCGATCCGAAGAAGGCCGGGAAGAAGCTCATCCGCTTCGGGCTCGGCGCCATCAAGGGTGTCGGGGAGAACTCGATCGAGGGAATCCTCGCCGCGCGCAAGAAGCCGTTCCCCGGGCTCTTCGATTTTTGCGCGCGGATCGACACGCGCAAGATCAACCGCAAGACGCTCGAGGCGCTGGTGGCGGCGGGTGCCTTCGATTTCACCGGCAAGCCGCGCAAGGCACTCTGGGACGCCATCGAGCCCGCGCTGGCGCAGGGATCGGCGGCGCAGCGCGATCGCGAGAGCGGCCAGTTCGGCCTCTTCGGCGGCGGCCGGGGCCGCGGCGAGCCCGAGGCGCCCGAGGAGCGGGTCTTTGGCAAGGAAGAATGGTCCGAGCGCGAGCGCCTCGCCAAGGAGAAGGAGGCTCTCGGCTTCTACATCACGGGCCACCCGCTCGCGCGGTACGCGGATGACGTCAAGCGATACGCGACCCATACCTGCGCCTCGCTGGCGTCGGCAAAGGGCTTCGAGAAGGTTGCTGTCGCGGGCGTCGTGACCGGGTATCGCGAACGTCTCACCAAGACGGGCAAGCGGATCGGCTTCGCCGCCCTCGAGGACCTCACCGGAACCCGCGACCTCGTGCTCTACGAAGACATCCTGCAGCGCTTCGAGGCTTTACTGAAAGGCGACGATCCCCTTCTCGTGCGCGGAGTGGTCCGCCTCGCGGAGAAGTTCGGCGCCGACGCTTCCGCCGAGCCGGCCGAACCGTCACCGGAGATCAAGGTGGACGAGGTCTCGCGCCTCGCCGACGTGCGCGCTGCGAAGGCGACGCGGGTGGAGTTCAAGCTTGCCGCCGACGCCGCAACCCCGGAGCGGCTCATCGAGTTGAAGTCCCTCCTCGGAAAGCACCCCGGCCCGTGCGCGGCCTCGCTCGTCGTCGTGCAGCCGGGCACCGCCGAGACGCGCATCGCGCTCAAGGGCACGAAGGTGTCGGCGGACGACGACCTGTTCGCGGCCATCGACCGGCTGTTCGGAACGAAGGTGTGTCAGGTCCGATAGGATCACGCGAATTGTGGCATGACCTCTTCCGCGAACGTCCGCAGCGATTCGCAGATGAGCTCGTGGGAGACCGTGCCCATCTGCATGACGAGGATCAACTCGTCCACCCCGACGTCCTTGAACCGCGCCACCGTCTCCCGCGCGGCGGCCGGATCCCCGACGATGGTGGCGAGTTGCGACCCCGAGCTGTTGCGGGTCTCGCGAACCTCGCGCATCTCCTCCTCGGTGAGGTCGTCGCGCGGGATGTCGAGGTGGCCGATGGGCCGATCGCCGCCGAAGTAGTACCGGCTGAGCGCATTCAGGAAGAACCGCGCTCCCCGCGTGCCGTGGCGTAAGGCGCGATCGTCGTCCTTCAGCACCAGCGTCGCCGGCGTGCAGGCGAACCAGTCGTTCTTCGTCCGGCCGACTGGCTTCGCCTTCGCCGACGCCGCCCGGTACTCGCGAACCTTGTCGGTCAGGTAGTCGTCGGACCCGAAGGCGAAGTTGAGCGCGCCGAGGCCGAGGCTTCCGACCAGCGCCGCGGTGTCCGGCTTGGAGCAGGCCGCGAAGATGGGCGGGTGCGGCTCCTGCACCGGCTTGGGGATGATCTGGGTCGGAGGGATGTGGAAGAACTTCCCCTGGTGCGTGAAAACGTCGCTCGACCACATGCGCGGAATCATCTCCACCGCTTCCAGCCACTGCGCATGCAATTCCTCCGGCCTGGTCTCGAACGCCTGCTGCTCGACCTGCGAGCTCGACTTGCCGGTGCCCCAGTTCACCCGCCCGCCGGAGAGGATGTCGAGGGTGGCGATACGCTCGGCGATGCGGATGGGATGGTTGTAGCGGTAAGGCAGGAGCGTCACGCCGTGGCCGAGGCGGATACGCTTCGTTCGCGCCGCGACGAAGGCGAGGAAGACCTCCGGCGCCGAGGAGTGCGAGTACTCGAAGAGCCCGTGGTGCTCCACCTCCCAGACGCAGTGGTAGCCGAGCGTGTCGGCGAGGACGGCCTGCTCGACGCAGTCGCGAAACACCTGCGCTTCGCTGGCGCGGGTCGGACGGCTGAGCTGCATCTCGAAGAAGATGGAGAATTTCATGCTTTGGCCATCCAGCGTTGGAGTGCCCGCGCGGCCCGTCCGGCGAAGCCCGGCGTTTTCGTCGCGGCCAGGAAGCCGCCGATCATGCCGCCCAACACCATCGAGGCAAGGCCCTGGCCCTCGGTGCGGATGCGTCCAGTCAGCTGCGCCGAGGCGAAATCCGCCTTGCGGGTGAGAAGGTCGAGCAAGAGCCGCGCCGGGAGGAAGACGGCTCCGTCGGCGGGACGCGGCGCACCCTTGCGAACCGAAAGGCGGCCGCCGTGCGCCCGCAACGTCACGTCGCCGCCGTCGGGCCCGCTCAGCTCGAGATGGATGGTGGTCTCGTAGCCCGCGAGATCGGGCCGGGGAGGCTCGCGTCGCGAAGCGCGATCTACCGCGCGAAAGAGGAGCGACAGTCTCCGGTCGAGCTTGCGAGGCACCGTTTCGACCTGGCGCTTCACCACCTCGACCGCTTTCGCGCAGCGCGGCTTCCAGCCGAGCTCGCGTCGCGCTTTTTCGCCGGATACGATCATCCGCGCCTCGCCGCCCCCGAGCCAGCCGGGATCCATCGGGGGGACGAGACCGAGCCTCGCTGCGAGGGCATCCGCTCCGGCGAGCGTCTTGCGAAAGAACTTCGGCACGGTCACCGTGCGCAAGCCGGCCGCTCCGGCGAGTTGACGGCTCGGCAGCGGCTCGTCGGCAGCGAGATTGAACGCGCCCCGCGCCGTTTCCGATTTCACCGCCAGTACAAAGGCGTCGGCGACGTCCTCGTCCCAGACCACGGGTAGCGGAGTCGCCCCTGAGTCGGGCAAGACGCCGCGGCGCAGAGCGCTCCCGAGGACATGCTCCATCCGCCTGCCGAGAAGGATGACGGGCCGGAACCGGACCATCGCCACCTCGGGATGCGCGGCCTCCACTTCGTCGAGGAACGATTCGACGTCGTACTTGGCGGAGGCGTACCAGAACGAAGGCTGGCGGATCCGCGGCGAGGACTCGAGCAGCGGCTCGGGATGACCGGGAACGACGCCGTAGGCGGCGACCGAGCTGGCATAGACGATCCGGCGCACGCCGGCTTGGAGCGCGGCGCGAAAGACGTTCTTGCTGCCTTCGCCGTTCACCTCGACCTGCATCTCGCGCTTTCCGCGTTTGGCGACGAGGAAGGCGAGGTGGACGAGCACGTCGCAACCTTCGAGGTGCCGGGCGAAGCCCGGATCGCGGACGTCGGCCTGGATGGCGTTCAGCTTGGGCGAGACCGCGAGCGGCGGGCGGAGGTCGAGGGACCGCACGTCCGCGATGGTGCGGTCGGCGCAGAGCCTGCGCAGGACGAGCGTGCCGAGCTGGCCGGCGCCTCCGGTGACGGCAACGCGCATCGCGCGGAGACTGTACCTCTCACTTCACCCACTTGCCGGGGACGTCGCGTCCGCCTTGGTGGAGTACGAGCCCCCTTCCGTCGGCGGCGAAGGTGATCGACGCTCGCCCGTCGGCGCGGTGGAAATCGGTCGGCGAGTCGGTGACCAGGTCGCCCCGAGGCGAACCCGGGGTCTGGACGACGAGCTTGTCCGCTTCGCGCATGACGATGAGCTCTCCGCCACTGGAAAGCCGGTACGTCCCGACGTACCTGGCGAGCCTCGGTACATCCACCGCGCCTGGCGGCTGCTGCAGTCGCTTGACGGCCTCGTCACCGTTCGTGTTCCGCGGATTCAGCTCGACGGACTTCTGGTAATTCGCGAGGGCAAGCTCGCGGTCACCGTGCGCCTCGTATGCGTCTCCGAGGCTATCGTAGACGTTCCACGATTTCGGGTGCTCTTCGACGTTCAACCGTAAGGCATCGATGGCCACGTCGAGGTTCCGTGCCTGCAAGGCCTCGTAACCGAGATCGTTCAGCGCCCCCTCGTCGAAGTCCCACGTCAGCGGCTCCTTCGTCTTCAGCTCGCGATATCGGGCGAGCGCAGCCGTGACGCCCGAGGCCTTCGTCGTCTTCGCGAGCTCGTCGGCGATCGACTGCTTCGGCCCGGGCGCTTCGATGCCGTGAAGGATGTCGATGATGCCCCGCGCCAGCGCGTCGACCGTGTTCCCGGAGGACGTGTTGTCGAGCAGGATCACGAAATCCTGCGTGTCCGGCATGCGGCGCAGGACGGAATGGAACCCATTGATGCCGCCGTCGTGGCTCAGGATCGAGACCTCGGTCTTGCCGTCGTCGAGTCGCGCCTTCGCCACCACCCAGCCGAAGGCGTACCCATTGCGGGCCGGGGTCCACATCGTCTTCTTGTGCTCCTCGTCGAGAAGCTTCTCCGTGTAAAGCGCGCAATCCCATTTGAAGAGATCGTCGACGGTGGAGTAGAGCGCGCCGGCCGCAAAAGGGTTGCTCATGTCGAGGTAGCGGACGTTTCGATAGCCGTCGGGCGATCGCTGGTAGCCCGCCGCCCGCCGGAGGAGCACCGTTTCTGCATGATCGTATCCGCTGTCCTTCATCCCGAGCGGTGCGAAGATGCGTTCCCGCAGAACGTCTTCGTACGCCGCGCCGGTGACTTGCTCGATGATTGCCCCGAGCAAGAAGTATCCGGAATTGCTGTACTGGAACCTGGACCCCGGCTCGAATTCGAGATCGCCTGCCGCGAATTGCGTAACGAAGTCCGCAACCGCATGCGGCGCGATCGTCGCCTCGCGCCAACCCGGTCGATTGGTGTAGTTCGGTATGCCCGACGTATGCGTGAGCAGATGCCGGACCGTGACCTTGTCGCCCGTGTCCTTCCGGTAGGCGGTCAGGTACCTGGTGATCTTGTCGTCGAGCCCGATCTTCCCCTCGCTGACGAGTTGCATGATGAGCATGGAGGTGAACTGCTTCGTGTTGGAGCCGATCCGGAACTTGGTGTCGGGCGCGTTGGGAATCCGCCATTCCATGTTCGCCATCCCGTAGCCTTTCCGCAGGATGACGCGGCCCTTCTCGGCGACGAGGGCGGAGCCGTTGAACTGCCGCAGCTTGCTGTACGACCGGATCAGGGCGTCGATCTTTTCCGCGTGCGTCGCCGCGAACGCTCGCGAGGGCGCCGCGAGAGCGACGCCGGCGAACAGGCAGACTGCAAGAGCATACGAGAGGACGCCCGATCGTGAGGCCGCGAGCGAGCGGCCGTCTCTTGAAAGAGCATTACTGAACATGCGATTCACTCCCATCACTCACCACACCACGGTCTCGCCGCCCGGTTCCGCCGGAGTGGGGAGGCCTGTCGACAAGGAGAACGACCAAGATGCCTCTCCGCCGCCTGCTCTTCTCTGCAACGCTCCTCCTCTGTGTCTTCGCCGCAGCCGACGCGTTCGCGATGGAAGCCGACCAGGTCACCGCCTCGACCTTGGCCAATTCGAAGCCGCATACCCGGAACGCCAAGGACGTGAAGCAGAACCAGAAGAAGCTCAATCACGGGCAGGGCAAGAAGGGCGTCGCGAACATCGACTCGCTTGCGAACTGGACCGACTCGTTCCAGGCAGAGGGCGTCGATGTGAACAACAACCCGCAGACCACCTGGTGGTACAACATGGTGGGCGGGGTCCCGCACAAGAAGGAGACAACCACCTTCAAGGCCCCGATCGTTCCCGTCTCTCTCGACTTGCGCAACGCCGACGGCACTCCGCGTTTCGTCAACGGCCACCGCTTGTTTTCCGACGCGACGCAATTCGTGGACCCGGTTCTCGAATCGCCGATCTTCGAGGACTTCAGCTATTCGAGCAGCAACGTCCCGACGCAATATACCGACGCCGTCCAGCGCGCCGGGTTCTTCGACGTGGCGAAGGCCGAATGGCACACGCTACTCCAGCCCAATGCCAATACCACGCCGCGGACGATGGTCCTCTTGAAGGGAACGTATCAGTTCGCTCTCAACGCCGACGGGACCTGCTGCTTGTTCGTGCTCGTCAACGAGACCACTTTTGGCAACGCGCTCTTTCCCGCGACGGCTGACGACACCACGACCCCGATCGGCGCGGCGGAGCACAACGGCGACATCACCACAAAGGACATCTCGACCTTCCTCTTCCCCAATACCTTCCTGTTCGACCCCGCGACGGGGGACTGCTGCGTCCTCGGCTTCCACACCTACGATTTCGAGCCGGGCGACGCGGCCAACGGCAACCGGGAAAAGCGTTACGTGGTCAATTACTCGAGCTGGATCTCTCCCGGATTGTTCCGTGGGGGCTTCGAGGACGTGACCGCGCTCAGCCACGAGCTGTCGGAGACCTTCAACGACCCCTTCGTCGCCAGCGACGGAGTGCTCAACATCGTGCCTTGGTGGAAGTCGCCGAACGGTCTCTGCCAGAACAACCTCGAGGTCGGAGACGTGATCGAGGGACTGCCCGATTCGACCTTCCCGATGACGATGCCGAACGGGTTCACCTATCATCCGCAGAACGAGGCGCTGCTCTCGTACTTCGCGCGGCAGACGCATTCGACGGCGATCCACGGCGCGTACAGCTACCCGAACGAGAACACGCTCCGGTCGATCTCGCCGCCCGAGCGCGCCTTCTGTCAGTAATCACGTAGCAGGAATGCACCACCACCGGACGGACGCGCCTGCCGCCAGGGGCGCGTCCGTTCTAGTTTCTGCGCAACCGTCGCGCGTGGCCGAGCCGGATCATCGAGCGCGGCGCCTCCGGTCCGATGGGGTCCGGGCAAACCCTGCGCAGCTTGCAGGAAGTGCACTCCGCGCCGCTCCAGACGGCTTCGAAGAGCGCGGAGATGCGATCGATGGTCTCGAAGTCCTCGGTGCAAAGGCCGAGCTCGAAGTTGCGCCGGCCTTCCGATTTCGCGCCGAGGCCCGCGCCGGTGAAATTGGCGCTGCCGAAGTAGGCCCACGCTCCGTCGACCACGACCGATTTGAAATGCACGCGCGGACAGATCTTGAGCAGCAGCCCGCCGCCCGTCAGCCGCCGTCTCT
>VBKL01000202.1 GCA_005879805.1 Deltaproteobacteria bacterium | reverse complement strand
AGCGCAACGGCACCGGCCTCGGCCTCGCGACGGCCCAGCGGTTCGTCGCCGCGCACGGCGGCCGCATCGAGCTCCAACAGGGCCGACTGCGCGGTGCGCGTTTCGCCGTGGTGCTCGTCCAATGAGCTCGGTCCTCCTCGTCGACGACGAGAAGTCCTTCCGGGTCATCGCCGGCGAGGCCCTCGCGCGCGAGGGCTATAGCGTCCGTTCGGCCGAGACCGGCGCGCAGGGCATGCGGCTCTTCGCCGCCGAGCCCGCGGACGTGGTGGTGCTGGACCGCAACCTTCCCGACCTCGACGGCGTCGAGGTGCTCGCGCGCCTCTCGCGCGACGCGCAGGAGCGCGGGCTCGACACGCTCTTCCTGGTCGCGACCGCCTACGCCGACGTCGAGAACGCCGTCCTGGCGCTGCGGCAGGGCGCGGAGGATTACCTCACCAAGCCCATCCAGCTGCCCGATCTGCTCATCAAGATCCGCAAGGCGCTCGAGACGCGGCGGCTGCGCAAGCGCGTGACGGCGCTGCGCACGGGCACGCCCAGCGCCTTCTTCGAGACCCGCAGCGCGGCCATGCGCGAGGCGCTCGACCGGCTGCGGGCGGTCGCGGGCAGCCCCTCCACGTCGGTGCTGCTGCAGGGTGAGAGCGGCACGGGCAAGGAGGTCGTCGCGCGGCTCTTGCACGCCGAGACCGCCGGCCGCAGCGAGGAGGCCTTCGTCGAGCTGAACTGCGCGGCGCTCTCCGAGTCGCTCCTCGAGAGCGAGTTGTTCGGCCACGAGCGCGGCGCCTTCACCGACGCGAAGTCGTCCAAGCGCGGGCTGCTCGAGATCGCCGACGGCGGGACGCTGTTCCTCGACGAGATCGGCGAGCTGCCCGCGACCGTGCAGGCGAAGCTGTTGCGCGTATTGGAGACGATGACCTTCCGCCGCGTCGGCGGGACGCGCGACCTGAGCACCGACGTGCGCATCGTGGCGGCGACGAATCGCGACCTCGCGGCGGAGGTGACCGCGGGCCGGTTCCGGCTCGACTTGTTCCACCGGCTCGACGTGTTCCATCTCACCGTGCCGCCGTTGCGCGATCGGCGCGAGGACATCGTGGCGCTCGCGCGGCACCTGCTCGAGCATCTCGCGCAGCGGCTCGCACGCATCCCGCCGCAGCTCTCCGCCGAGGCAGAGGCCGCGCTCCTCGCCTACCCGTGGCCCGGCAACGTGCGCGAGCTGCGCAACGCGCTCGAGCGCGCCTTGATCCTCGAGCGCAGCGGCAGTATCGGCCCGCGCGCGCTGCTGCTCGGGCCGGTGACTCCTTACGCCGCGCCCGCCCCGACGCCGGCGGAGGTCTTCTTCTCGCTGCGGCTCATCGAGGGCCGTCCGCCGACGCTGGACGAGCTCGAGAAGGCGTACATCGAGCGGCTGCTCGCGCACACCGGCGGGAACCGCACCCAGGCCGCGCGCCTGCTCGGGGTGAGCTACCCGACCATCGCGAAGAAGATCACGGACCTCGGCATCACCCTGCCCTGATCGCCCCTTGGGTATCCGGTCAGCGTAGGTCGGACGGGCATCACGGGAACGATCGTCTCCCCGCCGCTCCTGGTCTGCGCGCAGACGCTCGTCGATTACCTGTGGGCTCGGCGAAATAATCCGGCCCGTCGACCGATGGAGGTGGATGCTCGAAACGATCATCACGCGCGGAATCGAAACCGGCGGCTGGCTTTTCCCTGTCCTTGCCGGTTCCTTCGCAATTCTCGCCGCGGTCGCCCTCCGCCGCCGGCGTTCCCCGATCCGTTACCTGGCTGCCGCGGTCGGCGCGGCCTTTGTCCTTGCCTTCGCGTGCGCAGGTGTTTTCGCGGCCGACGTGCGCAATGCCATCGTGCATCGCAGCGAGGACTTCTCCTTCCGTCTGCTCGACGGAACGGAGCATCACCTGCGCGACTACCGCGGCAAGGTCGTGCTGCTGAACTTCTGGGCGACCTGGTGCGGCGCCTGCCAGACCGAGATGCCGGATCTCGAGCGGCTGGCGCGCGAGCGGGCCCAGGACGCGGTCGTCATCGCGGTGTCGGACGAGCCGATCGAGGACTTGCGCAAGGCCGTGCCTGCGGACGTCTACCGCCTGAACGGTGCATTCAGCGACGTGGCTCCGGAGGGTACCGCGGCGAAGATGGCATATGCGGGGCGTCCCTCGACGCTGGTAATCGACAAGCAGGGACGCATCCGCAAGGTGCTGGTGGGGCTCCATGACCATGCGGAGTTCGAGGCGGCGCTGCGGAGCGCGCTGTAGCTCCGGCCGTCGCGGGGCTCAGACGCAAACTTCCTCGTCGAATACGGGTTTGGCCGCCAATTCGTTACCCAACAGCCGCCGATATCCGACCGGAACGTACCATGCGGTGGCAACGTCGTCGCGGCCCTGTGTGCTGGGCCGAGGGGTTTCTCATGGACGAGATCATCGGCCTCTTCAATTGCGAAGCACAACAACGGGGCCGTGGCAGGATCTTCGTGGAACGAGAGGGAACCACTGCAGCGTACGTACCGCAACGGACCGTACTGGTTCTCGGCAGGAATGAATTCTCTTAGTGGTTCCCGGACTCGTTGCAAGGGCGTTCCACAACTCAGGCAGACCGCTAAGCGGCTTCGTTGATTTCAGCTACCGTTCGCGCTCGCTCCCTGCGCGGGGTTCGCATCCGCAAACTTCGGATGCCGCGCGAGCCTGATGGCTGTCCAGGCGCCAATCAATCCCCCGCAGAGCGAGAAGAGGGTAGAGAGCGGCGTCGCGAGCAGCAGGTCCGGAGACTCGGCGATGAACCGACGCCAGTCGACCGTCGCACCGGCCGCGCCGGCTTGCGCGTCGAGTTGATAG
>VBKL01000074.1 GCA_005879805.1 Deltaproteobacteria bacterium | reverse complement strand
CGCCCGCATGACCCGAGCCCTGCTGCTCTCCCTTGCGCTTCTCGCCCTGCCCGCCTTCGCCCAGAACGACGGCGAATCCATCAGCCTCGGGGTCGGCGAGCAGAGGAGTTTGCCGCTGCAGAACGTTGCCCGCGTCGCCATCGGCGATCCGGCGGTCGCCGACGTCAAGCAGGTCTCTGGCGGCGAGTTGCTCCTGACGGGCGTCGCCGAAGGGCACACCTCGCTCCTGGTGTGGCTCCGCAACGATCGGAAGCTCTCGTACTCGGTCTCGGTCCGGAAGCAAGACCCGCGCACCACCGTCTCCGAAGTGCGGGCGCTCCTCGGCGATCGCGACGGGATCCGCATCCGCGTGGTCGAGGGCCGCGTCTACCTCGAAGGCGAGACGCTCACGGCCGAGGACGCGGACCGGGTCCAGCAAGTCGTTTCGCTGTTCCCCCAGGTGAAGTCGTTCGTCCGTCCGAGCGCCAACGCGCGGCGGATGGGCGCCGAGACGCTCACCCGCGCGCTCCAGAAGGCCGGCCTCAAGGGGGCGCAGGCGACGGTGGTCGGGAGCACGCTCTTCCTCGAGGGCTGGGTCGAGTCGAAGGAAGACCTCGCCAAAGCCGACCTGGTGGTGAGGGCAGCCGGCGAGAAAGCCGAGAACCTCCTCACCGTCGGCGTCAAGCGGATGGTCCTCGTCGAGGTGGAATTCGCCGAAGTCAGCTACGGGGCGCTGCGCAACGTCGGCATCAAGCCTCCGCTCAACTTCGTCTCGGGCAGCGGGACGGGAGCGACCTACCAGATCGTCCGCCCGCTGCCGGGCGATTCCGGTGGCCAGTCGGTGCACACCATCAGCGGCACCATCAGCGCCTCGACCGACTTCTCGGCCGGAGCGCGCTTCGACGACAACTACGTCCGCGTCCTCGCGCAACCGAGGCTGCTCGCGGCGAGCGGCGAGAAGGCCGAGTTCCTCGCCGGCGGCGAGGTGCCGGTCCTGCTCGTCACCCAGAACCAGTTCTCCGTCTCCTTCAAGAAGTTCGGCGTGCTGCTCGACATCACGCCCACGGCCGATCGCAGCGGGAACATCGGCACGGAGATCTTCGCGGAAGTAAGCGACATCGACCGGTCGCTCTCCGTCCGCGCCAATGGATTCGACGTACCCGGGTTCCGCACCCGCAACGTGAAGACCAGCGTCACCGTCAAGGACGGCGAGACCATCATCCTCTCCGGGCTGTTCAACAACGCCGAGAGCAAGGAAGTCTCGAAGATCCCGCTCCTCGGCCACATCCCCATCCTCGGCGAGCTGTTCAAGAGCCGGAACTTCGTCGAGAACAAGACCGAGCTGGCCATCTACGTGACCCCGCGGATCGCCTCCCCGAACGCGGAGCGGACCAAGCGCCTGATCGACGACGCCCGCAGGCTCTATCGGGACTCGCAGGGCTCGGTTTCGTTCAGCCTCTTCGACTGAGGAAGACGATGGCCCTGTGCATCGCGATCACCGGAAAGGACGGCCAGACCCGCCGCCTGTCGTTCGACTCCCACGACATCACGGTCGGGAGGGCGGAGGACAACGACGTCTGCCTTCCCCTCGGCAACGTCTCGAAGAAGCACGTCCGCATCGCGGTCGAGGACGGGAACGTCTTCGTCCTCGATCTGAAGAGCCGCAACGGGACCTTCGTGAACGGAAGGAGGGTGATCGTTCCCCGGCCGGTCTCGGCGGACGACCAGATCGCGGTCGGCGACTTCGTGCTCGGCGTCGAGCAGGTGCGCGAGCAGGACTCCGTGCCCCCGGCGCCGACGCCACCGTCCACCTCCAGCGCGCCACCGCCCGACGCGTCGCAGGAGCACGCCCGCACGCAGCGGCTCGTCCACGAGAAGCTGATCGAGGCGATGGATCTGCGCCGGCTCGACCTCGATGCGCTGGGGAGCGCCGAGCTGTGGAAACGCACCGAGGCCACCACCCGCCAGATCGTCGCCCGCATGGAACAGACGCGCGACCTTCCCGACGCGGTCGACCGCGAGGAGCTGATCGGAGACGTCCTCCACGAGGCGCTTGGACTCGGCCCGCTCGAGCTGTATCTCGCGGACGAGAGCGTCACCGAGATCATGGTGAACGCGCCCGACGAGCTCTACGTCGAGCGCAAAGGCAAGCTGGAGAAAGCGGCCAAGGCCTTCAGCTCGCAGAAGGCCGTCCTCGGCGTCATCGAACGGATCGTGGCGCCCCTCGGCAGGCACATCGACGAGTCGTCGCCGCTCGTCGACGCCAGGCTTCCCGACGGCTCGCGCGTGAACGCCATCATCCCGCCCCTGGCGCTGAAGGGGCCGGCGATCACCATCCGCAAGTTCAAGCGCGATCTGCTGACCGCGGACCACCTGGCGGGCTTCGGCGCCTTGACCCGCCCGATGGCCGGGTTCCTCGACGCCTGTGTGCGCGCCCGGCGCAACATCGTCATCTCGGGCGGCACCGGGTCGGGCAAGACCACGCTGCTCAACGTGCTGGCGAACTACATCCCGGCCCGCGAGCGCATCGTCACCATCGAGGACGCCGCCGAGCTGGCCATCCGGCAGGAGCACTGGGTCCAGCTGGAGGCGCGGCCTGCGAACATCGAAGGCAAGGGAGCGATCCCCATCCGCGAGCTGGTGCGCAACGCCCTGCGCATGCGGCCCGACCGGATCGTGGTGGGCGAGGTCCGCGGCGGCGAGGCCCTCGACATGCTGCAGGCGATGAACACCGGCCACGACGGCTCGCTCACCACCTTGCACGCCAATACCCCGCGCGACGCGCTCGCCCGCCTGGAGACGATGGTGCTGATGAGCGGCATGGACCTCCCGATCCGGGCCATCCGCGAGCAGATCGCCAGCGCCGTCCACCTCGTCGTCCAGCAGCAGCGGTTCGCGGACGGAAGCCGCAAGGTGACTGCGATCGCCGAGGTCTCCGGGATGGAGACCGACGTCATCACCATGCAGGACATCTTCCTCTTCAAGCAGGAGGGGTTCCATCCCGACGGCCGGGTGGCCGGCCGTTTCGTCGCCACCGGCTTCGTGCCGGCCTTCTACGACGACCTGCAAAGGCGCGGCATCCCGGTCGACATGTCCATCTTCCGCGAGGAGGGCTGAGCGGTGCCGCGCCTTCGCGGGCTGGGCCGCGAGATCCCGCTCGGCGTTCGCGCCGTGCTCGGACGCGATCCGGGTTGCGAGGTGGTGCTCGACGACGCGTCGGTTTCCCGCCGCCATGCCTTGCTGGTGGCGGATGGCAAAGGCGGTTGCCGGTTGCGAGACCTCGCCTCCGCCAACGGCACCTTCCTCGACGGCGTCCGCATCGGCCAGAACGGCGTCCCGATCCCGGGCGGCGCGCGATTGCGGTTCGGAGACGTCGAGCTTCAGCTCGTCGAGGACGCGGCCGCGCCCCTCTTGCCCCGGCGTCGCGCACTCCTCGCCGCCGGAGCGGTGACGATGGTGGCATTTGCGGCCCTGCTCTTGCGCGGACGGCCTTCGGGGGCCGCGGCCGCTTCCAGCCCGGCCCCGCCCGCCACCGCGCTCGTGGAAGACTCGGTGGCTGCGCTCGAGGCGGATCGCTTCGAGGAGGCCGAGGCGCTGGCAGAGAAGGCCGTCGAGGCAGATCCGCTCCTCGATGCGGCCCGCGCCGCGCTTGCCCGATCGAGGCGCGAGCGCGAGGCCGCGCGCGTCTACGCGCAGGCGATGGCCGCGGCCGACGCGGCGGGAAACGATGCCCTCCACCTTCTCGCCCGGGTGCCGCAAGACAGCCGCCTCTTCGCTCGCGCCCGCATCCAGGCGAAACAGATCGCCGGCGCCGCCCTGCGCGCGCGCGGCGCGGCCTGCGGGGCCGAGTCGAACGCCGAGCGCTGGGCGGAAGCCGCCTCCGAATGCGCGGGCGCGCTGGAAATCTCGTGTCAGGTTCCAGCGGTCGCGCCCGACCCGCTCCTCGCCCTGCTCCGCGAGGCGGAACGCAAGGCGGGACGGAAGGTCCCCTGGTCCTGCCCCGCCGATCTCGCTCCCCTGCTCCGCGACGAGCCTTTGGGAGCCCCGGCCCCGGCGCCGGATGCGCTTCTCGCCGAGCTTTACCCCGGGGCGAAGGTCCGCGCCGCCGTCTCGATGTACGTTCACGGAGAGCCGTCGGAAGCCCTGCGCGCTCTTTCGCGCGAAGCCTCGCCGGCGGCGCGCGCGCTGGGCGACCGCATCCGCAAGGCCGAGGGACGATCTCGCGAAGGGCGCACAGCGCTTCTCGCGGGCGACCTGCTCCGCTCCGATCGGGCCTACGCGGATGCCCTGCGCCTCGACTACGAGCTGCTTCCCAAGGGCGTGGAGAGCGTGCCCGCGAGACAGATCCGGGAGGAGCTCGCCCGGGCGCACGGCAGGCTCGGGGACGATTACTTCGCGAAAGGCCAGTACGCGAGCGCGTTCGACGAGTGGCAGGCGGCGCTCGCCATGAGGCCGCGCGATCCGCACCTGCTCGACTCCATCGCGAGGCTCGACGAGGTGGCCCGGACGATCGCGCAGGATCGATCCGCCTCCTGCGCCGACCTTCGCGTCGCCGCGCGCGTCGCTAGCGGCGGAGGGCGCGCACGCGAGGCGGCGGAAAGGGCTCTTTCTCGCTGCCGCTGACGCCCGGCTCTGTTAGAAGACCTCGTGCCCTCCCTCTGGCTGGTCGACGGATCGCACGCGATCTTTCGCGCGTACCACGCGCTGCCGCACCTCTCTACCCGGCAGGGCGTTCCGACCAACGCCGTCTACGGCTTCACCACCATGCTGCTCAAGGCCATCCGCGAGGGTGAGCCGACCCACTTCGCCGTCTGCTTCGACGAGGAGGCCAAGCAGGCGCGCAGCGAGATCTACGCCGAGTACAAGGCCACGCGCGGCCCGATGCCGGAGGACCTCGCTCCCCAGTTCCCGCTCGTGCGCCGCGTCCTCGAGGCCCTCGACATTCCCGCCGTGGGCATGCCCGGATGGGAAGCCGACGACGTCATCGCCACCCTGACGCGGAGGGCGCGCAAGGAAGGCTTCGAAGTCGTGGTGGTGACCGGCGACAAGGACCTGCTCCAGCTCGTGGAGGACGGCGTCCGCTGCTACGACACCATGTACGAGAAGTGGTACGGGCCCAAGGAAGTGGAGGACAAGTGGGGCGTGCCGCCCGCGAAAGTCGCCGACCTCCTCGCGCTGACCGGCGACAAGATCGACAACGTTCCGGGCATCCCCGGCGTGGGCGAGAAGACTGCCGCGGCGCTGCTCGCCGAGTACGGATCGCTCGAAGGAGTCCTCGAGCACGCCGGCGAGATCAAGAAGCCCAAGCTGCGCGAGAACGCGCTCGCCTCCATCGAGGCCGTGCGCCGGGCCCGCAAGCTCATCCAGCTCAACGAGGATCTGCCGGTTCCCGTTCAGCTCGGCGATCTGGTCCGCCGGCCGCCGCGCGAAGACAAGGCGCGGTCGCTGTTCATCGAGCTCGAGTTCAGCCGGCTCCTCAAGGACCTCCCGCGCCCGCCAGCAGTAGCTCCGTCGGGGGCACGGTCCCTGGCGATCGATCTGGCCGCGGTGGAGAAGCTCGCCGCGCGCATGCGCGAAGAGGGACGCACCACCATCCTCACCTTGACGACCGAGGACGAGCCGCTCCACGACGAGCTTCTCGGCATCGCCGTCTCGCTCCCGGACGAGACCGTCTACGTTCCCATCGGACATCGCGCCCGTGGCGGTCCGGAGGGAACGCTCTTCGCTCCCGCGGAGCTGGACGGGCGCCGCGCCGTCGAGATCCTCCGGCCGGTGCTCGAGGACCCTGAGATATGCAAGGACGGGCACGACTTGAAGCGCGAGCTCGTCGCCTGGAAGCGACGCGGGATAGAGCTGCGCGGTCTCGGCATCGACTCGCGCCTGGCGAGCTACCTGCTCGATCCCACCGGGCGCGATCATTCCCTCGCACAGACGGCGCGCGAGCGCATCGGCTGCGAGCTCCCGTTGCTCAAGGAGCTTTGCGAGAAGAGCGGCAAGGGGAAGAAGGCGACGCCGCTCCCCGAGGTTTCGGTCGACGAGGTCTCGGCCGCGGCGTGCGCCCTGTCCGAAGGAGCGCGCAGGCTCTGCGAGGCGCTGGAAAAGGACCTGCGCGAGGACCCCGAGCTCTGGCGGCTCTACTCCGAGCTGGAGCTGCCGCTCTCCGGGGTGCTGGCCAGCGTCGAGCTCGCCGGCATCTCGCTCGACGTCGGCCGGCTCGAGACGCTGAACCGCGAGATCGGCGCGCAGATCGACCAGCTCTTGCGCGAGATCACCGAGCTCGCGGGCGAGGAGTTCCTGCCCACCTCGAACCAGCAGCTGGCGGAGATCCTCTACAAGAAGCTCCACCTTCCGGTGCTCAAGCGCGGCAAGACGGGCCCTTCCACCGATCAGGAGGTGCTCGAGGAGCTGGCCGAACAGCATCCCTTGCCGAAGAAGGTGCTCGAGCACCGCCAGCTCGTGAAGCTGAAGAACACCTATCTCGACGCCCTTCCCGCCGCGCTCGGCAAGGATCGCCGTCTGCACACCACCTTCGATCAAGCAGTGGCCGCGACCGGACGGCTTTCCTCGGTGAATCCGAATCTGCAGAACATCCCCATCCGCACCGTCCTGGGAGCGAAGATCCGCGAGGCGTTCATCCCCCGCGAGGGTTGGAGGCTGCTCAGCGCCGATTACAGCCAGATCGAGCTGCGCATCCTCGCGCACGTCTCGGGGGATCCGGTCCTGCGCGAGAGCTTCCTCACCGGCGAGGATCTGCACGCGCGGACCGCGGCGGAGACCTTCGGCCTACGGCCCGATCAGGTGTCCCGCCAGCAGCGCGACATCGCCAAGATGATCAACTACGGGATTGCCTACGGCCTCTCCGCCTTCGGGCTCGCCCACCGCCTTGGCCTTGCGAAGGACGAGGCCGCGTCGATCATCGACCGCTACTTCGCCCGCTATGCCAAGGTGAAGGAGTGGCTCGACGGGACCATCGAGGAAGCCCGCAAGACGGGGATGGTGAAGACCCTCTTCGGCCGCCGCCGCTACCTGCCCGACATCCACTCGCGCAATCCGGCCGCGCGGAACGCCGCCGAGCGGACCGCGGTGAACACTCCCATCCAGGGAACCGCGGCCGACCTGATCAAGCGGGCCATGCTACTCGTGAACGCGGCGCTGGAAGGCGAAAAGGCCAAGATGCTCCTCCAGGTGCATGACGAGCTGGTGCTGGAGGCGCCTCCGGAGGAAGCGGCAAAGGTTGGGCAGATGCTGGTAGAGCAGATGAAGAAAGCAGCCGACCTGGCCGTCCCTCTCGAGGTCGACCTGGGAGAAGGAAAGACATGGGCCGAAGCTCATTGATCCCGCTCGGAGCGGCTGCGCTGGTGGTGGCCGTTTTCGCGGCTTCCTCCTGCTCCAACGACACAACCAACGTCGTCATCGTGCAGCCCGACGGCGGCACCGTCTGCGACTTCGCCTCTCGGGGCTGCCCGGCGGGCCAGGCGTGCCTCAACGGCATCTGCTCGGCCCGGTGCACGAACGGAGCGCCTTGCCCTCCGGGAACCTATTGCGAAGGCGACGCCGGGATCGACGAGGTTTGCGCGCCGGTCGAGGCCATCGCTTGCACGAGCGTCCTGCAGTGTCCGGCGCCGCAAGGCTGCGCCTCCGGCCTGTGCACGAGCTCGGAGGTGCTCGGCGACGGCGGCCGCGGGCTTTGCATCCAGGGAGCAGTGGACGACGGCTGCTCGGCGGACGCGGTCTGCGTCATTGGCGCGAGCCAGAGCCCCTCCTGCCTCGGGCTGCCAGCGTGCTCCCAGGACGGGGGATGCCCCGTCGGAGTGGCGGGAGCGACGTGCAACGTGCGTCCCGACGGCGGCCGCCTGATCCCCGGCAAGCAGCGCGTGTGTCTCGTGTCGTTCTGCGACGGCAACGCGGACTGCCCCGCGGGGGCTCCTCACTGCGTGAACGAGAACGGGGCCATCCAGTCTTTCTGCAGCCCCGGGGTCCGAGGCAGCCCGTGCCTCAAGCCCGTCGACTGCAATTCCGCCGTCTGTACCGGAGCCGATGGGGGCGCCTTCGGCACCTGCGGCTGAGCCCATCGCGTCAGCAGTGGTCCAGAATCGTCATTGCAGCGCGATGGAGGCCGTTCCGCGTCCGGTCGCTGCGTCGATCCCGCGGAGCTGCGCGCCCGAGAGCGCCTGGGCCACGCAGCTCGCCACCGTTTCGTCGCGCAGGGCGTCCATCACGACCTGGACGTCCCGCAGGCGCCCCCCCTGGACGGCGAAGGTGACCACCATGGCGCCCGTGCGCCGCACTCCGCGCGCGCAGCGATCCAGCGCCGGCTGTGCCGCGGCCAACCGCTCGCGCGCGTCGTCGAATGCGGGCTGTTCGAGATCCAGAGCGACGCGCTCGATGCGCATGGTGTGGATCTTCGGCGGACCGACCTCGAGGGGAGCACCGTCCTCGTCCGCCGCCGCCACCGGACCGGTATCGGTCTCGATCTGCCAGGAGAGCGGCTCGCCGGAGAGACGGAAGATGCCTGCCACCGCCTTCCCCGCGCACGGTTCGCCGGAAGGCCGGAATTGCACCACGAGCGACAGCTCACCGGCCCTCTTGCGCGCATTCCAATCCCTGACCTGGGCCGGGCTCGCCTGGAAGGCCACCTCGTCGATGCCGGCGAGGTCCAGCGAGAGCGCTCCGTCGAGGGCGCGGAGCGGCCGGTTGCCGTCGAGCTCGATCTCCTGCTGCTCGGACCGGTAACGGCCGAAAGTGAATCCCTTGGCGGGAACGGAAAGACGGTAGGAGTGCGAGAGGGCTTCGCTGCGCAGCCGCTCGGCGCGATGGCCCCGTGCGGCGGTCTCCGCGGGATCGAGCTCCGAGAAGCCCATCGGAGCGCGCAGCGCGGCGCACAGCTCGCGCACCTGGTCCTCCGAGGTGAGCGGAACGACATCGGGCCGGCCGGGCGGGGCGAACGAGGCGGCCAGGAGTGTGAAGAGGAGCGGGATCATCGACGGCACCTCGCGTCCGGGTACCGTAGCTTACAGGGGGATCGCAGGGCGAGGTCAACGTCGCACGTCAACACACCAGCTCGATCGCCGCCGGAACGATCGAGAACGTGGCCGGGAGCCGGCCGATCGGCTCACCGTCGACCTCGATCCCGATCGGCGCTCGGGATACGGCGCCCGGCTCGAGGCGCACGGTACGGGCCACCGAGGTGCGCGTCCCGGAAAATTTTACGTGGGAGCCGTCGTACATCGACCCGCTCTTGAGCACGAAGTCGGAGAGACCGTACCCCCTCCAGATGGTGATGCCGAAGAGCCCGTCGTCGATGAGCGCCCCCGGCGCTACCTGCATGCCGCCTCCGAAGTAGCGCCCGTTGGCCACCGCGAAGGTGGTCACCTCGTCCTCCTCGAAGACGCCGCCGTCGAGCGACCAGCGGATGGCCACGTCCTTCCAGGAGGCCAGCGCCCGGAGCGAGGCGATGGTGAAGGTGAGCTTCCCTCCCAGCGCCTTGCTGCCGCGGTTCGCGAGCGTGACCACCTCGGATCCGACCCCGGCTTCACCGACGTTGATGAAGTAGCGGGCGCCGGGATTTCCATCGTCGCGAACGAAATCGACGCGGCCGACGTCGATCGGCTTGCGCGCTCCGGCGAGCCTCGGCCCGCACTTGCGGAGGTCCGGGTCGAGCCCGAGCGTGCGGCGCAGGTCGCCTCCGGTGCCGCGAGGCAGGATCCCGAGCGCCGCACCCTTGCGCACCGGCCGGGGCGCCTCGCCGGGAAAGGGCGTTTCGAAGAATCCGTTGACCACCTCGTTGATGGTGCCGTCGCCACCCACCGCGATGATCAGATCGGACCCGTTCCGCAGGGCGGCGCGGGTCAGCTCCTCGGCGTGGAGCGGCCGCTCGGTGAAGGCGTGGTCGTGGTCGCCGACGGCGGCCCGCACGGCCCCCGCCACGTCGTCGAAATGGCGCCCGGTGGAACCGCCCGCGGCGCGCGGGTTCACGATCAGGAAGGTCTTCGCCATGTCGTCCTCGAGAGACCGAGCCAGTCGGCGAGGAGTACCACCAGATCCTCCGCGCCGAGAGCGCTCGAGCAAGCGGGGCTGGCGGTTACCGGCGGCGCGGCGCAGGCGGTAAGCTCCGCGCGCCGGAGCGTTGCGATGCTCGCGGCCACCTCCGGAAGCGACCGCGGCAACAGGCCGGCGGCGCCGCAGCAGCTCGTATCCACGCCGGTCCGGATCGGCTCGCGGACCTCCTCGACGGCGGCGGCGAGGAGCGCGCGGGGCGCGGTCACCTCGGCGAGCCCGCGAGATAGCTCGCAGGGGTCGTGCCAGGCGACGGAGATCGGGAGCGGAGGCCGCTCCGCGGCAATGCCGCCGGTCGCCAGCGCGCGCGACAGATAGGTCGTGATGTGCTCGACCCTGCTCCCGGCGGGCAACGGCGGCCACTTCTCGCGGACCGCGCGCGCACATCCGGGCGTCAAGAACACGAGATTCACCGGACCGGGACCGAGGCTCGCACGCACGGCAGTCGCATGCGCGGTGAAGTCATCGGGATGTCCTGCCTCGACGAGCTTGAGGCCGCAGCAGAGGGCCGTCTCGCCAGCGAGCCCGAGGGGCGCGCCCAGCTCGCGGGCGACCGCCAGCGCGGCTCGAGCAAGGTCCCCGCCCTGGGCGAGGGCGTCGCAGCCCGCGAACAGCATCGTCCGAGACGAGGTCGCCGTTTCGCCGGCGGAAACGTCACGGTGAACGGCCAGCAGATCCACCTCCTCGGCATGGCCGGCGCTGCGGAATCGCTCGGCGGTCCTCGTCCAGGCGGCGAGCGCCGTACCCGCGCGCACGCTCGACGCGCGCGCAGCGTAGAGGACCCGCGGCACGTCGTTCGCGTGGGCGCAATATTGCTGGCAGCGCAGGCAGCCCGTGCAACCGGCGAATGCCTCCGACGCCGACGACCCGGGCGCGTCCCCCGAGAGCGCGGCGAGCGAGACCTTGCCCCAGGGAGAGAGCGCCTCGCGGAACGTCGCTTCCGAGACGGGGCACGAGAAGCGGCACATCTTCGGGCAGAACTCGCAGAGCTCGGCGGCGCGGCGGAGATCGTTCACGCGCCCTCCACGGCTGCGACCAGCCGCTGCCAGGCGCCCAGAGCGCCCATCGACTCCCAGCCGGGAGCGGCATCGCGCTGCGACCCGGGCGCGATGATGCGCACCCCGGGCCTGCGCAGGGCTCCGGCGGCGGCCTCGAGGGGGTGTCCACAATCGACGGCCGCGAAAGCGCCACCGGCGTGCAGGCCGAAGAGACCGAAGGCGTCGGCGCGGCCTTCGCGCGCGATGCGCGCCAGGGATTCCCAGGTAGCGTCCACCTCGACGCAGTCCGCGCGAGGCAATGCCTCGAGCGCATCGGCGGGATCGACGTCCGCCGCCAGCGGCCATCCCTTGCGGTCGAGGGAGCGGATGGCGCGTTCGCGATGCAGCGCCCCGCACAGGGGACCTTCCCAGCAGAACGCGAGCAGGGCCCCGCCGCCTCCGGGACGGACCACCGCCCGGGCGGGTTCGAGGCGATCGCGACAGAGGCGCGCCACCGCCTCCACCGCGTCCTCGAGCGAGGGTGCCCGGAACGCCGCCGCGCAAGAGGCAGCGCTGGGGAACAACCGGATCACGGCGCCGGCGACGACGAAGAGATGGCCTTCCCCGCCGAGGGCCAGGTGATCGAGATCGGGACCCGTCGCGGAGCGCGGAGCGGCGCGGCTCTCCGCGATGCGGCCGTCCGGAAGGATCACCGATACCGCGAGGGCGGCGGTCTCCCGGCGCGCGCCCGGAATGCCCCGCTCGCCTCGGGTGGGACCAGCGAGCCAGGAGCCAACCGAGCCCGCGCGGACCGACGGCAGGAGCGGTCCGAGGGTCGCCGATGCGTGCCGCACCGCGGCCTCGAGGGCTTGCACGCGGCAGCCGGCTTCCACGCGGGCGATTCCGGTCGCGGCGTCGACGGCGACGACGCGGTTCAACTTTCCGAGGTCGAGGATCGCTTCCGCGCCTGCTCGCGCGCCATCGCCCTCGCCTCGGACGTCGATCCGCGCTCCCGAACGGCGAAGCGTCGCCACGGCGCGGGACAGCGAGGCAACGTCGGTAGGGATCACCCTGATACCCGCCTCGTCGCCCGACACTGCAAGGCCGGCGGTTTCCAGCTCTCGTCGCAGGTCGCCGATCACGAGACGAGCTTTCCGGGATTGAGGATCCCGTGCGGATCGAATGCGCGCTTGAGGGCCTCGAGCTGCGCCATCCCTTCGCCGTGCTCGCGAGGCAGGAAGGACTGCTTGTGGAGCCCGATGCCGTGGTGATGCGAGAGGGTCGCCCCCGAGTCGCAGGCGGCGGAGAGCGCGCTCTGCCAGCAGGCGTCGTACCTCGATTCCGCGAGCGAAAGGTCGCCCTCGCCGGCGCCCCCCGCGAGCCCGAGGAAGGTGAAGTAGATGGAACAGCCCTCGAGGTATGCGTGGGAGAAATGGGCCATGACGAACGCGTGGGAAGCGACCGCCTCGCGGACCCCGCGGTAGAGGCCAGCGAGCCGGTCCCAGGTGGTCGCCACCTCCATCGTGTCGGCAAAGGCGCCGGCCGAGAACAGCGGCGACTGCCGGTACCCCATCGCGTAGCGGTTCGCGAACCATTTCTCACCCGCCGACGGCCCTTCGTCCTCGCCGCCCTCCGCCGCGAGGATCTCGAGCCCCAGCTCTCCCTCCTCCCGCGCGTCGGCGGCGGCGAAGGCGCCGTCCCCTTCGAACCCGAGGACGAGCAGCGACGTCGGGGGCAAGGTGTCGACGAGGCGATTGAGGAGCGCCGGGGCGCGCAGCGCGAAGCGGAGCGCCTCCGTCCGCGCGCCCGCGACGACGGACCGGAGCGGCTCCGGCAACCGCATCTGCCCGCCCCCTGTCCCTCCGCGCGCCAGCAGCGAATCGAGGGGATCGTACAGCCGCGCCACCGCGGGGCGGAGCCCCGATCGGAAGAGAGCGCGCAGCGCGGAGGTTCCCGCCTCGGTCGAGCGGAAGCGGACGCCGCGCAGCCACTGCGCCCGCGGCCTCGGCCAGATGCGCAGGGCTGCGGAGGTGATCACCGCCAGCGTGCCCTCGCTCCCGACGAGAAGCTGGACGAGGTCGGGTCCCGCGCTCGGTCCCGAGGCGGTCCTCAGCACCTCGCCGGTGCCATCGACGGCCTCGAGCGAGAGCACCATGTCCTCGATCTTTCCGTAGCGCGAGGAGAGCTGCCCCGCGCTTCGCGCCGCGAGCCAACCCCCCACCGTCGAGCAATAGATGCTGGAGGGGAAATGACCGAGGGTCGCTCCCTGCGCCTCGAGCAATTCGTCGAGGCGCTGCCCGATCATCCCGGCCTCCACCTGCGCGAAGCGCCTCGGGAGATCGACCTCGGAGAGCGCTCCCATCCGCTTGAGATCGAGCGCGATCCCGCCCGCCGTGGGAACCGCGGCTCCGCACACGCCGCTCCCCGCGCCGAACGGCACCACCGCCGCGCCGTTCCCGGCGGCGAAGCGAACGATCCGTGCCACCTCGTCCGTCGACGAGGGCCAGGCGACGACATCGGGGGGATGGGGCGTCTTGCCCGCGCGGGTCCAGAGGAGCGCGCGCGGCCAGCAGTCGCGCGACATGGCCCACAGATCGGACGGCTCGCAGGAGACCGCGCCCTTCCCGACGATGGCGGCGAGATCCCGCTCGAGCGCCCTCCCGCGCGCCGTCGCCGCGGGGAGATGCGCCGTCATGCCGTGAATCCGGGAGCGGCAGCGGGCGCGTCCGCCTCGTCCTGCGGAGGCGCGGCGGGAGCGGAGGCGTCCGCGCGCACTGCGTCGACCTGGGCGAGCTTGCGGCGCGTGAAGGCGAAGATGTCGAGGAGCGGCACGCCGCGGGGGCAGATGTCGCGGCAGCGGGTGCAGGTGCCGCAAAGATCGAGCAGCGCAACCGGTCCGCGCAGATGCGGCAACTCGGGCGAGGCTCGCGAGTACGCGAGGGCGAAGAGGCTCGGACCTCGCCACTCGGAGGGCGGCAGCTTGGCGACGAGCGGACAGACGGCATCGCACAGGCCGCAATTGACGCACCCGGTGAAGCGCACCAGGTCGGCTCGATCCTGCACGGTGGCCGGGACGAGCGCCTCCGGCGCGTAGCTGCGCAAGAAGCCTGCCTTGCCCTTGCGATCGGGAGGGGTGAAGAGCTGCCGGATGGGGTGGAGGAACACCGCCCGCATGCCGAGCAGGAAGAAGGCGAAGAGGCGCTTCATCGGCCCGCCACCGCCGACGCCCCTGCGCGCGACGCCGCCTCCGCCGCGCGCTCCCCGGCGCACAGACCGGTCAAGGCGCAAGTTCCGAGGCCACCGGAATCCCGGGCCGGATCGAATCCGCCGAGCAGGCTTCCGCAGGCGAAGACGGGAACCGTGGTCGCCGCGTCGAGCGGCCGGAATGCGGCGTCGACCCGGATGCCGGCGGCCATTCCCGGATGCGCGCCGGAGGCCTTCACCGCGAACAGCTCTTCGCTGGGCAGCGCGGCGATGTTCCGGCGGCCGGCGGCGAAGGCGGGAAGATCGAGCACCGTCTCGTGCAACAGACCCGAGCCCGGCTCGCAGCGGATTCCGCCGCCGATGAACCGCCCGGAGGCCAGGACGATCGCTCCGGCGCGCACAGGCTGGCATTCGACGCCGCGAACGATCTGCACGCCGCCGTCGCCGGACCGCTCCGCGATGCCGTCCACGGTCCGCACACCGGCCGCCCGCAACGCGGCGGCGAGGGCGGCCTGCAACCGCAACCCGGGAACGCTCGGGGGCGCGCCGAGCGCCTCGAAGACGGGCCGCTCCACGGTGCGCTCCACCTCGGCGCGGGCGACGGCGGGGTCGGCGAAACCGAGCGTGGGAACGAGCACGTGGGTCGCGCGCACGGCGTTCGCGGCCCGCAAGAGCGAGGCGGCGAAGAGGTCGCGGCGTCCCGGACGATCGAGATCGCGCGCCAGCTCGGCGATGCTCCGCAGCGCGTCTTCGCGGGTCCGATACAGATCGATCGGCGCCGCGACCGCCTCGCCGAGAGGCGCGAGCAGCCGCGAAAGCCCCGAGGCGACGAGACCCGCCTCGACTTGCTGCGCACCAGCGAAGGCGATGACGGCGAGCCGCGCCGGGCGGGAGGAGAGATTGCGCAGATCCGCTCCCGCGATGGAGGACTGGACGAGCGCCGCCGGCCGCGCCGTCCCGACCGGCGTGGGAAGCCACAGGCACTTGTCGGCTGCGACGCGCGCGCCCTCGAGGCCGAGAGAGACGAGATGCCGACGCAAGAACGCCATCGTTCGCTCGAGCAGCGCGGGAAGCGCATCGCCAAGCAGAGCGTACGGATGTCCCGGTTGCCTCGATACCGCGCGCGCACCCTCGCCCACCGTCGCATCCGCCACGGCGCCGCCGAAATCGATGGCGCCGCTGGAGAGCGCGGTCGCGCCGGAAGCGCGCGCGACGAGCAGCACCTTCGCGCCCTTCTCGCGGGCGGCGAGCGAGGCGCAGACCCCGGCCATACCGCCGCCGACCACCACCACGTCCGCGGTCAGCGCCACGGGCGCTCCGGAGCCCCGTCCCGCGGGAGCGCGCAGGTCGCGTAGTAGGTGCACTGGAAGAGCTCGGCCTGGGCGAGCCCGTCTCCGGCCAGCACCGGCCGGTGCCCCTTCCAGCGCTCGTCGAGAAACGCGTTCGCCTCGGCAAGCGCCTTCTCGTGCGAAAGGCCCAGCTCGCCCGCGAGCAGCGCCGCGGCCGGGCCGCCGCAACGCGCCCCCTGGCAGACACCCATGCCGAGGCGGCAGCGGCGCCGCAGATCGGTGAGCGAGGACGCGAACTCCTCCCGCAGCGAGAAGAGCAGCTCGGCGAAGGTGACGCCTTCGCAGCTGCAGGCGAAGGCGCGCAACTCCGGCCGTTCCTCCGCTAGCGAGAGGATGCGCTCCGCCTCCGCTCCATGCCGATACGAGATCCGCGCCGCCGCATACGAGGGCACGGTGTGTTCGCGGCCGAGCGTCTCCGCTGACGGCGCCGCGGCTTCGCCACCTGGCAGGGGGACCTCGTGCGTGCGGCACGGCTGGCTGTTGCCCGCCTTGTGCGCGATGAGATCCACCGCTTCCTGCGCCATGGCGCGGAAGCTCGCCAGCTTGCCGCCGACGATGCTGTAGAAGCCCGGAGCGCCATCCTCTTCGTGGTCGTAGATGTGGTGGTCGCGGGAGAGAGCGTCTTCCAGGGGTCCGTAGGCGAACAAGGTGGGGCGCACGCCGGCCCAGGCGCGCAAGACGCGGGCGCTGCGGACGGAGGGAAAGGTGTGCTCCACCGCCTGCAGGAGGTACTCGACCTCGTCCTGGGTGACGGTCAGCTCGTCGGGATCGCCGTAGAAGTCGTCGTCGGTGGTCCCGATGATCGACGAGTCCTCGTGCGGCATGACGAAGACGTCGCGCCCGTCCACCGCTTTGCAGATGATCCCGTAGTTCGACAGCCTGCGGTCGAGGGTGAGGTGGACGCCCTTGCCGGGACGGATGCGCACCGCGACGCCGGCGAGCGCGGCGATCTTCGGCGCCCAGGGCCCGCCCGCGTTCAGCACCGCGCGGGCGCGCACCTTTTCGCGCGCTCCCGTTCGCGCGTCCTCGATCTCCGCGCCGACCACGGCCGCGCCCTCGCGCAAGAGCCGCGTCACGACGGTGTGGTTGCGGATGGTCGCGCCGTGCGCCGCGGCGCTTCTGGCATTGAGCGCGCAGAGGCGGAAGGGGTCGATCCCGTACTCGTCCATCGTCACCGCGCCGAGCGTCCCGGAAACGATGCCGGGCTCGAGCTCGTGCAGCTCCTCGTCG
>VBKL01000281.1 GCA_005879805.1 Deltaproteobacteria bacterium | reverse complement strand
GAGGCGTCCGGTCTGCGTCGTCTGCGCGGGGCCGAAAGCGATCCTCGACGTGCCCGCCACTGCCGAAGCGCTCGAGACCCTGGGCGTGCCGGTGATCGGCTTCCGCACCTCCGAGCTTCCCGCCTTCTACACGGAGGGAAGCGGGGTCGTGCTCGAGCACCGCGTCGAGGACGCGGCGGAGATGGCGAAGCTGCTCCGCGCCCACTTCTACGACCTCGGCCTCGGCACGGGCGTGATCCTCGCGGTTCCGCCACCTTCTCTACTTCCGCGCGAGGAGATCGAGGCAGCCATCGCGGCCGCGCTCGCCGAGGCGCGCACGCGGCGTCTCCCCGGCAAGGAAGTGACGCCGTTCCTCCTCGGTCGTGTCGCCGAACAGACCGCGGGCCGTTCCGTGCGCGCGAATCTCCTCCTGCTCGAGAACAACGCGGGCGTCGCCGCCGAGGTCGCGGTCGCGCTGGCGAGCTGAGTCGGTCTCAGGCGGCCGCGCGCGCCAGGCGGTCGCGGATCGCGTCCCAGGCGGGATCGTCGGGCACCGCCTCGACGGCGATGGCGGAACAGCCCCGATCCTCGAGATCGCGCAGCGCCGCGTAGAGGTCGCGGGCGTAGCCTTTGGCATCGCCGGAAAGGCGGTGCACCGCGCTCGCTCCGGAAACGTCGACGGCGCTGAGCGCGAGCACGCCGACCGGCCCGTTCGCTCCGAGCTCGCGCACCAGGCCTTCGAGCGCCGCGGCAGGCGCGACGCGGACGCGCGCGGCCGGCGCGTAATGCCGCTTCTGCAGTCCCGGCGACGGCGACACGGAGTGCTCGGCCGGGCCGATCTCGACGGGACCGAGCAGGTCTTCGAGGTCGGAGCGCGGGATGGCGCCCGTGCGCAAGAGGCGCGGAGGTCCATCCCCGACGGAGAGGACGGTGGACTCGATGCCGAACGGACACCGTCCGCCGTCGAGGACCGCGTCGATACGTCCGTTGAGATCGCGCAGCACGTGCGCAGCGGTCGTCGGGGAGACGTGCTCGGCGCGGTTGGCCGAAGGAGCCGCGAGCGGAGCTCCGATGCGTTCGAGCAGGGCGCGGGCGGCGGGATGGGAAGGAGCGCGCACCGCGACGGTCGGCCCGCCCGCGGTCACCTCGTCGGGAACGATTTCGGTGCGCGGCAGGACCAGCGTGAGCGGTCCCGGCCAGAAGCGGGCGACGAGCTGTCTCGCCTCGAGCGGCCAGCGCGCGCAGAGAGGGCGAGCTTCCTTCTCGCCGAGGACGTGGACGATGAGCGGATTGGTCGCGGGACGGCCCTTGGCGGCGTAGATGGCGCGGACCGCGAGAGGTTCCAGGGCGAGGCCACCCAGCCCGTAGACCGTCTCGGTGGGAAAGGCGACGAGGCCGCCCGCGCGGAGGAGCGAAGCCGCCTCGTCCAGGTCCCCGGGGCTCTGCGCGCTGAGGAGGCGGGTTTCCACCCGACGGGAATAGCGCGGCGGCTACCGTTCCTGCTAGTGACCTTCCAGGGCGGCGTGGTGGATTCCTTCGCCGACGATGCGCGGCAGCGCCCCGGTCCACGACTCCTTGAGCTCGGCGACGCGGGTCTCGAGGAGAGGTTTGCGCGCCCAGCTCACCACCAGAGAGTTACCGGTCACCTCGCCGATCTCCGTGAACGGAACGCCCTTGTCGCGAGCCGCCTGCGCGACGCGCGCGGCATTGGCCGCCGGATACGCCACCAGGATGCGCGAGGCATCCTCGCCGAAGAGGATCGCATCGGCGCGGCCGGTCGCCGCGGGCAGATCGACCGTGCATCCCAATTCGCGCGGGAAGGACATCTCCGAGAGCGCCACCCCGATTCCGCCTTCGCTGCAGTCGTGGGCGCTGCGCACGAGCGCTGCGCGCACCAGGGCGCGGACCGTGTCCTGCACGGCCTTCTCCGCCAAAAGGTCGAGCGGTGGAGGCTTTCCGGCGGTCTTGCCGTGCACGGCCTTGAGGTACTCCGTTCCGCCGAGATGCCCGCCGTTCGGACCACAGAGGGCGCCGAGCAGCGCGATGCGGTCGCCCGCCGCGACGAACCCCATCCCCGCCGTCCGCGCGCAATCGTCCATGGCGCCGACCATCCCGATCATCGGGGTCGGTTGCACGGCCTTGCCGTCGGTTTCGTTGTAGAGCGAGACGTTGCCCGAGACGACCGGCGTACCGAGCGCGTTGCAGGCATCGGCGATGCCGAGGCACGCCTCTTCGAACTGCCACATGATCTCCGGCTTCTCCGGGTTGCCGAAGTTGAGGCAGTCGGTGACCGCCAGCGGCTCGCCGCCGACGCAGCTGACGTTGCGCGCCGTCTCGGCGACGGCGTGGGCAGCGCCGAGGCGCGGATCGAGGTAGGCGAAGCGCGAATTGCAGCCCACCGAGAGCGCCACGCCGCCTTCGCGCTGTCCCGTGAACCGCACCACCGCCGCATCGCCGGCTCCCGGCCGCAGCGAGGTGCCGATGCGGACCATGTGATCGTATTGCCGGTAGACCCACTCCTTCGAGGCGACGGTGGGCGAGGCGAGCACCTTGCGGAGCGCGCCGGCGAGATCGCGCGGCTCCGACAGGGAAGCGGGGTCGAAGCGCTGCACCTCGTTCTGCCAGGAGGGACGCTTGCGCGGCCTGTCGTAGACGGGAGCTTCGCCGGTGAGCGGCGGGATGGGCAGGTCGGCGACGACGTTCCCCAGGCTCGAGATGCGGAGCCGTCCCGTGTCGGTGACCTTGCCGATCACCGCGTGGGCGAGGTCCCACTTGTCGCAGATGGCGAGCACCTCTTCCTCGCGGCCCTTCTTCGCCACGAGGAGCATGCGCTCCTGCGATTCGGAGAGCATCACTTCGTACGGCGTCATGCCGGTTTCCCGGCGCGGGACGCGATCGATGTCGATGTCGAGCCCGCTGCCGGCGCGCGAGGCCATCTCCACGGAGGAGGAAGTGAGCCCGGCGGCCCCCATGTCCTGGATGCCGACCAGGCAGTCCGTCTTGAACAGCTCCAGGCAGGCCTCGAGGAGCAGCTTCTCCATGAACGGATCGCCGACCTGCACGGTGGGAC
>VBKL01000227.1 GCA_005879805.1 Deltaproteobacteria bacterium | reverse complement strand
CAGGACGAGGAAGCCGGCTGCTAGGATGCGCATGCCGCGATTCTCGCAGACCGTCCGGAGCGCGGCTACATGCGGACTCCGAGCCGCCCAGCGATATACGTCCGCGTCTGCGTCGCCCCGCAGTCCCGATCGGTGGCGTTGTCGCACCAGCTGACGATCACGTCGATCCCGAGCTGCGGGGACAGCGGACCGTAATGGAATGCTTCGATTCCCGCGGTCATCCTGGCGGCAGGATGAACGGTGCGGTTGACGAACACGCCTCCCATCCCGACCCCGAAAAAGGACGCGAACTGCGTCGGCCTCTGCGCGAAGACGTCGAACCAGAGCGCCGTCAGCGAGTCGCGGCGCAGCGGCAGCCGCTCGAATCCGGGGCCTGCGGAGAGCTCGATCCATCGTGGGATTCTCATTCCGACGAGGCCGTCGAACGCGAAGCCAGGCCGGTCCCTGGTGCGCGCATCGAGACCGAACAATCCCGACCCGACGACATGGAAGAACGGCGTCACCGTCTGGGCCGGGATCGTCGCGGGCAGGGGCGGTGGCTCGTCCTCCTGGGCGGCCGCCGCCGCGGAAATCGTGCAGATCGCCGCTACTGCTGCCTTGGTGTTGAGCATGATCGACGCGTTTGCAGGCCGCGCGCCAGCGGGCGAGGCCAGTGATTTCGCGTATCCCGGAGTCGCGGCCGGTGCGAAAGCGGATTCGCGGCGCAAGGAAAGCGCCACCACGGGATCCTTGACGTGCCTTTGGTACTTTGGTACCAAAGTACAATGTTACATCGTATTCGCCTCCTTCACTGGACGACCGCCGCAGCGCTGGGCTTCGCCGCCGGGTCGGTGCTCGCGCACCAGATCCACGGCGGCAGCCGGAAGGCGCTGGTGGCCATGGCGGTGGGCGCCGCGGAGGTCGTCGGCGCCCTGCTCTTCGTGGTGCCTGCGACGCTGCGAATCGGAGGAGCGCTGCTCCTCCTGACGCTCGTCACAGCGTCGGCCGTGCACGGCGCGATGGGCGAGGCGCCGCCGGTCGCCTTCCTCGTCTACGCGGCCGCGATCTGGACGGTGCTCCGCGAGCACCAGCGCACCCGGAACCTCGCATGACCGACGACGAGCTTTGCGCCGCCTTCGATTCGGGGACTCTGCCGAAGGAGAGCTTCCATCACCGCGAGCATCTGCGCGTCGCCTTCGTCTACCTGTCGCGCCATCCGGACGACGCCGTGCCCCGCTTCTGCGATGCGCTCCTGCGTTACGCGACCGCCCACGGCGTCCCGGGCAAGTACAAGGAGGACTTGACGCTCCGGTACCTGGAACGCGTAAGAGGCCGCATGCAGAAGGCGCGATACCGTGATTCGGAAGAGTTCCTGAGGAGCCATCCCGAGCTCTTCCATGCGTGATCGGCGTTCGGTCGTTCGCGTGCAGACCGGGGTCCGCATGGAGAAGCGGATCCTCCAGGTGCTCAAGGCGCTCGCCAATTCGCTCGACTTGACGCTGGGGGATCTGCTGGAAGGGATCGTTCTCCACGCCTTCGAGGGCAAGGCGCCGTTCAGCCCGGGGACGCTGGAAAAGATCCGCACGCTCCGGCAGGTGTACGATCTCGACCTGGAGGCGGCGGACAGCCACCAGCTCACAGAGCCTCCGGCCGGCCCGTCGCGTCGGCGCGCGAGCCGCAAGACGAACGCGCGGCACCGCTGACGACAATTACGGCGACAGCGCGACCGTGAGGGCCACCGGGACGTAGAGCTCGGGGCAGCAGCCGCCCGTAGGTCCAGGCACGACGTCCGCCTTCACATGTTGCGTTGCGTATGCGGCGGCGCCGATGTCGAACTCGTAGTGGCCGGGGAGGCCAGCATCGACACTACAGACTGCTCGCCCCGCGGAAAGGGAACACGACGTCTGCGATCTCGTAGCGCCGGCAGGGACGAGGAGATTGGTGATCGTCGGGTTCGCGGTGAGCGGCGTGCCTCGCGCATCCGTCACGGCGATGGTGATGGCGGGGGCCAGCGCTCCCGTGCACGCTACGGACGCGCAATTGGCCGACGCGTCGCGGCCGCAGGCGCACAGCAGGACGAGCACGGCGGCTGCGAGGATGCGCACGGGGCGATTCTCGCAGTCCTGCCCGAAGGCGCGCTACTCCTGGTTCCGCAGGAACGTCGGCACGTCCAGCTCGTCTTCCGAAGCTCCCGTCATCTGCCGCAGCTCCTCCCAGGAGATGTGCCGCACCGGGCGCTCCTTGGGAGGTGGAGGCGGTGCCCCGGCCTTTCCCGGAACGGGCGTGTGTTGCCGCGGAGTCTCCACCGCTCGGACCGATCGCGCTGCCGGCGTCTCGACCGGAGCAGGCGGCGGGCGGACGATGCGGGTGGCGTCGCTGCGGTCGATGCGGCGGCCGTCGCGCGAGGAGAAGCCGGTCGCGATCACGGTGATCTTCAGCGAGGCGTCCATGTCGTCGGAGATGACGCTGCCGAAGATGATGTTCGCGTCCTCGTGTGCCGCCTCCTGGATGAGGCTGCAGGCCTGGTTGACCTCGACGAGCGTCATGTCGGGGCCGCCGGTGATGTTGATGAGGATCCCGGTCGCGCCGTCGATCTGCACGTCCTCGAGCAGCGGGCTTTCCACGGCCTGCCTGGCGGCGGCGATGGCGCGCCCTTCGCCCGCAGCGCGACCCGTCCCCATCAGCGCCATGCCCATGTTGCTCATGATGGTCCGCACGTCGGCGAAGTCGACGTTGATGAGCCCCGGGATGGTGATGAGGTCGGAGATGCCTTGGACGGCGTTGAGCAGCACCTCGTCGGCCTTCTTGAAGGTGTCGAGGAGGGTCGTCTTCTCGTCGGCGATGGCGAGCAGGCGCTGATTTGGAATCGTGATCAACGTGTCGACGGTGTTGCGCAGTTCCGCGAGGCCCGCCTCCGCCTGCTTGAGGCGCCGCTTCCCTTCGAAGACGAAGGGCTTGGTGACCACGCCGACGGTGAGCGCGCCGACGCTGCGGGCCAGGTCGGCGATGATCGGCGCTCCGCCGGTGCCGGTGCCGCCCCCCATCCCGGCGGTGACGAAGACCATGTCCGCGCCGTCGAGCGCGTTGAGGATCTTGTCGCGGTCCTCGAGCGCCGCTTGCCGGCCGATCTCCGGATTGGCTCCCGCGCCGAGCCCCTTGGTGACCTGCGCTCCGAGCTGGATCTTGACCTTTGCCCGGTTGTGCTGGAGGGCCTGGCAGTCGGTGTTCGCGGCGATGAAGTCCACGCCGGTGAGGCCGGCGAGGATCATCGTGTTGAGCGCGTTGCCTCCTCCGCCGCCCACGCCCACCACCTTGATCCTGGCGCCGAGCTCGTTCGTCACCTCTTCCATGTCACCTCCAACGATTGGATGCTCCGCACTGCGACTGCCACGGCGACTACGCTTGCGGACTGCGCGCTTCCCCGGACGCTTCTCCGGTACGGGGAGCAGATTGAGCTGGATCAGAACATCTCCCTGAAGAACCCGACCAGCCGTTCCTTGATCGACGACGGATCGACCGAGAAGGACCGGCCTTCCCTTCCCTGCTTGAGCCCGTAGTGGAGCAGGCCGACCGCGGTGGCGTACGCCGGGCTCTTCACCACATCGATGAGCCCGCCCACGTTGCGCGGCGCCCCGCGGCGGACCGGGAGCCCGAGCACCTCCTCGGCCAGCTCGGGCATACCGGCGAGCTGCGTCGAGCCGCCCGTCAGCACTACCCCGGAAGCGAGCAGATCTTCCTGGCCCGCCTTCTGGATCTCGCGATGCACGAGCTGGAACAGCTCCTCGACGCGGGGCTCGATGATCTCGCAGAGGATCCTGCGCGAGAGCACCCGCGGCGCCCGGCCGCCCACGCTCGGCACCTCGATGGTCTCGTCGCGCTCGAGCATCTGCACCTGGGCGGAGCCGTACTGGATCTTGATCCGTTCCGCTTCCTGCAACGGCGTGCGCAGGCCGACGGCGATGTCGTTCGTCAGGTGGTTCCCGCCGAGCGGGATCACGCTCGTGTGCTGGATGGCGCCGCTCACGAAGATGGCGAGATCGGTGGTCCCCCCGCCGACGTCCACCAGCGCGACGCCCAGCTCCTTCTCCTCCTCGGCGAGGACGGCCTCGGCGGAGGCGAGCGGCTCGAGCACGATGTCGGCGACGGTCAGTCCGGTGCGGGCGCAGCACTTGATGATGTTCTGCGCGCTGGACACCGCCGCGGTGACGATGTGCACCTTGGCCTCGAGGCGCACCCCGCTCATCCCCAGGGGTTCCTTGATGCCGTCCTGCTCGTCGATGATGAACTCCTGCGGCAGGACGTGGATGATCTCGCGGTCCTGGGGGATGTTGATGGCGCGGGCGGCGTCGATGACGCGCGCCACGTCCGAGGGACGGACCTCCTTGTCCCTCACCGCCACCACGCCCTGCGAGTTGAATCCGCGGATATGCCCGCCGGCGATCCCGGCGTAGACGGCGCCGATCTCGCAGCCCGCCATCAGCTCGGCCTCTTCGACGGCGCGCTTGATGGAGGCGACCGTCGACTCGATGTTGATCACGACGCCCTTGCGCAGGCCGCGGGAAGGGTGCTGGCCGATGCCGATGACGTCGAGGCCCGTCTCCTTGGCCTCTCCGACGATGCAGCAGATCTTCGTCGTCCCGATGTCGAGCCCGACGACGAGCTCGCCCCTCTTCTGCGCCATGTCTATCGCTCCTGTGCGGCGAGCTGGGCCGAGGCCCAATCGGGCCGGGCGGGATTGTCGAGGTCGATGCGCACGGCGCGCTCGCCGCGCTGGGCGAGCGCCGATCGCACGCGGACGAGGCGACGCAACTTGGTGCGGAAATCGCGCTCGCCGAAGCGGATCTCCTGCGACGAGCCGCCCTCGCGCGAGATGGCGGTGAGCCCGGCGTCCTGGTCGACGCGGACCTGGGCGAGCGAGGCAGCGGGAAGCCCTTCCTCGCGCCAGGCATCGACGAGCTGCAGCGCCTGGTAGAGCCGGACCTGCGCCGCGGCCCGATCCTTGGTCCACTCCTCCCGGGACAGCCCGGTGATGAGCGGCAGGTCCGCCGCGTCGCCGGGACCCGCGCGCTTGAACGCGCGCCCGAGATCGTCGACCAGGTACAAGCCGCCGAGCTGGACCTGCGCGGACGGGCGGTGCTCGACGATCTCCACTTCCACGGTCCCCGGGAAATGGCGGGAAAGCCGTGCCGAGGCGACCCAGGGATTGGCCGACATCGCGCCGGTCGCGGCCGAGAGATCGAGCGCGAAGAGGTTGGCGCCGGGCGCGAGATGGCTCGCGGCAAGGAGATCCTTCTCGCTCGCGTGCACGAGGCCGTGGAAGCGGATTTCACGGACGGTGAAAACCGATGCCGTCGCGGCGAGGTGCGCGACCTCCCAGCCGCCGAGGAGGACGACCGCCGATGCAGCCATCGCAACGCCGGTCTGGAGCGCTCCCGAGGCGAGACCCTTCCAGGGCGAGGCGCGCCTCGTGCCCGCCCGGCGCAGCGCGGGGCCCGGCTCGGGCCGGAAGGGGACCTCGGTAAAAACCGGTTCCTTGAACGCCTCGCTCATGTGGACCTCGCGAGCAGGACGGGAAGGAAATGGTACGGGGACAAGTCTTCGGACAGCGAAGGCTGGAACGTTCCCACCAGGCGGACCTCGGGGATGAGCTCGATGCCGCTCATCGCGAGCACGGCACGGCGGGCGATCGCGATGAGCTCCACGACGTCGGAAGCCCGGGCCTCGCCCAGGTTGACGATGAAGTTGGCGTGCTTCTCGCTGATCTGCGCCCCGCCGCGGCGCGCGCCCTTGAGGCCCGCCTGTTCGATGAGTCGGCCGGCGAAGTCTCCCTTCGGGTTGACGAAGACCGAGCCGGAATTCGGCAGGCTGAGCGGCTGCGAGGCGCGACGCCGGTCGACGTCCGCTTTCGCGATGCGGACATCTTCGTGCTGCTCGTCCTCGTTGCCTCGACGCACGCGGCAGCGTGCCCGGGTGAGAACCGCTCCGGCCGGAAGCTCGCAGTGGCGATAGGAGAGCTTCAGCTCCGTCGCAGGCAGCCAGCGCAGGCCGTCGGGTGTCGCAACCTCGACCGCGTCCAGGTGATCCTTCGCCGAGCCGGTGTTGGTCCCCGCGTTCATCGTCACCATGCCGCCGATGGTTCCCGGGATACCCGCCGCCCAGGCGACACCCACGCCGCGCTGCTCGCGGGCGAGGGAGATGAAGCGCGCGATCGGCGCGCCGGCACCGAGTACCAGCACGGCGTGATCGCCGGCCTCCTCGATCGATTCGTCGACGAAGTCGCGGCCGAGTTGCAGGACGCAGCCCTCGATGCCGCCGTCGCCGACGATGGTGTTGGCGCCGCCGCCCAGCGAGAACCAGGGCACGCCGGCATCGCACAAGACTCCGAGCACGGCGACGAGCGCCTGGGGATCCCGGGGGCGGACCCAGAGCTGGGCCGGACCGCCCACGCGCACGCTGGTGCGGGCCGAGAGCGGTACGCTCTCGAGCACCTCGCCGCGAGCCACCTGGCGGAGCGTGCCGGCAAGCTCGCTCATGCGCGCGCTCCGCCGAGGAGCGCGAGAAGCTCTTCGCCGAGGTGGGTGATGTCGCCGGCGCCGAGGGTGAGAACCAGGTCGCCCTCGCGCACCATGTCGCTCAACGTCTGCGCGAGCTTCGAACGATCGGGCACGAACCACGCGTCGCGATGGCCGCAGGCGCGGACCGCTTCGTGCAACCGGGCGCCGCTCACTCCGGGGATGGGCTCCTCGCCGGCGGCATAGACCTCGGAGAGCACGACCAGGTCGGCGTCGTTGAAGGCGGTGGCGAAGTCGCCGAGGAGATCCCGGGTGCGGGTGTAGCGGTGCGGCTGGAAGGCGCAGACGATCCGCTTCTGCGGGAAAGACGCCCGCGCTCCGGCCAGAGTGGCGCGGATCTCGGCGGGATGATGCCCGTAGTCGTCCACCACCATGACGCCCTTCGCCTCGCCGCGGACGGTGAAGCGGCGCTGCACGCCGGCGAACTCGGAGAGCGCCTCCGCGGTCTTGGCGAAGGAGATCCCGAGCTCGTGTGCCACCGCGCAGGTGGCGAGCGCGTTGAGCACGTTGTGGGCGCCGACCATCTTGAGCGAGACCTCGCCCATCCGGCGGCCGCGGTGCGAGACGTTGAAGCGGGCCGCGAAGGCGGAGAGGCGCACGTCGTCCGCTCGCCAGTCGGCCTGGGGAGAGATTCCGTAGGTGACGTGCCGCTTGGAAATACGCGGAATCAAGTGCTGCACGGTCGGGTGATCGAGGCACATCACCGCCAGGCCGTAGAAGGGGACCCGGTCGGCGAAATCGACGAAAGCCTGCTGGAGGGCCTCGACGGTCCCGTAATGATCGAGGTGCTCGGCGTCGACGTTGGTGATGACGGCGATGGTGGGGGTGAGGTGGAGGAAGGATCCGTCGGACTCGTCCGCCTCGACGACGATCCATTCGCCCTTTCCCAGCTTGGCGTTGGAACCGAAAGCGTTGAGCTTTCCGCCGACCACGGCGGTGGGGTGGAGACCCGCGTGATCGAGGACGGTGGCGATGAGGGAAGTGGTGGTGGTCTTTCCGTGCGAGCCGGCGATGGCGACCGCGTCCTTCAGGCGCATCAGCTCGGCGAGCATCTCCGCACGTCGGATGACGGGCACTCCGCGCGCGCGGGCAGCGAGCGCCTCGGGATTCTGCGAACGGCGCACGGCGCTGGAAGTCACCACCACGTCCACGTCGCCGGCCACGTTCTCGGGGCGATGGCCGATGTGGATGGTTCCACCCAGCCCGGTGAGCCGCTGGGTGGTCTCGCTTTCCTTGAGGTCGGATCCGCTCACGCCGTAGCCGAGGTTGAGGAGGAGCTCCGCGATCCCGCTCATCCCGATGCCGCCGATGCCGACGAAGTGGACCTTGACTTTGCGATTGCGAAACACGCCGTGCCCCTCATTCGCTGGAATGTACGCGATTCGATCTACGACAATCAATAGACAGCGCTGAGTAGATCGCATCGAATGTCTTATTCTCGATCTCTCGTCCCTCCTCCCGCCGGCGGGAGCTGTCCGGGCTCCTTTCGCGCCGGCAGATGTCGTCCTTCGCGCACCAGGCGCGAGGAGCAGAGCGAGACGCAGACCTGGGCGATCTCCCGCGCCGCTTGCGGCCGCCCGAGAAGGCCGATGGTGGTCGCGCCGGCGCGGCAGACGAGCAGGTCCGCTCCGGCATACGCCGCCGCCATGTCGTCGATGAAGGCGACAGCCTGCGCCACGAGGCCGGTCGATTCCAGCGCCTGGTAACGCTTCGCGATCTCCTCGACGTCCTTGGTGCCGGTCTGGTGGAGGATTCGCAGCTTGCCGCCCATCCGCGGCGCGAGGATCTCCATCGCCTCGGCGACGCGGACGTTCAGGGCGTGCGCGCCCTGGGATCCTCCGGTCACGAGGATCGAGAGCCGGTCGCCGTCGGGCACCTTGGTGTGCAGGTAGTTGTCGAGGAAGGCGCGGCGGATCGGATTCCCGAGCAGGTGCGTGCGCGCGCGGGGGAACCCGGCCCTCGCCTCCTCGAAAGCGATGAAGATGGCCTTCGCGAATCGTCCCAGGGTGCGGTTGGTGAATCCCGCCAGCGCGTTCTGCTCCTGCACGGCGGTGGGAATTCCCATCAGATAAGCCGCGAGCACCACCGGCCCGCTCGCGTAGCCGCCCACCCCGACGACCACGTCGGGATCGAAGCGCCGCAGGATGCGCCGCGACTGCCAGAGCGAGCGCGGAATGCGCCCGAGACCGCGCAAGAGGCCGAGGCCTCCTTGGCGCTTGAGCGGCCCCACGTCGATGGTCTCGAGCGGGAATCCGGATTTCGGGACCACGCGCATCTCGAGGCCGCGCTGCGTCCCGACGAAGAGGACGTCATTGCGCGGATGGCGGGTCTTCACCTCCTCCGCGAGCGCGAGCCCGGGAAAGAGGTGACCGCCCGTGCCGCCGCCGGCGATGAGCATCCTCATCGCCGCCCTCCCACCGGGCGGCGCAAGAACCCGCCGGTGCCGCCGCTCACCGAGAGGAGGATGCCAGCCGCGAGCGAAGAGGAAACCACGCTCGAGATTCCGTAGGAGAGGAACGGCAGCGCGATTCCCTTGGTGGGAAGCAGCGAGAGCGCCATCCCCGCGTTCACCAGGACTTGCGCGGCGAGAAGGAAGGTGAGCCCCAGCGCGACGAAGCAGGCCTCGGCGTCGGCGGCCGCGTGCGCGGCGCGAATCCCTCGCCAGACCAGCACTGCGAAGAGCACCAGGACCGCGGCAACGCCGGCGAAGCCAAGCTCCTCGCCGATGATGCTGAGGATGAAGTCGTTGTGGGCGGCGGGAAGGAAGAAGAGCTTCTGGCTGCTCGCGCCGAGTCCCACGCCGAAGCCGCCGCCCGCGCCGAAGGCGAGCAGCGATTCGACGGCCTGGTATCCGCGGCCTCGCGGGTCGGCCCAGGGATCGAGGAAGGCGAGAACGCGATCGAGGCGGTAGCGCGAGTGCCAGACGAGGAAGGCAAAGGCCGGCGCGGCCACCGCGGCGCAGAGCGCGAGATGGCGCAGCCCGGCGCCGGCGACGAAGAGCAGCGCGAAGGCGACGCAGAAGAGCACCGCCGTGGTTCCGAAATCGGGCTCGGCGAGGAGGAGCACGGCGAAGACGCCGAGGACGGCGAGGTGGGGCAGGATGCCTTCCGAGAACGTCGCGAGACGATCCTGCCTGCGGGCCAGGGAGCGCGACAGCCAGAGCACGAAGACGATCTTCGCCAGCTCGCTGGGCTGGAATTGCAAAGGCCCGATCTTGAGCCACCGCCGCGCTCCGCCCGCCGCATGGCCGAGACCGGGGACGTGCAACAGCACCAGCAACAGGACGACGAACAAGAGCAGCAGCGCCGAGAGCCTTCCAAACCGGCCGTGTCCGAGATGGAGCGCGAAGAGCAGCGCGCACACGCCGAGGACGGCCCCGACGAGCTGCCGCTTGAAGAAGAACAGGCCGTCACCGAGCCGCACGTCGGCGTACACGGCGGAGGCGCTGTAGACCATCACCACGCCGAGCATGAGAAGGACGAGCACCGCCGCGAGGAGCACTGGACTCCTTTTCGATGCGTGGCGCGTCCTCGCCGATGGTCAAGAGCGCATCCACGCGCCCGCGGAAGAGCGGCCGGAGCGGCGCATAGGGCGCTCCCTTGCCCCGGCCGCCCATGATGAGCACTACGCCGCGCTCGAAGGCGGAAAGGGACTTCTCGACCGAGTCGACGTTGGTCGCCTTGCTGTCGTTGATCCATTCCACGCCCTCGAGCGTGCGCACGGGCTCGAGGCGGTGAGGCAAGCCGGGATAGGTATCGAGCCCTTCCTGCAGCGCCGGGCAGCGGGCGCCGAGATGGGTCGCGAGGATGATCGCGGCGAGCGCGTTCTCGGCGTTGTGCGCTCCGCGTAAAGTCGCCGCCCGAAGCTCGTAGGTGGCGCCGTCGACGGAAAGGGTGCGCGGGCCGCTCCGGAACGCGGCCGCCTGCGAAGACCTCGGGTAACGCGGATCGAATTCGCGGCGGGCCACACCGGGGTTCGTGCGCATTGCCGCGACGCGCGGATCGGCGACGTTCAATGCCGCGGCGTCGCCGGGGCGCTGGTTCTTGAATATCCGCTCCTTCGCCTGCGCATACGATTCCAGCGACGGATGCCGCTCGATGTGGTCGGGGGTCACGTTGAGGACGGTGGCAGCGGCGCAGCGCAAAGTGTCGATCCCCTCCAGCTGATAGCTCGACAGCTCGCAGACGGTGGCGTCGAGCTTGCCGCCGCGCAGCACCCGGTTGGAGAGCGCGTCGCCGAGGTTGCCGCCGGCGAAGACGGAGAATCCCGCTCGCGTGAGGAGATGTGCGGTGAGCGCTGTGGTGGTGCTCTTCCCGTTCGTGCCGGTGATGCCTGCGATCGGTTCCTCGATGAAGCGCGAGGCGAGCTCCACCTCTCCGATCACTTCCGCGCCGCGGGCGCGGGCCTGCGCGAGCAGGGGCAAGGAAGGAGGCACGCCGGGGCTCAGCACTACGAGGTCGCGATCGCGAAACGCCGCTTCCGAAAGCCCGCCTGGATGCACTTCCAAGACGATCCCGCGCAGCCCCTCCAGGACCGGCTCGAGGTCCGCGAGCGACTTGTCGTCGGCCACCGCCAGCCGCGCTCCGTGCGCCGCGAGCAGCCGCGCCGCCGCAACCCCGCTCTTCCCGAGGCCAACGACGACGGCTTTGCGGCCCGAGAGCTCCATTCGCTACCTCAGCTTGAGCGACGCGAGCGCGACGAGGGCCAGGATGATGGAGGCGATCCAGAAGCGGACGATGATCTTCGGCTCCGCCCATCCCTGGAGCTCGAAATGGTGGTGGATGGGCGCCATCCGGAAGATCCGCTTGCCGGTGCGCTTGAACCAGAACACCTGCAACATGACCGAGAGCGCCTCGGCGAAGAACACGCCGTGGATGACCGCGCTGTCGACCTCGTTCTTGGTGAACACGGCGAGAGCGCCCAGGCCGCCGCCGAGAGCGAGCGCGCCGACGTCGCCCATGAAGACGCTCGCGGGATAGGTGTTGTACCAGAGGAAGCTGATCCCGGCCCCCGCCATCGCCGAGCAGAAGACCGCCAGCTCCTGCGCTCCTTCGATGTGCGGGATGAGCAGGTAGTCGGCGATGTTGAAGCCTTTGATGACGAGGCCCGCGAGGTAGCTGAGGAGCAGGAAGGTGAGCGAGCTGACGATGGAGGGACCGATGGCGAGCCCATCGAGGCCGTCGGTCAGGTTCACCGCGTTGCTCGTCCCGACGATGACGAAGAAGGCGAAGACCAGGTACAGCCACCAGGGCAGGATGGGGCTGAACGACTTCACCTTGACGAAGGGGATCGAGAGCCTGGTGTCGAGGAGCAGCCGCGGATGGCCAAATCCCGCCTTCCAGTCGACGAAGAAGAAGGCGATCACCACGAGGAAGATGGCGGTCTGCCAGAAGAGCTTCTTGCGCCCCGCGAGGCCCTTCGAATTGCGCTTGGTGAACTTGAGCCAGTCGTCTGCGAAGCCGATGAGGCCGAAGCCCAAGGTGAAGATGAGCGCCGCCCAGACGAGCCGGCTGGTGAGATCGGCGAAGAGGAGCGTGGCGAGGAGCAGCGCCCAGAGGATGAGCCCGCCGCCCATCGAAGGCGTGCCCTTCTT
>VBKL01000073.1 GCA_005879805.1 Deltaproteobacteria bacterium | reverse complement strand
GTCCTCGGCGCGGAGGATCTCGATGACGTCGTTGATCGCGGCGTTGTCGAGGAGGATTCCGCCCAGGACGCTCCGCTCGGCGTCGAGGTTCTGGGGCGGCAGCCGTCCGTGCGACACGGCGGCGAGGGGGCGGACGGCTTCGAGGGAAGAACCTGTGCTCACGAGTCGATCGCCTACCATCCGGGTCTGACATCCCGACGCAGGCGATCTGGGACGATTCGGTGCGGGAATCAATGCGCATCTTTTTTCACCGCCGGAACCGACAGCCGGTCAACAGGCAGCGTGGCAAGGAGGCCTGACATCCAAGCACGTTGCGCGCAGTTCACAGGCGCGCGTTCGCGGGACTTCACAACCCCACAGCGTTATCATCGGCCGGATGCCGGACGACGACGACAAGCCGAAGCGCACCAAGAGCTGGCGCGAGATCGACAAGATGCGCGACAAGAGCGGGTCGTCGCGCCGCTCGGATCGCGAGTCGGAGCGCTTCCAGAGCTCGACCAAGTACACCCAGTACAAGACCAACCTGGACCGCCTCTTCTCGCAGGGGGTCGCATCCAGCGCGCTGCCCGAGCATCTACGGGAAAAGCTCGGAGTCGAGGACGACACCGCCAAGGACGACGAGCGAAAGAAGCTCTATGCGATCGAGGATCCCAAGGCGTTCTACGCCGCGATGACGGACTACTTGAAATCGCACGAATTGCCGAGCGACCCGCGCATCCTCGACCGCCTTCTCGGCCACCCCGACGACGAGGTCATCGAGCGCGCGCTCACCCGCCTCGAGGAGATGCACAAGGCCGGCACCCTCAAGGTTCCGCCCTCGCTCTCGCAGCGCCTCGCGAGCGTGGAGATCGAATCGGGCCTGCCCGCGCTGCGGCGCCGAGCGGCCGATCTGAGGAAGGCGATCCGCTGATGCCGCTCGTTCGCGTATCGGTGCGTGCAGGAAAGGGCAAGGAACACCTCGCCGCGATCGGCGAGTCGATCCACCAGTCGCTCATGGAGACGATCAACGTCCCCGCCGGCGACCGGTTCCAGATCTTCACCGAGCACGAAAAAGGAACGCTGGTGATCGACCCTGCCTACCTCGGCATCCAGCGCAGCGACGAGGCGATCCTGGTGCAGATCACCATCAGCTTGGGCCGCACGCTGGAGATGAAGAAGGCGCTCTTCGCCCGCATCGCCGAGCGGCTCGCGAAATCTCCCGGGCTGCGCAAGGAGGACGTCTTCGTCAACCTCGTCGAGGTGACGAAGGAGAACTGGTCCTTCGGCAACGGGATCGCTCAGTACGCCGGCAAGTGATCAGCGCTGCGTGATCGGGGTAAAGCCCGGGCGGTCGGCCACCCGGTCGAGCCAGGCGCGGATCCGCGGGAACGGCCCCAGATCGAACCCGCCCTCGTCCGCCACGTGCGTGTAGGCGTAGAGGGCGAGATCGGCGACGGTACAGCGGTCGCCGACGAAGTACGGCCGCCCCTCGAGGTGCCGCTCCATGACGGAGAGGGCCTTCACGCCGAGCGCGCGCTTCTGCTCGAAGAGGGCCCGCTTATCCTCGGGCACGCCGACGTGCTTCACCCAGTGTCGGACGGTGGCGATGTTCGGCTCGTGGCTGTACTGCTCCCAGAACAGCCACTGCAGGACGCGGGCCCGATCGAGTCGATCTCCGGGCAGCCACGGCGTCCCTTCCGCCAGGTAGCAGAGGATGGCGTTCGATTCGAAGAGGCAGGTCCCGTCGTCGAGCTCGAGCACGGGGATGCGTCCCTCGGGGTTCTTGCGCAAGAATTCCTCGGTGCGCGACTCGCCCTCGAGGATGTCGACGTCGATGCGTTCGAACGGACGATCGAGGAGCCGCATCAAGAGCCTCGCCTTGTAGGCGTTGCCCGAGGCCAGATAGTCGTAGAGGCGCAGCATCGTCCCTCCCGACCACGACAATGCCCTGGCGCGGCGGGGGCCGCCACCCTCACTGCTCTTCGGGCGGAGGCAAGGGCCGCGCGACGCGCTCCTCGCGGGCGAGGACGAAGGCGCCCTTGCCCCGATCGTACGCGTACGTGCTGACGGTGCTGCCTTCGTCGTCCTCTCCCTCCGGCTCGCGGATGCGGACGGTGCCCGGCGACAGCTCCACCTGGGCGCGGAAGAGGTCGCGCTTGACGAGGAGATCGACCGGCTTTCCCGCCCGGACCGTCTTGACCAGGACTTCGCTCGCGGCCCGCCCGCAGGCGGGACAGGAGAGCTCCACCTCGACGTCGGGCGAGCCGTCTCCCGTCAGGTCGCGGGTCTCGACGCGCGAGACACGCTGGCTATCGTCGTCGTCGTCGCCACCCGCGGCGCGTTCCCACATCGCCCGCCAGCGTCTCGGCCGCTGGGCGGTGGACGGCTCGAGCCTCCACAGTCCGATGTAGCTGCGCTGCGACGCCCAGGCGGGGCCGGACTCGCCGATCGCCTCCTGCAGCGGCGTGAGCGAGGTCCCCCACACGAGCGCGTAGGGCCGTCCGTCCCATTCCATGCGTCGGACGACCTTGATGCGGAATCCCGGAAACGGACGCGGATGCAATCCGAGCAGCTCGCCTGCGAGGGGCGGCTGCCGGCGCTCGAGGACGATGGCCACCGCGCGCGAGGGCTGGGTCAGCGCGCCCTGGGCTTCCAGGGTCGCGCGGTGCTCGGCGTCCTCCCATTGCAGGGTGAGGATCTTCTGGTCCTTCTCGCGGCGGAGCTGCTCCAGGACCGGCGCCCCCCAGCCACGGGTGAGCTGCCACTCGAGATCGGTGAGCGCCGGCGCGACGGCGGGATCGAAGAGGAGGCGCAGCGCCACCACCTCGCCGCCCGGCCGCGAATCCTCCCAGGCAGTCTGGACGCGGACGATGCGATCGGGATCCCGGGGCACGGTGCATTCCGCGTGGCCGGAGGGAGCGCGCAATGCTTCTGCGCACTCGCGCAGATCGGGTACGCGCGCAAGCTGCTCCTTCGTCAGATCGAGATCGAAGCGGCCGTAGCGGCGGGGCGGAACGGGCGGAGGCTGCGGCGCCGGTGCCGGGACCGGCGCCGCACGAGCCGGCTGTTGCGACCCGGGACGGCCGGGCGCCGGCTGTGCAGGCGTACCCGGCTCCCGCTGGCCCGGCTGCGGTGTCTTCTCGATGCGGGGAGGAGTCGCTTGCAACGCGGGGTCCCGGCGGACGGGCGCCGGGACCCCGAAAAGCGCGAACGCGACGATCAACGCAAGCGCGTTCATCTAGCTCCTTGCGTCATTGTTCGGCGGCGATGGCCACCTTCAACTTCGCGGTCACGTCCGGGTGCAGCTTCACCTCTACCTCGTGATCGCCGATGGTCTTGAGCGGCTCGGGCAGATGGATCTGCTTGCGGTCGATCTCGTAGCCCTGCTCGACCAACCGGTCGTGGACGTCCTTGCTCGTCACCGAGCCGAAGAGCTTGTCCTGCTCGCCTACCTTGCGGGTGAACTTGAGCTGGATGGCGGAGATCTTCTTGGCCATCGCGTCCATGCTCGTCCGCTGGCGCGCGGCGCGGGCGAGGATGCCCGATTTCTCGTGCTCGAGCTGGCGGATGTTCTTCGCGGTGGCGGGCATGGCGAGCTGCCGAGGCAAGAGATAGTTGCGGCCGAAACCGGGCTTCACGTCCACCAGCGCGCCCGCCTTGCCGACGTTCTCCAGGTCCTTGGTGAGGATCACCTTCATGGCGCGGCTCCTACTGGTGCTGCATCAGGGTGAAGGGGAGGAGCGCCACGATGCGCGCGCGCTTGATGGCGGTGGCCACCTCGCGCTGGTGCTTGGCGCAGTTGCCCGAGATGCGCCGGGGGACGATCTTGCCGCGCTCGGTGACGAAGTACTTCAGCTCGGCGGAGTTCTTGTAGTCCACCTTGAGGTTCTTGTCGGCGCAGTAGCGGCAGACCTTCCGGCGGCCGAAGCCGCGGCCTCCGCCGCGCTCGTCGCCCATCCCGCGGTCACCGCGATCTTCGCGGCCTCCGCCCCGCCCGCCGCCTCCGCCCCCGCGCGGCCCCTTGTCGTCCCTGCTCTTGTATCCGTATTCGGACATGGCTTCGTTCCTCGAAAAGGTAGGTTATTCGGTATCGGGTTCGGCGACGGCTTCGTCGGGCAGGTCGCGGCCGCGATCGGAGAATCCGCGGTCTTCTCCGCCGAACGGCTCGGGCTCGCGGGCGGCGCGCTCCGGGACCTCGGGATCGCCGGGGAGCTTCACGTCGGGCTCCACCTGCCGGGTGGCCGGATCGACGTCGTCGCCGATCTTGACCGACTGGTACTTGAGCACGTCGTCGGTCATGCGGAGGTTGCGCTCGAACTCCGCCACCATCTTCGTGGTGCCGAGATAGAGGAACCGCAGATAGACGGCGCGCAGGTGCTTCTTCACCTCGTAGGCGGTCTTCTTCTTGCCCCAGTTCTCGACCCGGATCACCTTGCCGCCTTCGCGCTGGACGATGCCGCGCATCGTACCCCCGCGGGCCGCCGCCGGGGACCCACGAGACCCGTCGTCGGCCCTTTCGGGCGCCTCGTCGGCACCAGCCGGACGGCGGTTGAACTTGTTCATGGCCGCGCCCGGACCTTCCAGGAGAGCGGCCACCGCGGCTTCGGCAGCCTGGGGGACGAGCTCGCCGAGCTGCGTCTCCTCCTCGGGCGTGAACTTCGCCAGCACCCAGTCCGCGCCTTCCCAGAGCGGCGGGGCCTTGCCGATGCCGAACCGGACCCGCAGATAGCCGTCGCCCAGGTGCTGGTGCAGGCTGCGCAGCCCGTTGTGACCCGCCGCGCCGCCTCCGACCTTCACCTGGATGCGGCCGAACGGGAGATCGAGCTCGTCGTGGGCGACGACGATCGCGGAAGGGTCCGTCTTCCAGAAGCGCGCGGCCTTCGCCACCGACTCGCCGCTCGCGTTCATGAACGTCTGCGGGAGGACGACGGCGAGATGCTCGCTCCGCGCGCGCCCCGTGCCCAGCACGGCGTCCCAGCGCTCCTGATCGAGCGCGATGCCGAGCTTGCGCGCGGCTTCCGCGGCGATGCGGAAGCCGACGTTGTGCCGGGTACGTTCGTACTTGTGGCCCGGGTTCCCGAGGCCGACGAGAAGCCGCACGGAGGCTACTTCTTGCCTTTTTCGGGTGCCTTGGCCGGACCTGCTGCCGGGGCTGGAGCGCCGGCAGCAGCCGGAGCGCCCGGTGCCCCTGGAGCCGCGGGAGCGGAGCCGGGAGCCGCCGTCGCGGGAACCGCCGCCTCGCCGGTGCCGGGCACCGCCGCGGCCGGAGCAGCGACGACCTCTTCCTTCTCGGGCACTGCGACGACCGCGATGGTCGCGTTCTTGATGACGTTGGTCTTGAACTTCACGCCCGGGGGGACCTTCACGTCCGAGATGTGGAGGGACTCGGCGATCTTGAGGTTCGAGACGTCGACCTCGATCTTCTCGGGGATCTGGTCCGGCTTGCACTGGACGGGCAGGGTGCGGCTCACCTGCTGGAGGATGCCGCCCTCGGTGACGCCGATCGGCTTGCCGACGAGGATCACGGGAACGTTGACGACCACCTCCTGGTCCATGCGGACCTCGAGGAAGTCGGCGTGCAGCATGTGGCCATCGACCGGATCGCGCTCGTGAGCCTTGAAGAGGACGGTCCGCTTCTCGCCGCCCTCGACCTCGAGGTTGATGACGGTGTTGAACTTGTGCGGGGTGGCGATCGCAATCATGATCGCTTCCGGATCGAGCGCGACGTGGAGCGGCGCTCCGAACGGTCCGTAGCACACGGCCGGCACCAGACCCTTTGCCCGTAGCCGCCGCGCCGGACCCTTGCCCGACTGGTCACGCTTCTGCGCCTTCAGCGTCGATGTATCGTGCGCCATTTCCGACTCCTCGAACCGGGCACCACCGCCGCGGCGGGCGCGCCGCAAGCCTGGGAATGGTGGGCTCCGGGATTCCTGCGTGAATCGCCCGGAATGACTAGGACGCGGGGGTCTAGCATGGACCCCTGTGGCCCGCAATGCGGATGGGACCCGGGCCAGGGCTCGCCTACCGGCCCCCCGAACTAACGTCCGTCGGCGCCGTGGCCTCCGCCCGACATCTCGATGGCGGAGCGCGGGCGGTTGGACTCGATGATGGGCGCGATCGCCTGCACCGCGCCAGCCGCGTGCGAGAGCAGGCGCGCATGCGCCTCCGGAGGCTCGTCGCGGGGCTCGCAGATGCATCCCGTCGAGTTGGCCATGATGACGAGCGCGGCGAAGCGGAGATCGAGCGACTCGCAGTGCCGGACGCACTGGCTCGCTGCATCCTTTCCCACCGAGTAGACGCCCGAGACGGGCAGGCTGGTCGTGCAGGCCCAGGCGGCGCCAAGGCCGAGGATTACGACGATCCGTTTCATGGTCGCCTCGCGTTCTTTCGGGTTGCATCGCGGGGCGGCACTTCCCCTGCGCCGCTCCGCTTCAGACGAAGAGCGAAGAGAGCGAATCGGCCTCGTGGATGCGGCGGATGGCCTCGCCGAAGATCTTGGCCACCGAGAGCTGCGAGATCTTCTTCGACTCCCGGGCGGCGGGCGAGAGCGGGATGGTATTGGTAACCACCACTTTCTCGATCACCGAGTCCTCGATGCGCTGGATGGCCGGTCCGGAAAGCACCGGATGCACCGCGTACGCCATCACGCGCTTGGCTCCCGCGTCGGAGACGGCCTTCGCTCCCTGGGTGAGCGTCCCGGCGGTGTCGACCATGTCGTCGAGGATCACGCCCGTCTTGCCGCGCACGTCGCCGATGAGGCTCATGACCTCCGCGACGTTGGGCTTCGATCGGCGCTTGTCGACGATGGCGAGGGTGGTGCCGAGCCGCTTGGCGAAGGCGCGCGCGCGCTCCACGCCTCCGGCGTCCGGCGAGATGATCACCACCTCTTCCGGATTGGGAAACGTCTTGCGCATGTGATCGAGCAGGATCGGCGAGGCGTAGAGGTGATCCGAGGGCATGTCGAAGAAGCCCTGGATCTGTCCCGCGTGCAGGTCCATGGAGACGAACCGGTCGGCGCCCGCGCTGGTGATGAGGTCGGCGACGAGCCGCGCGGTGATGGGCGTGCGCGGCGCGACCTTGCGGTCCTGGCGCGCGTAGCCGAAGTACGGAATCACCGCGGTGATCTGCTCGGCGCTCGCGCGGCGGGCCGCGTCGATGAGGATGAGCAGCTCCATCAAATGGTCGTTGACCGGCGTCGAGGTGCTCTGCAGCAGGAAGACGTCCCTGCCGCGCACGTTCTCGCCGATCTCGACCTGCGTCTCGCCGTCGGAGAAGTGGGTGACCGCGCACTTTCCCAGCGGCTGCCCGAGGTATTCGCAGACTTCCCGCGCCAGCGCCTGGTTGGAGTTGCCGGAGAAGAGGACGAAGTCCGACTCGTGGACGGGCATGAGTGCGATCTAGCACGGCGGCGCGTGCCTTGGGTGCGACGCGAGCCTGTTCCCGCCCGCTCTAACCGGAAGCGGCGGCCGCGGTAGTGGGCGCCGTTCCGCGCGAAAGCTCGCGGTCGTATTCGGCGAGGATGATCTTTTCCATCCTCTCGCGAGTGTCGCTATTGAGCGGATGTGCGATGTCCTTGAACGTCCCGTCCTTGCGACGCTTGGCGGGCATCGCCACGAACAGTCCGGTATTGCCGTTGATCACTTTCAAATCGCGCACGACGAAGCATGCGTCTAGGGTGATGGTTACGTACGCCTTGAGACGTTCCTCATTCACCGGGAAGACGCGAACCTCGGTGATTTCCATTGCCGGACCCCTCTCGCAGAGGTGCTCCGCCCGAGTCGAGGACGCTACTTCCCTGGATAACCTGCTGTCAAACTTCCAACTCGTAAGGCGAAACGCTCGCTGCTCCCTATCTGAACGCGCGCGCCGTGGCGGTGTGCGCGCCATCACGTTTTTGCGACCATTGCGCTAGCCGAGCAGATCGCGGCGGCGATGCTTTAGTGCCGGCAAATCGCGCCTCACCTGCGCTAGACGGGCCGGATCGATCGGCGCCAGCGCAAATCCTTCGCCGCTCCCACCCGCGTCCGAGACGACTTCTCCCCAGGGATCGACCACGAGCGCATGGCCGTAGGCGCGACGCTTCTCCTCCCCGGGTCCGATGGCGCCGACCTGCGCAGGAGCGAAGGCGTAGGCCTGGTTCTCGATGGCGCGCGCTCGCAAGAGCACTTCCCAGTGCGCTCGGCCGGTGTAAGCGGTGAAGGCAGCGGGCACGGAAAGGATGTCCGCGCCTTCGTCGGCCATCTTCCGGTAGAGCTCGGGGAAGCGGAGGTCGTAGCAGACGGAGAGGCCGATGCGCAGCCCGAGCCCTTTCATCTCCACCACGGGGGGAGGAGAGGCGCCGGCGGCGACCGTTTCGGATTCGCGATAGCGAGCGCCGTCGGGAATTTCGACGTCGAAGAGGTGGAGCTTCCGGTAGACCGCCGCGATCGCTCCCGACGGATCGATGAGCGCGGTCGTGTTGTAGATGCGAGCCTTGTCGGCGCCGCGTTCCGAGATCGATCCGGCCACGCAGAAGACGCCGCGCTTCGCCGCGAGCTCGCGGATGGGCGCGAGCTGCCGTCCTTCGAGAGGCCCCGCGAAGGCGCGCTTCTGCGCCGCCGGCCCGATGTGCTCCCAGACTTCGGGCAAGCCGACGAGGCGGGCGTCGCGATCGCAGGCCTGCGCGAGGAGCGCGAGAGCGCGGGCCTCGTTGGCTCCGCGATCGGGACCCGCGGTCATCTGGATGGCGGCGGCGAGAAACACGGGCGACCTCCGGCGAAACCGCTACAATCCGTCGATCGTGGCCCCTTGGGCGAGCCCCAGCCAAGGTTGACCTCGAGCTCCAATTGCGATAAGGGCGCAGCACATTTTCACGAGCCGCTCCGGGTGCCGGAGAGGTTTGAGAAAGTGGGCGCAGTCCGGCCCGCTTTTTTTTTTCGCCAAAGCCGCAGCGCGGCTTCTTCAAGGCAGGGACGTGGGCAGGAAAGAGGAGATTCTGGAGAAGGTGCGCAACATCGCCGCGCCGCTGGCCGCCGCCGAGGGTCTGGAGCTCGTCGACGTCGAATTCGCCGGCCCGGGCGGTCACCCGACCTTGCGCCTCTACATCGACAAGGTCGGTGGAGGCGTGACGCTCGACGACTGCACCCAGGTATCCCGGGCCCTCTCCGCCGCTCTCGACGTGGAGGATCCCATCGAAGGATCGTACGAGCTCGAGGTGTCGAGCCCGGGCCTCGATCGCCCGCTCCGCACCCGCGAGCACTTCGAGCGCTTCGCCGGGGAGAAGGTGCGGGTGAAGACCTTCGGGCCGCTGGAGGAAGCTGGAGCTGGCTCGCGCAAGACCTTCGTGGGGCGGCTCGTCGGGATCGAAGACGATTCCGTCGTCGTCGATGTGGAAGGAGCGGTCTTCCGCGTCCCGCAGAAGCTCATCGCCAAGGCGAACATCGAGCCGAGCTTCGACGGCGGCCTGCACGAATCGTCCGAGACCGCGCCGCGGGCCCGGCTCTCCATCGACGGCCGCTACCTCCTCGTCAACGGCAGGGACGACGTGCGCCGCGCGCTGCGCGACATCCGCAAGTCCGATCGCGCCGAGGTCTGGGTACGGCGGGAGGAGGCCGCCCTCGGCGCTCTCTTCCAGGACGGCAAGGCGGTGCTGCTCCTCACGGCGGACGACGGACCCCTCGCCTCGTCGCGCGACCCGCACCACGCGGGCAATGATACGGATCGCTTGCGGTTCCGACGCGCGAGCGGCGACGAGGAAGAGTACCCTTGGTCGTGGGCCGTTCCCGGGGACGACGCGGCGAGGGCCTTGGAGCATTTCTTCCTCACCGGCCAGCGCCCTTCCTTCATCCACTGGCACGACGACAAGACCTGAGCAGGGCTGAACCGCAGAAAAGCGAGGAGCGGCATGGCAGCGCCAAAAGAGCAGCAGCTACCGACGCTGAACCTGAACATGATCCTGGATCAGGTCGCGAAGGACAAAGGCATCGAGAGGAACGTCCTCGTCGACACGTTGCAGAACGCCATCGCGCAGGCGGCCAAGAAGCACTTCGGGCCCGACCGCGCCATCGAGGCCGTCTACAACGAGGAGAAGGGCGTGGTGGAGGTGTTCCAGACCCTCACCGTGGTGGAGCGCGTCGAGATCGAGGACCCGATCAAGAGCGTCAACCAGATCTCCATCGAGGACGCCGGCAAGAAGGGGATCGAGGCGGAGATCGGCGACGAGCTGCTCTTCCAGATCTTCTACCGCCCCGAGGACGAGGAGGAGGCTCGCGTCCAGGACGAGCGCTACGGCGACATCTTGCGCCTGAAGACGTATCGCAAGAGCTTCGGGCGCATCGCCGCGCAGACGGCGAAGCAGGTCATCATCCAGCGCACCCGCGACGCCGAGCGCGAGAACGTCTTCAACGACTACAAGGATCGCAAGGGCGAGATCGTCAGCGGCATCGTGCTGCGCTTCGAGCGTGGCAACATCATCGTCAACCTCGGCCGCGCCGAGGCGGTCCTCCCCGTCCGCGAGCAGACGCCGCGCGAGAGCTACCGCGCCGGCGACCGGGTGCAGGCCTTCGTCCTCGACGTCCTGCGCGAGTCGAAGGGGCCGCAGATCATCTTGAGCCGCGCCTCGCCGGAGCTGGTCCGCAAGCTCTTCGAGATGGAAGTCCCGGAGATCGCCGAGGGCGTCGTGGTCATCGAAGCGGTCGCGCGCGAACCGGGCGGTCGCACCAAGATCGCGGTCGCCTCGCGCGACAACGACGTCGACCCGGTCGGCGCCTGCGTCGGCATGAAGGGCAGCCGGGTGCAGGCGGTGGTGCAGGAGCTGCGCGGAGAGAAGATCGACATCGTCCCCTGGGACGAGGATCCGGCGCGCTTCGTCGTCAACGCGCTCCAGCCCGCCGAGGTGACCCGCGTGCTCCTCGACGAGCAGAACAAGGCGATGGAGATCATCGTCCCCGACGATCAGCTCTCGCTCGCCATCGGCCGGCGCGGCCAGAACGTCCGCCTCGCCGCCCAGCTGACCGGGTGGAAGCTCGACATCAACAGCGAGACGAGGGTGAAGGAGCTGCGCGAGTTTGCCCAGCGCTCGCTCACCGCCATCGGGATGCCGGAAGCGACGGTCGAATTGCTCTACGCGCACGGCTTCCGGAGCGCGAAGGACTTCGCGAATGCTTCAACCGAGGTTTTGCTACAGATGCCGGGGATCACCCCGGAGAACGTGGAGCGGTACCTGGAGTCGGCGCGGAACCAGATCGGGAAGGACGAGGAAGAGCTCGCCCGGCTGGATCGGGAGCGGGAGGAGGCCCGCCTGGCGGAGGCCCGGCGCCATCCTTCTGAGCTGACCCAGGCCGAGCGACTTTTGCGCGTCCGCGGCATCAGTGAACGGAACATCGAGCAGATGGCGAACGCCGGGTACAAGACGGTGGAGGACATCCACAACGAGCCCGACGTGGTGAAGTTCGGCGAGGCGACCGGCCTCGGCGTGAAGAAGGGCAAGCAGGTGAAAGCGGCCGTCGAGCACTACTTGCAGGAGGAGGCACGCCTCAAAGCGGATCTCGACGCACAGAGGGCCGCACAAGGCGCTGCGATAAGCCCTCAGGCGGGTTAAAATCGCGTGACCCGCGGAAGGCGGGCGGGGCGGATGCGGCCGGCGGAGCCCCAGAGGCGCTGCATCGCGTGCAGGACGCCGCGGGCCCAGGAGGCCCTCCTCCGGTTGTCAGGCCGGGACGGAAAGGTGGTCCCGGGAAAGGGACCGGGACGTGGCTGCTACGTGTGCCGCGACCCGGAATGCGCGCGAAAAGCGCTCCAGGGCGGCCGAATCGGCCGCGCCCTAAAGGGAATTTCGGAGGTGCCGGCGCTGGACCGGCTCCTCGGTTGGATCGCCGGTAGCTCGGCTTGACGCTGAGCGAGACGGCGGACTAAAGAGGCTGGCCCCTCTGACGCTCCCTACGGGAACGTCAAGGGGCGAATTGCGTAGAAGGGGACGGATGGCGAAGAAGCGCGTCTATGAGCTCGCGAAGGACCTGGGCCTCTCCAACAAGGAGATGGTGGACTGGCTCCGTGCCCACGAATACGACGTGAAGAGCCACTCCTCCTCGCTCGAGGACGACCAGGCCCAGGCCGTGATGGAGCGCGTGTCGGGGGAGCGGGTGCCGAAGGCGGCTGCTCCCAAGCCTCCCTCCAGCGGCGTCGTGCTCCGGCGCAAGAAGGCCGACACCCTCGGTCCGGATGGCCAGCCGGTCGGCGACCATCACGAGATGGCGCCGCCGCCGCCGCCAGCCGCCCCTCCTCCGGTCGAGGTCGTGGCCGCGCCGCCGCCGCCCGAGCCGCTTCCCACGCCGGAGTTCGTCCGTCCTGCTCCGGTCATCGAAACCCCGCCGCCTCCGCCGCCCGTGGTCGAGGCTCCTCCGCCGAAGGTGGCCGCCGACGCTCGCGTCGAGGCCGCTCCGCCCCCTCCCCCCGCTCCGGCCGCAGCCGCGCAGGTAGCCCCCGCTCCGATGGCACCACCCAGCCCTCTCCTGGCCCCCGCCGCCAGCGCTCCCGCGCCGGTTGCGGCGGCCGCTGTCGCGCCTCCCGAGCCACCCCCGGCTCCCCGCGCCGCTCCTTCCATCGCGACGGTACAGCGTCTGCCGGGCAGCAACGTCCCCGTGGGCGTGCAGAAGGTCGCCGCCCGTCCCGCGCCGCCACCTCCCCCGAGGACCGCTGGCCGGCCCGGGGCGCCTCCTTCGGGGCCCATCGTGCGGGGTCCGGGCGGAACGCAGTCGGTCCAGGTGGGCGATCCGCAGGCCCGCCCGACGGCGACGCGCGCGGTGGTGCTCTCGCGCCCCCTCATTCCCATCGCCCGGCCTCCGCCGAGGCCCGGCCCTGGCGGAGGCAGCTTCCGCCCGCGGCCGGTGGGGGAGGTCCGCGAGCTGGCCGTCGTCTCCGGAGGTCCGGGACGCGGCCGCGAGTTCATCGACGTCACCAAGGACAAGCAGAAGAACAAGAAAGGCCCTCGCGTCGAGAAGGCCGAGACGCTCAGCAAGCAGGACCTCATCGATCTCGCCCGCCAGCGCGCCTACGTGCCCGTCCGCGGGCACAAGAAGAAGAGCGCGAAGAAGGGCAAGACGACCGAAATCACCGAGATGGCGGAGCACAAGAAGGTGATCCGCATCGACGAGACCATCACGGTCGCCGAGCTTTCCCAGCGCATGGGCGTGAAGGGCTCGGAGCTGATCAAGAAGCTGATGGCGGCCGGCAAGATGATGACCGTCAACCAGCCGGTCGACTTCGACACTGCCTCGCTCCTCGCAGTCGATTACCAGTGGAAGGTCGAGAAGGCCGGCTTCGACATCGAGGAGTACCTCCCCGAGATCTCCGAGAAGCCCGAGGACCTCCAGATCCGGCCGCCCGTGGTCACCATCATGGGCCACGTCGACCACGGCAAGACCTCGCTGCTCGACGCCATCCGCAAGGCGCACGTGGCGGAAGGCGAGGCGGGCGGGATCACGCAGCACATCGGCGCTTACAGCGTCGACGTGGTCGGATCGGACGGCGGCGAGGCGAACATCACCTTCCTCGACACCCCGGGCCACGAGGCCTTCACCGCCATGCGCGCCCGAGGCGCCAACGTCACCGACATCGCGGTGCTCGTGATCGCGGCAGACGACGGGGTGATGCCGCAGACGGTGGAGTCGATCAACCACGCCAAGGCGGCGGAAGTGACCATCGTCGTCGCCATCAACAAGATCGACAAGCCCGAGGCGCAGCCCGACCGCATCAAGCAGCAGCTCTCCGAGCACGGTCTCGTTCCCGAGGAGTGGGGCGGCGACACGATGATGCTCCCGGTCTCCGCCCGCACCGGGGAAGGTCTCGAGAAGCTCCTCGAGGCCATCCTTCTCCAGGCCGAGGTGCTCGAGCTGAAGGCCAATCCGAACCGCCCGGCGAAGGGCGTGGTGGTCGAGGCACAGCTCTCCAAGGGCCGCGGGCCGGTCGCCACCGTGCTCGTGCAGGACGGCACGCTCCGCGTGGGCGACGCGATGGTCACCGGTCAGAACTCAGGTCGCGTGCGCGCGATGATGAACGAGCACGGCGAGTGGGTGGACGACGTCCCGCCGGGATTCCCGGTCGAGGTGCTGGGTCTCGACGGCGCTCCCGGCGCCGGCGACGAGTTCAACATCGTCGAGGACGAGAACGCGGCAGCCACCATCGCCGAGCACCGCCGGACCAAGACGCGCGAGAAGGACCTCATCGCGGGGACCAAGAAGCTCTCGCTCGAGGACCTGCTCGCCAAGGGCAAGAAGGACCAGGCGAAGGTCCTCAAGATCATCGTCAAGGCGGACGTGCAGGGGTCGGTCGAGGCGCTGAAGAACGCGCTCACGAGGCTCGCCACTCCCAAGGTGACGGTGGACGTCATCCACTCCGGCGTCGGGAACGTCACGGAGAGCGACGTCATGCTCGGGGCCGCCTCGAAGGCGCTCATCGTCGGGTTCAACACCAAGAGCGAGTCGAATTCGGAGGAGGCCGCCCAGAAGGAAGGCGTGGAGATCAAGCACTACTCGATCATCTACGAGGCCCTCGACGAGGTGAAGCTCGCCATGGAAGGCCTGCTCGAGGCCATCATCAAGGAGCGGGTCCTCGGCCATGCCAAGGTGCAGGCGCTCTTCAACGTGCCCAAGCTCGGGACCATCGCCGGGTCGGCGGTCACCGACGGCAAGGTCACGCGGACCTCGTTCGTACGGCTGTTGCGCGACTCGAAGCCGATCTTCACCGGCCGCATCGCCTCTTTGCGCCGTTTCAAGGACGACGTGAAGGAAGTCGACAAGGGCTTCGAGTGCGGCATCGGCCTGGAGAACTTCAACGACCTCAAGGAGGGCGACGTCATCGAGGCGTACGAGCTGGAGACGATCCGGCCGTCGTTGACGTAAGAGGAAGTTCGGGACCCAGGCGGCGCCGATGGTTGTTGGTGTGCTGAGATTGGCGCTCTTGATTCGCGGCGCGCGGTCGCTGAAAGACAAGCGCAGCGCCCTGCGGCGGATCATCGAGCGGGTGCGCGCCCGCTACAACGTCTCCATCGCCGAGGTCGGGGACAACGACATCTGGCAGAGAGCGCTGGTCGGCGTGACCGCCGTCGCCAACGACCGCAGCTTCGTCAACGAGGTCCTCGACAAGGTCGTACGCGACGTCGAGATGCTCGGCGTCGCCGACCTGGTCGGGCGCGAGATGGAGCTGGAGACGTACTCCGAGATGCACGAGCGGCCCGACAAGCCGATGCTCGACGAGCCGCCGCCGATGCCGCAATCGGAAGAGCAGGCCGCGCGAGAAGAGGCGGAGGCGCTCGCCGAATACCTGCGCGAAGACGATTTCGGGCCGGAAGGAGGTGGCCGATGAGCGCGCACAATCGTCCCGAGCGCGTCGCCCATCTCCTCCAGCAGCGGCTCGCCGAGCTGTTCGCGCGGGGCCTCAAGGATCCGCGGCTCGGTCTCGTCACCATCACCGGCGTGAAGATGTCGCCCGACCTGCGCGAGGCGCGCGTCTTCTGGACGGTGCACGGAGAGGACGAGGTCCGTAAGGACACGGCGCAGGGGCTTTCCGCGGCCCGGGGGTACCTGCGCCACGAGCTCTCGACGCTCGGGCTGCGCGTCCTGCCCGAGCTGCACTTCACATACGACGAGGCCATCGACAGGGGAGACCGCATCGAAAGGCTGCTGAGGGAAGTTCACGAGGCCGACGAACGGCGCTCGCCGCACCATTCAGAGGAGCCTCTCCAGGGGGAAAAGGAGTAGGCTCGCAAGTCCACGTCGGGGGCAGGCGCGTGAAGGCACGAAACCGCGGGGTGGCCAATCCGCGCGAATGGAGCCCGCGGGAAAACCTGCCCCGCGCGGTTTCGGCGCTGCAGTCTGCGCGGCGGGTGCTCCTCACCATGCACCGGGGGCCGGACGGCGACGCGCTGGGAAGCGCACTGGCGCTGGGGGCGGCGCTGCGGGAGATGGGGAGGGAAGTGGTCGTCTACAACCCGGACGAGTTGCCCTACAACTTCCGCTTCCTGCCTGGAGCGGGGGAAGTTCGCCGCGAGATCGGCGCGGCCGAGGCGTTCGACGTGACCATCGCGACGGATGCCGGAGCGCGCGATCGCCTGGGGCCGCACGTCCCGGAGACGCCGCGCCGCGGAGTCTTGATCAATCTGGACCATCACCTCACCACCGAGCCGTTCGGCGACATCAATTACGTCGATCCCGAGGCCGCGAGCGTCGGCATCCTCGCCTACAAGATCATCCAGGGGCTCGGGCATCCTTTGAGCCGCGACGCCGCGATCTGCATCTACGCGAGCATCCTCGCCGACACCGGCTGCTTCCGCTACTCGTCGACCGATCCGGAATGCCTGCGGGTCGCGGCCGAGCTTCTCGAGCACGGCGTCGACCCCTGGGAGATGACGGTCCGGGTCTACGAGCAGCAGCCGCTCGCGCGCATGAAGCTCCTCGCCGAGGTGCTCGCCACGCTGGAGCTCGATCAGAGCGGCAAGCTCGCCACCATCACCATCACCCGCGAGATGGTGACGCGGACGGGAACCCATCTCGATCTCACCGACGGGTTCATCAACTACGCGCGCTCGGTCGACGGAGTGGAGGTCGCGGCGAGCTTCAGCGAGCCCCTGGACGGCACGCGGTCCTGGCACGTCAGCTTCCGCTCCCGCGGGAACGTCGACGTCTCGCGCATCGCCAAGAAATTCGGCGGTGGCGGCCATCGCAATGCGGCGGGCTGCTCCATCGACGGCGACGCGCAGGAGGTGCGGGCGCTCATCTCGAACGCGGTGGCAGAGGCGCTCTCGCATGTCTGAGCCCTCGGGCGTGGTGGTCGTCAACAAGCCGAGCGGGCCGACCTCCTTCGACGTGGTCCGCAGGCTGAAGGGCCTCTTCAAGGTCAAGCGCTGCGGGCACACCGGCACGCTCGATCCCACCGCCACCGGGGTCCTGCCCATCTGCGTCGGCGAGGCGACCAAGGTGGCCGGGTTCATCGCCGACGGCGAGAAGGAGTACGAGGCGACGGTCCGCTTCGGGCAGGTCACCGATACGCAGGACTCCGCGGGGAAGGTCCTCGAGACCAGGCCGGTCGAGGGCCTGCGCGAGGACCGCGCCCGCGAGGTGCTCGGCGAATTCGTGGGTCTGGTCCTGCAGACGCCGCCGATGTACTCGGCGCGCAAGGTCGATGGGAGGCGGCTCTACGAGCTTGCCCGCGCGGGCGAGGAAGTGGAGCGGGAAGCGCGCCCCGTGCATATCGAGGAGGCGCGCCTGACGAGCTTCGATCCGCCCGACGCCCGCGTCTTCGTGCGCTGCTCGAAGGGAACGTATCTGCGGACGCTGGCGCACGACCTGGGCGAGCGCCTCGGTTTCGGTGCCCATCTGCGCGATCTGCGCAGGGTGCGTGTCGGACCGTTCGGGATCGAGGAAGCGGTCGGTCTCGACACCTTGATGAGCGCAGCGAAGACCAGCCGCGAAGAGCTGCACAAGTATCTCTTGCCCGTCGCGCGCGCCTTGGAGGGGCTTGCCGAGCTCCGCCTCGACCCGCAGCTCTCGCGGCGGGTCGCCCATGGGCATGCGCCGGGTCCGGCGGACCTCTCGCGGCTGCGGGCGCCGCCTTATGCCCGCGGCCGGCGGGTTCGGCTGGTCGATCCGGAAGGCAAGGTCCTCGCGGTGGCGGAGAGCGACGGGGTGGGGACGTTGAAGCTTTTGCGCGTGCTGGTGGCGGGCGCCGGTGAGACGGTGAGCGAGCGCCGGTACGACGACTAGGCCGGGCCAGTCCGCTCCTGGCTTGCGCTTTGCGCATCTTGCGCTAACGGAAGTGATGGCGATCACGCCCCTACAAAAATCTGATGCCGGGGATTACGCGTTCAACCCCGGACAATCTCTCGATGCGCAGGTAGGATCGCCGCCATGTCGAAACCCCTCCCGGGTCCGGGCGAGATCCTCGCCCTCGTTCTCGACCTCGACGTTCCCAACGCGCGCTTCGAACCGCTCGCCGAATCGCTCTCCGCTCGCGAGCACGCGCGGCGGCGCTCGTTCCGGGATCCCGAGCATGGACGCCGCTGGGCGACCGGGCGCGGGCTCTTGCGCGAGGTGCTGGCAGCGGCGGTCGGAATCCAGCCCCGCGAGGTGGTCATCCGCTACGGCGAGCACGGCAAGCCGCGCGTCGAGTCCAACGAAGGCCTGGAATTCAACCTTTCCCATTCCGGGACCCTGGCGCTTCTCGTCCTCGGGCTGTGTCCGGTGGGCGCCGACATCGAGCGCCACAAGCCGCGCCGCTGGGCCGACGTGGCGAGGCGCTTCTACGCGCCCGGAGAGCAGGAGCAACTCTTCGCGCCGCCCGAAGCGGGGCAGCAAGCCCGGTTCTTCCGCATCTGGACCTGCAAGGAGGCGTTCCTCAAGTGCACTGGGGAAGGGCTCGGCAGGTCGCTGCGATCCTACCAGGTGAAGCTTTTCGACGGCGGCGCCAGCCTGGCCTGGGCCCAGGGCGTGGAGGCCTCCGAATATTCGGTCTTTCCCATCGATCCACGTCCCGGATACTCTGCCGCCGCCGTCGCCCTAGGGCGTTCCCTGGTCCTGCGGCGGCGCGAGTGGTCCTGAGGAGGTCGCCTGCAAATGCTGCTGACTTTCTGCGCGCTGCTTCTCGCCCAGGCCGCGCCTTCCGACGCGCCGCCGAGCGGCATCCCCGGCATGGCACAGGTTCAGGGAATCCCCTCGCTCTTGCAGAGCGGAGTGCCGGAGGTCCCGCGCGCGCTCCGCGAGCGGCTCGGCCAGTACCAGAACGCGCGCGCAGCCGCGCTGCTCGACGTGATGCCGGACGGCAGCGCGGCGCTGATCTCGACGCGCTTCGCCTCGACCGCGCAGCTCCACCTCGTCGAGCACCCGATGGGAGCGCGGCAGCAGCTCACCTTTGGCGAGGAGCCGATCGGCTCCGGCAAGCTCGCCCCGGACGGACGCTCGGTCTACTACCTGCGCGACGTCGGCGGCGGAGAGTTCTTCCAGGTCTATCGCCTCGATCGCCGGAGCGGACGATCGGAGCTTCTCACCGACGGCAAGAGCAGGCACGAGGGGCTCATCCTCTCGCACGACGGCAAGCAGATCGCGTGGGCGAGCACGGCGCGCAACGGCAAGGACCATGACATCTACGCCGGCTCGACCGCCGATCCGAAGAAGGTGCGCCGGCTCACCGAGCGCGAAGGCTCCTGGGAGCCGGTCGACTTCTCCCGCGACGGAAAGCGTCTCCTCGTCGTGCAGGAGCGGGCCGTGGACGACTCCGACCTGCACGTCGTCGATCTGGCGACGGGCGAGATGCGGCAGATCACGCCCAAGGAAGGAAAGGGCAGCGTCGCGGACGCCGCCTTCGCGCCCGACGGAAAGAGCGTCTATCTCGCGACCGATCGCTACGGCGATTTCAACTCCGTCTGGCGGATCGATCTCGAGCGCCTCGGACAGCCGCCGGCGTCGACTGCGTTCGGCAAGGGGCAGAAGTGGGACGTGGAGAAGTTCGCCATCTCGCCCGACGGGAGGACGCTGGCCGCGTCGGTCAACGAGGACGGCTGGTCGCGGATCTATCTCGCGGGAACGAATGGCGGCAGCGCGCAGCGGTTGGATCTGCCGAAGGGAATCGCCGGCGCGCTCGAATTCCCCGAGCAGCGCAGCGACATCCTCTTCCTCGCCCAGCAGACCGCCCGCTCGCCAACGGACGTCTGGTCGATCGACTTGAAGACGAAAGAGCCGGTCCGCTGGACGAAGAGCGAGGTCGGCGGGCTCGACACCGACGCTTTCGTGGAAGCCGAGCTGGTCCGCTACCCGGGAAAGGGTGGCGTCTCCGTGCCCGCCTTCCTCTTGAAGCCCCGCAGCGGAGGGCGCGTGCCTGTCGTCATCCTCTGGCACGGTGGACCCGAGGGGCAGTCGAGGCCGACGTTCGATCCCGCCCTGCAGTTCCTCGTCAACGAGATGGGCTTCGCGGCCCTCGCGCCCAACGTCCGGGGGTCGACGGGCTACGGCAAGAAGTACGTGGCGATGGACAACGGCCCGCTACGCGAGGAGGCGCTGACCGACATCGGCGCGACGCTCGACTTCATCGCTTCGCGGCCCGATCTCGACAAGGACCGCGTAGCGGTGTGGGGCGGCTCCTACGGCGGATACATGGTGCTCGCGAGCCTCGCCTTCTACGGCGAGCGCATCCGGGCGGGGGTCGACGTGGTCGGCATCTCGAATCTGGTCAGCTTCCTCAAGAACACGCAGGCCTACCGCCAGGATCTCCGGCGCGTGGAGTACGGCGACGAGCGCGACCCGGCGGTGCGGGCGGTGCAGGAGCGCATCTCGCCCTTGAACAGCGTCGACAAGATCCGCAGCTCGCTGTTCGTCGTGCAAGGTCACAACGACCCGCGCGTGCCGCAGAGCGAGTCGGAGCAGATCGTGAAGGCGGTACGAGCGCACGGCAAGGACGCCTGGTACCTGCTCGGCGTCAACGAGGGCCACGGTTTCAAGAAGAAGGAAAACCGCGACTACTACTCGGCCGCGACGATGTGGTTCCTCGAGCAGGAGCTGAAGCCGAGGGGCGCGCCGCCGGGCTAGATCGCCTCGAGAAACTCCGCGTTCGACCGGTACTCGTTGAGCGACTTGATGAGCCGCTCCATCGCCTCGACCGGCTTGAGCGCGTAGAGCGCGCCGCGGAGTTTCTTCACCTTCTCGTACTCGTGCTGCGAGAAGAGCTTCTCCTCCTTGCGGGTGCCGCTCGTCTGGATGTTGATGGCCGGAAAGATGCGCTTCTCGGCGAGCGCGCGGTCGAGGTTGATCTCGCTGTTGCCCGTGCCCTTGAACTCCTCGAAGATCACCTCGTCCATCCGCGACCCGGTGTCGATGAGCGCGGTGGCGAGGATGGTCAAAGATCCTCCCTCTTCCGCGTTCCGGGCAGCGCCGAAGAGGCGCTTGGGGCGCTCGAGGGCGCGCGAATCGACGCCACCCGATAGCGTCCTGCCGCTCGACTCGACTTCCTTGTTGTAGGCGCGCGACAGACGGGTGATCGAGTCGAGGAGGATGACGACGTCCTTGCCCGCCTCGACGAGGCGCTTCGCCCGCTCCAGCGCGGTCTCGGCAACGTGCAGGTGCTCCTCGGTGGGACGGTCGGACGAGGAGGCGAAGACCTCCGCCTTCACCGTGCGCCGGAAGTCGGTGACCTCCTCGGGCCGCTCGTCGATGAGCAGCACCATCTGGTGCACGTCGGGCCGGTTCTGGGTGATGGCGAGGCACATCTTCTGCAGCATGATCGTCTTGCCTGCCTTGGGTGGCGAGACGATGAGCATGCGCTGCCCGAGCCCGACGGGCGCGACGATGTCGATGACCCGGGTGAGCAGCTCCTTGGGGCCCGTCTCCATCACCAGCCGGTCGTCGGGATCGATCACCGTGAGGTTCTGGAAGGCGGTGCGCGCGGCGGCCTGCTGCGGCGGCAAGCCCTCCACCGTTTCGGTGCGGACCAGCTGGAGGCGGCCGTTGCGTCGCAGGGACTG
>VBKL01000280.1 GCA_005879805.1 Deltaproteobacteria bacterium | reverse complement strand
GTGAGCGCACCCGCCAACGTCGTCGCGCTGCCCCACGGCCGCGTTCCGCCGCACAATCTCGACGCCGAGCGCAGCCTGCTCGGCGGCGTCCTGCTCGACGGCCAGTCGCTTTCGGACGTGGTCGAGATCGTCAAGCCGGAGGAGTTCTACCGCGACGCGCACCGCAAGGTCTTCGAAGCCATGTGCGGGCTGTTCGGGAAGAACCAGCCGATCGACCGCATCACGGTCAAGGACGAGCTGACCGCGCTGGGCGCGTTCGAGGCGGTCGGCGGCGACGAGTTCATCGACCTGCTCGACAAGATCGTCCCCTCGGCCTCCAACCTCTCCTATTACGCGCGCATCGTGCACGACAAGGCGATGGCCCGGCGCCTCATCGAGGCCGCCCACGCCATCGCCGCGCAGGGATACGAGCAGCACGGCGAGGTCGGCGAGTTCCTCGACGACGCCGAGAGACGCATCTTCGCCATCACCGAGGAGAAGGCGCAGGCCGCCTTCGTCCACGTCCGCGACGTGGTGAAGAGCACCTTCAAGACCATCGAGATGCTCTACGAGCGCCAGGAGGAGATCACTGGCGTCTCCACCGGGTTCGTCGATCTCGACCGCCTCACCAGCGGCTTCCAGCCGGGCGACCTGGTCATCCTCGCGGCGAGGCCCAGCATGGGAAAGGCCCAACCTCTCGATGCGCCCGTGCTGACGCCCAGAGGTTACGTTCCGATGCGCGAAATCCGCGCCGGCTCGTCCGTCATCGGGGCCGACGGCAGGGCCCACCGCGTGCTGGCGGTCTTTCCCCAGGGCCACAAGCCCGTCCATCGCGTGCGCCTGACCGACGGGGCGTCCGCCGAATGCTGCGACGAGCACCTCTGGTTCACGACGACCCGCGCGGAGGAAGCGAGGGGCGCAGGTTCTGTGAAATCGGTGGCGGAGATCCGGACCTCGCTCCGGATCGCGGGAGGAGAGCAAGGCGCCCTGGACCACGAAGTCCCGCTGGTGGCGCCGGTCGAATTCGCGCCCAGCGACCGTCCTCTACCGGTCGCTCCCTATCTCTTGGGATTGCTGCTCGGCGATGGCGGCTTCGGACCCGTGCCCCGCCATGACACGGTCTCGGTGGACGGGCTCGCCGCCTCGGTCCCGCACAGGCCGGCCACCCGGCTGGCGATGGACGAGTACGGTCTCAGCAGTCGCGAGAAGTTCATCCCCGACGACTACCTCTTCGCGACGGCCCCCGAGCGCCTCGACCTGTTGCGAGGCCTGTTCGACAACGACGGAAGCGTGACCGTCCCCGCCGGCGGGACGCTCGAGCTCACCACCAGCTCGTCCCGGCTGGCGGAAGGAATCGTCTGGCTCGTGCGCTCGCTGGGCGGATTGGTTTCCCATCGGGGACAGCTGTCCAAGCTGCGCGTCTCGTTCCGCAACGGGATCGTGCCGGTGACCTCGAAACGGCACCTCGACCGCTGGAACCACCCCGCGGAAACGCTCCCGGGCCGCTTCATCGAAAGCGTGGAGCCGGCGGGCGAGAAGGAATGCCAGTGCATCCTCGTCGAGAGTGACGACCACCTCTACGTGACGAGCGATTTCGCCGTCACCCACAACACGGCGTTCTGTCTCAACGTCGCCGCGCACGTCGGGTGCCGCGCGCAGTTCAAGGGCAAGCGCATCGGGGTCGCCGTGTTCTCGCTCGAGATGCCCAAGGAACAGCTCGTCATGCGCATGCTCTCGAGCGAGGCGAGGGTCGACTCGCAGCGCATCCGCACCGGACGGCTCGTCGAGCAGGACTGGCCCAAGCTCGGCCACGCGGCGGGCGCGCTCGCCGAAGCGAACATCCACATCGACGACTCTCCGGCATTGAGCTCGCTGGAATTGCGCGCCAAGTCCCGCCGTCTCGCGAGCCGGCTCTCTGACGGCGAATCGCCTCTCGGGCTCGTGATCGTCGACTACCTGCAGCTCATGCGCGGCAACGAGCGCATCGACAGCCGCGAGCAGCAGATCAGCGAGATCTCCCGCTCGCTCAAGGCGCTGGCGAAGGAGTTGAACCTCCCCGTCATCGCGCTCTCCCAGCTCAATCGCGCCCTGGAAAAGCGCCCCGACAAGCGGCCGCAGCTTTCCGACCTTCGCGAATCCGGCAGCCTGGAGCAGGACGCGGACACGGTAATCTTCCTCTACCGAGAGGAAGTGTACGAGCGGGAGAAGGACGACCTGAAGGGGGTCGCGGAGATCATCGTCGGCAAGCAGCGCAACGGTCCCATCGGGACCGCGAACGCCGCCTTCCTGCACGAGTTCACCCGGTTCGAGAACCTCGCCCGGGAGTACGGAGGTAGCTAGACTTCGCGACCGCCGCCGCCGCCTCCGGAATCGCCTCCCCCGCCTCCGCTGAATCCGTCGCCGCCGCCCCCTCCGCCCCATCCACCACCGCCCCCGCCTCCGCCAAATCCACCGCCGCCGATGTACACGGTGCGCTGTTTGCGCGGCAGCTCCTTGTCGTACTGGCGGCGGTATCCGCAACGTGGATTGGTGCAGGCTTCGACGACCCGGGCAAGACCGCTGCTCCAGTAGGTCGGCTCGTCGCCGGCGTGCACCGCTCGATGCAAGTGCGATCAGCAGGATCACCATCGCGCTGATCGCGAAGGCCAATCCGCCCACCCCGGCAATGGGAGATTGATTTCCCGCTGCACGCCGAGCGCCCGCTGTCGGGGCCAGCTCACCGCCCGCGCCGGCGTTTGCCTCGATCACGCGCGCGTAAGCCTGAACGAGATCGGCGGCGGCTGGCCCGTACGCATCTCGTTTCATCGAAGGAACGGCATACTGATCGATGAGCGCGGTCACCTTGCCGTCGGGCAAGATGCCCTCGAGACCATAGCCGACCTCGGCCTTGATCTTCCGATGACCGGGCGCGCCGGGAACCATCAGGATGAGCAAGCCATCCGCGCGCGGCTTTCCGTGCCCCAGCTTCCAGGCCTCGAAGAGCCCGACCGCGTACTCTTCCTTGGTCTTGTCGCCAAGATCGGGAACGGTGGCCACCGCAATCTGCGCGATGCCGGCGTCATTCAGGCGCGAGGCGATTGTCTGGATTCGCGCGACCGAATTCGCGTCGAGGATGTTGGCCGTATCGACGACGTAGTCCGTGAACGCGGGATAGCGATCCGCCGCGAGCGCCGGCCCGGCGACGAAAAGGAGAATCGCGAGGGCTCGCCCCATGCGGACGAGCATAACCAAAAGGCCGGGGACCCGCTCAGGCGGTGAGGAGCGCCAGGGTCCGCGCCAGTCGCGCGGTCGCAAGCTCGCTGGGAAGCTCGATGACCGGGACCTTCGCGCCTCTCGCGGCGGTGCGCAGAGCGGCAAGGCCTCGGCGGCGGGCGTTCTTGCTCTCGACCAGGATGAGATCGGTGCGGCCGCCGAGCTTCGCTTCCGCGAGCGACGAGCTGCGCACGTCGCAAGCCTGCCGTAGCGACCGTGCCACTCCCTCGACCCAGGTCTGATCGTCGGAAACCACCAGCACGTGCGGGCGGCTCTGCGGGAAGGCGAGTGGCAGCTCGACGAGGAAGCGGGTTCCCTGGCCGACCTTCGATTCCGCCCAGAAGTCGCCGCCGTGCTTCTCGGCGATCTCGCGGCAGATGCGCAGGCCGCGTCCCGGTCCCAGTCCGGCGACGAGCTTTCCGAGCTCGTTCTCGGCGATGCCGGGGCCGCTGTCGCGCACGGCGAGGCGGACGTTCCTGGGGCTCGCGCGCCAACCGCTGACTTCGACCACGCCGCCTTCGGGCGTGAACTTCACCGCGTTGGCGATGAGGTTGTCGAGGAGGCGCTGGAGAAGCTCGTCGTCGGCGCGGATCTCGACGGCCTGCTCGGGAGGGGCGGCGATGAGCGTCACCGAGCGGGCGCGGGCGGTCGACTCCGCGTTGCGCACGGCCGTCTGCACGAGCGAACCGAGATCGACCCGGGCCGCTTCGAGCTCGGCGGGCGTGTTGTTGCGGGCAGCGGCGAGGATCCGCTCCGCCAGCTGGATGGCCCGCTCCGCCTGGCGCACCACCCGCTGGGCGTCTTCCTTCAGGTCGGCGGCGAGGCGCGGGTCCTTGGCGAGCAGGTCGGCGTTGCCGATGCACGCGTGCAAAGGGGCGCGAAGATCGTGAGCGGCATCGGCGATGCCGTGCTCGAGGACCGACGCTTTCTGCTCGATGCGCTCGATGCGCGCGAGCAGGTCGGTGCGCTCGATGACGCTGCGGAGCCGGCGGAAGAGGGCTTCGGGTTCCTGCGGGGGAACCGCCTCGTCGGCACCGAAGGCGTAGTAAGGCGCGAGGGGAGAGCCGACGGCGCAAAGGACCTGTGCGCGAGCGCGGTACGCTCCGAGGTCCTCCGGCGCGATCCCGACGGTCACCAGGATTTCCGAGGGGCTGACCCCGTCGTCCGGCGCAGCAGCGATGCCGCCGCGCGTCAATCGTCCAGCCAGGCGCTTTGCTTCAGCCCCTGGTGCGACGATGTGAACCCGGGTCCCGCCCGACATGCATGCCACCTCATCTTGCGAACTTCCGGCCCGCTGAATCTTTGCATAAATGCTTACTTGGCGCTAGCCCACTTGGACGTACCCGCTATTGCGTTCAGGTGAGGGAAATCACGCCGTTCTGGCAGCGATCAGGAACTCCTTGTTGCCGGCCGGACCGACGATCGGCGACTCCACCGATCCGATTACGGTCAGACCGAGGGTTTCGAGGGCTGCTTGAACCTCCGAAACGACGCGGGCATGCACCGTTGCGTCCCGCACGACCCCCCCTTTTCCAACTTCGGCGCGCCCAGCCTCGAACTGAGGCTTGACCAGTACGACACCAAACCCAGGGGGCCGCAGAACAGAAATCAGCGCGGGGAGGACGAGCTTGAGCGATATGAACGATAAGTCCGCCACCGCGGCGTTCACGGGCTCACCAAGAACCTCCGGCGAGACCCCCCGGGCATTGACCCGCTCGTGAACCACCACGCGAGGATCGCCGCGCAGCCGCGCATGAAGCTGGCCGTACCCCACGTCGACGGCGTGGACGCGCGCCGCACCTCGTTGCAGGAGGACGTCCGTGAAGCCGCCGGTCGACGCTCCGAGGTCGCAGCAGATCAGGCCGGCAGGAGAGAGCGAGAAGTGGTCGAGCGCGCGCTCGAGCTTGAACCCGCCCCGCGACACGTACCGCAATGGCTCGCCGGACCGCAGCCGCAGAGGGGATTCCGGATCGAGCAATTGACCCGGTTTCTCGACCCGATGATCTCCGGCGATCACTTCGCCGGCGAGGATCAGCGCCTGTGCCTTGCTGCGCGATTCGGCCAAGCCCCGCTGTTGCACGAGCA
>VBKL01000226.1 GCA_005879805.1 Deltaproteobacteria bacterium | reverse complement strand
CCGGGAACGAGGTCGTCGGCGCGTGGAAACCGTAATCCATGAGCCGCTTCGCGACGTCCTCCACCTCGACGCCCGCGTCGCGCTTCACCTTGCGCAAGTCGAGGATGCACTCGTGCGCGACGGTGCCGCTCGTGCCCTGGTAGAGCACCGGGAAGTGGGGGTCGAGCCTCGCGGCGACGTAGTTGGCATTGAGGATGGCGATCTTGGTCGCCTGCGTCAGCCCCTCCGCGCCCATCAGCTTGATGTACGCCCAGCTGATGAGGAGGATCGAAGCGCTGCCCCACGGCGCCGCCGAGATGGGCCCGATCGCCTCCTCCCCGCCGACGCGCACGACGGGGTGACCGGGCAGGAACGGCACCAGGTGCTTCGCCACGCAGATGGGGCCCATTCCCGGGCCGCCGCCGCCGTGCGGGATGCAGAACGTTTTGTGCAAATTCAAGTGGCAGACGTCGGCGCCGAAGTCGCCCGGCCGGCAGAGGCCGACCTGCGCGTTCATGTTGGCGCCGTCCATGTACACCTGCCCGCCGTGCTCGTGGACGATGCGGCAGATGCGCCGGATCTCCTCCTCGAACACGCCGTGCGTGGAGGGATAGGTGACCATGAGCGCGGCGAGGTCCTTGGCGTGCGCCTTCGCCTTGGCTTCCAGGTCCTCGACGTCGACGTTGCCGTTCTCGTCGGTCTTCACCACCACGATCTTGAATCCGGCCATCGCGGCCGAGGCCGGATTGGTCCCGTGCGCCGACTGCGGGATGAGGCAGACGTTGCGCGACGCTTCGCCGCGCGCCTCGAGCCACTTGCGGATGACGAGGAGCCCCGCGTACTCGCCCTGCGCACCGGCGTTCGGCTGCAGCGACACGCCCGCGAAACCGGTGATCTCCGCCAGCATCCCGGAAAGCTCGTCGAAGATCTGCGCGTAGCCCGCCGCTTGCGACCGGGGAGCGAAGGGATGGAGGCGGCCGAACTCCGGCCAGGTCACCGGAAGCATCTCCACCGTCGCGTTCAGCTTCATGGTGCAGGAGCCGAGCGGGATCATCGACTGGCAGAGCGAGAGGTCGCGCGATTCGAGCAGGCGCAGGTATCGCAGCATCTCCGTCTCGCTGTGGTGCGTGTTGAAGACGGGATGGGTGAGATAGCCGGACTTGCGCTCGAGCGCCGCCGGGATCGCCGGGCGCGAAGAAAGGTCCTCTACCTTCACCTCGCCGAAGATTGCGAGGATGTTCTCGACGTCCTCGCGGGAGCAGGTCTCGTCGAGCGCGATGACCACGGTGCGCGGATCGAGGCGGCGGAAGTTCATCCCGGCGGCTTCGGCGTTGGCGACGACCTGATCGGCGCGCGTCTGCTGGAGTCGCACGGCCACCGTGTCGAAGAACGAGTCGTGGACCAATTCGACGCCGAGCTTGCGCAGCCCGGCCGCGAGGAGTGTCGCGAGCCCATGCACGTGCTGCGCGATGGCCTTGACCCCACGCGGCCCGTGATAGACGGCGTACATCGAGGCGATGATGGCGAGCAGCGCCTGCGCGGTGCAGATGTTGCTCGTCGCCTTCTCGCGGCGGATGTGCTGCTCGCGGGTCTGCAGCGCCATCCGGAGCGCGCGCTTTCCCTGCGCGTCCACCGAGACGCCGATGATGCGTCCGGGCATGTTCCGCACGTACTCCTCGCGGCAGGAGAAGTAGGCGGCGTGCGGTCCGCCATAGCCGAGCGGCACACCGAAGCGCTGCGTCGATCCGACCGCGATGTCGGCGCCCAGCTCTCCGGGCGGAGCGAGCAGGCACAAGGAGAGGATGTCCGCCGCGACCACCGCCAGCGCTCCCTGCGCGTGGACCTTGGAGATGAAAGGGCGCAGATCGCGGACGTTCCCGTCGGTCGACGGGTACTGGAGGAGCGCGCCGAAGATCCTGGTCTTGAAATCGAACTGGTCGGGATCGCCGACCACGACCTGCCAGCCAAGGGGCTTTGCCCGGGTGCGGACGACTTCGATGGTCTGCGGGTGGCAATCCGAGGCGATGAAGAACGCCGAGGCGCCTTTGCCGGCGACGGCATGAACGAGGCTCATCGCTTCCGCGGCTGCCGTGCCCTCGTCGAGCAGCGAAGCGTTCGCAACCGGCAGGCCGGTCAGGTCGACGACCATCGTCTGGTAGTTGAGCAGCGCCTCGAGGCGGCCCTGGGAGATCTCCGGCTGGTATGGAGTATACTGAGTGTACCAACCGGGATTCTCCAGCACGTTGCGCTGGATGACCGGGGGGGTGACGGTGTCCGAGTACCCCATCCCGAGATAGCTGCGGCAGATGCGGTTCTTGGCAGCGATCTGCCGGAGCTCGTGGAGAAGGCCGTATTCGGAGCGGCCGGGCGGCAGGTCGAGCGGCCGTTGGAGGCGGATGTCCTTGGGAACGGTCGCGTCGATGAGGGCGTCGAGCGAGCCCTTCCCGAGCGCCTCGAGCATCTCGACGACGTCCTTCGCGCTCGGGCCGATGTGGCGGTCGATGAAGCGATCGGGGTGCCTCGGCATGGCCATCTTGCGCTGCTCCTCCGGGGATCGGACCGGCGCGGTCTACCATGCCGGGCGGGGGAGAGTAACCGCTACCCGCGGGCATCGCCGTAGCCGAGGACCTCCGTCTGCCAAGCGGCTTCCGCAGCGCGGTCGGCGAAGCAGACGGCCTCGGGATCGGCGCGCCGCGCAAGCTCGCGGAATTCGTCCGCGGAGAGAGCGCCCGAGGTGATGCGCGCGGCCGGCAGATCGCCGCCCAGCCGCTCGGCGTCGCGCAGCGCGGAGGCCATCCGCTGGTCGCGGAAGACGGGCGCAAGGTCGCGGACCGCGTCGATCCAGCCGGGAGACGCTTCCCCTCTCAATACGACGGCGATGCGGCGCTGCAGGTCTTCGCAGCGCCAGCCCAGCGCGCGCGACGCGTACGAAGAAGGCGCCGAATCGAGACGTGCTCGCAAGCGATCGAGCAGGTCGAGCGGGAACTCCCGCCGCGGCGCGAGCACCACGTCGAGCGTCGCGTGGGGATCCACCGCGAGGCGAGCATCGATGGCCCGCAGCGCCGCGTCGCGGACGGCGAAGAGATCGTTCCCTTCCAGCCACAGCGCGACGTGCTGCGCACCGGGAGCGGCAGGCGCGAGCGGCGTATCGAGATCGACATGGAATACGTCAGGCGGATCGCTCGGCACTTCCACGAGATGGGGTCGCGGCACTTCGTCGAGCCGGCGTCCGAGGCGCTCTTCCGCCTGGAGGAGCGCGGCGCGAATCTGCTCCTCCGACATGGTAGCGGTGCGCACGACGCGGTAGGGCGGGGCAGGGTCGAAAACGACGCCATCCTCGGCCGCCGTCGCCCGCATCGCGGTGCCGGGCAAGAGCGAAAGCGGGAAGACCTGCGCTTCGCCACCGAGGCCATTCTCTAGCAGGAAGTCGACTCCGCGCGCGACGTCGTCGGCGGTGTCGCCCGGCAGTCCGACGATGAGGTCGACGAGCAACGCGATCCCGGCATCGTGGAGCATGCGCGCAGCTTCGGCGACGAGGCCGGGGCTGCCGCCGCGCCGGACCCGGGCAAGCGTCGCGCGGTTCACCGACTGCAGGCCGATCTCCAGCTTGTCGAATCCCGCCCGGGCGAGCTTCTTCGCGTGCTGGGCCGTCAGGCCCTCTGCGCGGACCTCGGCGAAGAAGGAGAGCGTCCCGTCGTCGTTCACGGCGGCGAGCGCGTCCGCGAGCTCCGCGAATCCGGGCCGGTGGTTGAAGGTCGGGTCGAGGAACGTCACCTGGCGTGCGCCTTTGTCGCGCAGCGCGGCGACGAGGTTCGCGCTCTCGGAAACGTCGAGCGTGCGCAGGACGCTCGAGGAGCGCGGATAGAAGCAGAACGTGCAGTGCGATCGGCATCCGCGCACCGTCTCGACGTAGGTCGATCGTGAGGGCGTAACCGGGATCGCGCCGGCGAGATAGGGCGAAGGATACCGTGAGAGCGCGAATCCGGCCGCCGGGGCAGGGGAGAACGGTCCGAGGCCGAGCGGCCGGCGCACCGCGACACCAGGGGCCAGCGCGGGGTCGCCTCCCTCGTCGAGCACCGAGAGGAGGCGGGCGAAGTTCTCCTCGGACTCGCCCGTCATCGCGAGGTCGAATCCGCTCTGCCCGAGCAGGAACGGATTGTCCGCGCTGACCTCGGGCCCTCCGACGACGATGCGGGTGCGGGGCGAAAGCCGCTTCACCTGCCGCGCGAGATGGAGGCTCCGCTCGGTGTTCCACAGGTAGAGCGAGAGCCCCAGGAGGTCCGGCTCTCCTCGCGCGCAAAGCTCGGCAAGGCGCGCGTCGCCGAGCGCGTCGGTGGCCGCGGGCGGAACGACTTCGATGTCGACGGGAAGGCCTGCCTCGCGCGCGGCGACCGCGAGAGAACCCGCTGCGAGCGGGACGTTGCCGGTCGCCGCGAGAGCGGCCGGAGGCGGCACCGGAAGCTGAACGAGTCGCACGCGCACGGACGCCTACATCATCGCAGGAAACCAGATCGCGCCGGATGTCACTACCTGTTGGGGCTGGCTGGCACGCTCGATGCTTAAGGACACCCCCAGGAGGCCGTCATGAAGACCATTTACGAGAACCTGTTCCCCGCCGCCGTGCTGTTCGGCTGGATGCTGTCATCCGCCTACACCCTCTATCTCGTCGCCTAGGCGTCCGGTTCCGGGAATCCAGGTGCGGAACCGAGACGGAGTCACAGCAACGACGGCAGCGCTCGGGCGAGCGCCGCGTAGTCGTCGATCGAGTTGTAGACCTGCGCCGACACGCGAAGGATCCGGCGCGGGAAGGACGGGAAGGACCAGACCGGAACCTCGATTCGGCGCTTTTCCCAGAGCGCCTTCTGCAGGGGTTCGGCGGGACCGTCCGGCAGCGGGATGGTGGCGAGATTGCCGATCATCGACCCGGGAGCGGGCTCGTCGATCCCGAGCGTCTTGCAGAGGAGCGTCCGGGCCTCGATCGCGAGCGCGTGGTTCCGGCGCATCAGCGCGGGAAATCCGCCGGGCAGGAGCGACTCGAGGAAGCGGATCGAGTCGCCGAGGCAGAGGACGGCGGTCGGATCGTCGGTCCCCTGGCCGTCGAAGAGCAGCCGGAAGCGGGACTTGTCCGTGCGGATCGAATTGTAGCCGTGGCTGATGGTGAGCGGCAGGACGCCGTCCTGCCGATCGCGCCGCACGAAGAGGAACGCGCAGCCCTTCGGGGTGCATACCCACTTGTGGCAGTTGCCCGTGTAGTAGGCGGGCGACAGCGCGCGGAGGTCGAGGGGGATCATCCCCGGCACGTGGGCGCCGTCGACCAGCGTGTCGATCCCGCGCGCTTCGAGGGCGCGGACGATCTCCGCCACCGGGAAGATGAGGCCCGTCGGGCTCGTCACATGATCGATGAGCGCGAGCTTCGTCCGCGGCGTCGCGTGGGAGAGCACCGCGTCCACGACCTGTGCGGGCGAGCGGATCGGAAATGGGACGTCAGCGGACACCACCTTGACGCCCCGCCGCTCCTGCGCGCGGAGCGCATTCAAGCAGGCGTTGTAGGCGTGTGAAGTGGTGAGAAGCTCGTCCCCGGGTCGCAGGTCGAGCGATCGGACCACGGTGCTCACGCCCGTGCTCGCGTTCTTCACGAAGGCGAGATCGTCCGGATCGGCGCCGACGAAGGCGCCCAGTTCGCCGCGCGCGCCATCGAGCAGCTTCTCCAGATCGCGGGCGAGGAAGAGCACCGGCTCGCGCTCCATGCGCAGGCGCAGCTCGGATTGCTTCTCCAGTACGGCGCGCGGACAGGCGCCGAACGATCCATGGTTGAGGAAGACGATCTCGGGGTCGAGCACGAAGTGCCGCGCGTGCTCCGACGGCACTTACGACAACCTCGCGTAGCTCGCGTCGGTGCCGAGATAGGCGCCGTGGATCTCGTCGATCCGCCCCCCCATTCCCTCGGGGAGCGGCTTTGCGCAGGCATCGATTCCGGAGTCGAGCTGCCCGACGTCCGCCGGGCCGAGGAGCACCGAATCGACCCCGGGCCGCGAGGCGACGAATCGGTAGGCGAGATCGACCGGCGAGATCCCGGCCTCGCGCGCCAGCGAGGAGTACGCCTCGACAAGCTCGAAGAAGCGGCCGCTCAGATAGCGCTGCTGGTACATCGGATTCTTGTCGAAGCGGGACCCCGGCTCCGGATCCTTGCGCAGTCCCTTCCCGGCGAGGAGGCCACCGGCGAGCGGGTTGTAGACGGTGGTGTGGATCGGATGCTTGCGCGCGAACGGGAAGTACTCCACCTCGAGCTGGCGGACGAGCACATTGTAGATGACCTGAGACACGGCCGGGCGCGCCATCCCGGCCCGGTCGCACAAGCCTTCCATCTCCACGATCTGCCACGAGGCGTAGTTGGACACGCCCCAGTTGGCGATCTTTCCCGCGCGCAGGAGGTCGTGCATCGCACCGACCGTCTCGTCGATCGGCGTCTTCAGATCCGGCTTGTGCAGGTAGTAGAGGTCGATCTGCTCGACGCCGAGCCGCTGCAAACTCTCGTCGCAGGCGTCCCGCACGCGCCCGGGGGCGAGCCCTTCCGAGGCTCCCTTGCGGACCCAGGCGCCGACCTTGGTGGCGATGCGGGCATCCTTGCGCCGTCCGCGCAAGGCGCGTCCAAGAATCCGCTCCGACTCGCCGTCGTTGTAGGCGTTCGCAGTGTCGAAGACGGGAACGCCGCGGGCGAACGCCCGGTCGACGATCCGGCGGGCCTCCTCCTCGGAGGTCCGCTTGCCGAAGTTCATGGTTCCGACGATGACCGACGCTTGCGGCGTCGTCCGGGGGCTCAGCCAGGCTTCCATCCTGGCGTCCTTACCACGTCGCGTGTCACGGCAAACTAACGAGGAACCCGCTGAAGCTCGATGACGCGGATGCCTCTGTGCTCCCGCTCTATCCGGTAGACGATGTGGAAGCCGCCGACCTCGATCCGGAGGATCGAGCTCTCCATCGAATCCCAGAAGGCGTTCGCCGGCGGGACGGCGACGAGGGCGTCGGCGATGGATCCAAGGACCCCCCGGATCTCCGAGCGCCACGGTTCATCGATCGCGCGCCCGTCCCCGGGAAGTTGAACCCTGCTAGCCACCAAGGTTCCATTTGAGCATCTGTACGAATTCGCGCAATGCCGCAGGGGCAAATTAGTACCGCTGGGCCAAATTACTTCGCGCGGACGTTGGTGACGCGGAGCGTCTCCGGCTCGATCTCGTAGAAGAAAGACCAGCCGCGAACGACCAGGCACAGCTGGCTGACCTGCACCGAAGCCCAGAAGGGGCTGTCGGGCGGAATCTCCTGCAAGGCAAGAGTGATCTCTTCAAGGCGCGATCTCGCCTCTACGCGGACGGCCTCCGGGACGTCCGTGAAAAGCGAAGCCATGAGGACGCGACGGGCCAGGGGACCCTCTCTTGGAGTGGTACCTGAATAGTACAGCCATCACACCGCGTCCTTGCAAGGCTGTACAGGCAGGGCGGCTGCCCCTCGGCCAAGCCGTGGAAATGCGGGCAATTCGCCGCCGTCTGCGACGTTCGCCTGCCGAGCGGGCGGCGTCGGTAAATGACGCCGCCCGCACTACATCGACCGCTAGTCGTCGTCGTTCTCGCCGGGCCGGATCTGCGTGACGCGCGTTGCCCAGTTGCCGAGGGAACCGCGCGTGTTCCCGCAGGTGCCAAACGGCGCCTGCAGATACGTCGCGAAATCACACGTCTGGGCGATGAACTCCGACGCGACCCATACAGTGTTGCCGTCGGTCGCGGCCGCGCCGTAGTCGCCCCAGCGCGGGCGATTGCTGAACGACGGATAACCGGCGAAGCCGTCCTGCGGTCCGGCCCCTTCGGCGACGACGTGGATGGGGCCCGCTCCGGTCCGCGCATCGAGAGCGACGAACGCAGCGCTCGGGAAGTGGTCGGCGCCGACCAGCGTGAAGGCGATGACGCCGCGTCCTTCCTTGGTGACGCCGACGGCCGGATAGCTGACGTTGTTGTTCGCCACCGCGATGGTGCCCTGGGTGGAGATCCGTCCGTTCCTGGGGTCCAACACGAAGAACGCGATGCCCGCCTTGACCACCCCTCCGACGGATGCTGCCGTGTCGAGCGCGCCCCAGAGCTTGCCCTTGGCGAAGGTGACCTGCTGCATGCGCGTGTCATTCGTGTCCAGGCGCGCCGCGTTGAAGTTGCGTACCGCGCCCGAGCCGATGATGAGGCCGCAGCGGGTCCGCGTCGGCGTGCCGGTGTCGGCGATGCAGTCGCGCAGCGGTAGGTTGCCGGCCTTCTGGTCCGCCTTCGGCACCGGACCGCCGTACTGCTCCACCGCAACGGTCTTGGTATTGAGGACCAGGTCCGGACTGGCGCTGTCGATCGACCGCGTGTTCGACACCGTCCAGACAACCAGGTCGCTGGAAGTGAAGGTATTGCTGAAGACGGCGTCGGCGCTGAGCAAGAATTCGGTGCCGTGGCCCGAGTTCTCGAACTCGCCCTTGCCCGGCGACTGCGCCGCCCAGACGGTGTGCCCTACGACGGCGGAGTCGTTCGTGTCGCCCGTGTTGAAGAGGACCGCGGAGACGTTCGCGGAACGCGAGACGAGCGCCCGCTTGGAGACGGCGTAGATCTGCGCGCCCCTGAACCCGGGCGCCGCGAGGTTGAACTCGTTCGTGGTGGACGTGGAAGAATCGCTGGGTATCCTGGTCGAAGAGGCAGACCGGGTCGGTGATGGAGGGGCCGAACTGGAGCGGGTTCTTCGTGCGGTCGATCGCGGGCGCATACCCGTAGAAGGTGTTGAGATCGACGGGTCCCACCACCAGCGTTCCGGTGGTGTCGAAGATCCGCATCACGTCGTTGGCGCTCTCCACCACGAAACCGGCGCCGACGCAGAGGGCCTGATCGGGCGGTTCCACCGAGAACTGGTTGCCGTTGTTCGAGAAGCGCTGGTCGAAGAAATTGACGCCGGTGAAGCTGTTGATGACGGTGGAGTTCGTCCTTGCGAGGCGCGAGTCGCTGGCGTCGCGAGCGGCTGCTTCCGAGAATGCCGTGACGGCCCGGTTCAGAACGGCCTTCGCGAAGTGTCCTTCCACCTGGATGGGGCCGGCGTCCTCTCCTTCTCCGTCGTCGTTGAGGGCGTCGTCGATCTCGACGTTGGTTACCAGATCGCCGCCGACGATGCTGGTCTGCGGATCCGTGCTTGCGCCGCGGATGAGGTTGACGGTCGTTCCGGCGCTGGCGGCGCCGGCAACCATGAGCAACGCACTCGGTAGTGCGAGTCGACTGAACGTCATTCGGTCCTCGTTGTCGAAAGGGGGCTACGCAGGGCGGGGCGAGGCCGAGGGCACGGCTGCTCGCCGAGCATCCCGCGAGCGTCTTACGCGGCGCTCGGAGAGCGGTCAAGGGGGCGTGCGACGGGCGAGCGAGGGCCGTTAACGGGCGAGCGCGACCTGGAGCAGCGCGTCGATCGTTGCCTCAGGCTCGAACAGAGACCGGCAGAACGGCAGCGCGAGGCCGCCGTGATCGACGCCGGTCAGGTGCACGACACGAGATCCGGGTAGCCACGCATCGATGGGCGGCACGAAGCCGTCCGAGGGCGCGCCGTGATTTGATTCGATATATCGCCGGGTTCGCTCCAGAACCGGTCCCGCGCGCGCAGTGCTGGTCACCAGGCAGACCACGGGCACGGGGAGCGGGCCGGGGCGAGCCTCGGCCCGCGCCTGGTAGGAAAGGTCGAAGAATGCGCGCGGGCTACCGCGAAAGAGCCCGCCCACGACCAAGGACACCAACCAGCGCCAGGCGGAGGAGGCGGCGGCATCGGTCGCGAGCGGTGTGCCGGCGAAGGGAGCCTGAAGCGAGAGGAGCGCTCGGACGTGCAGCGCCAGATCTGGATCCAGTTCCAGCGCCGCGTGCACGTCGATTGGCCCTTTGCTGTGGCCGACGACCAAAGAGCGGCGGCCCTCCTTGGCGATTTCCTGGATGGTCCGGCGGATGATCCCGGCGTTGCGGCGGGCCGTCTGATCGGTGTCGATGGGCGGAATGCGCACCTCGATTCCCCGCCGTTTCAAGAGCCGCCGCGCCCGCGTCAGATAGAACGGATATCGCTCGGTGAAGAGCCCCGGGACGAGCACCACCACGTCCGGGCCCAGCCTCTCTCGCAAGTGCGAGGCGCCGCGCCGCGATTCCGAGTACAGCCTGAGGAAGGTCTTCGTCTCGTCGATCGGCGGCGCCGCTCCGCGAGCGAGCCACCCGGTTCCGATCACCAGTGGACCGACGGAAACGCGCGACCGGGCCGGGCGAAGAGGAATCCCTGCTGCAGATCGCAGCCGAGATTTTGCAGGGCGTCCCGCTCCTCGCGCGACTCGATCCCCTCGGCGAGCACGGTGATGCCGAGCTCCTTGCACAGCGCGGTGATCGACCGTACGAGCTTCGCCTTGGTCGGCTCGCGGTGCAGGTTGCGCACGAGCGCGATGTCCAGCTTGGCGACTTGCGGGTCGAGCTGCACGAAGCTGGTCAGCCCGGAATAGCCCGCGCCGAGATCGTCGACCGCCACTGAAAAGCCCATTTGCTTCAAGCGGTCCACGCGGGCGCGCGCGTCGGGCACCCGCTCGAGACCCGCGCGCTCGGTGATTTCCAGCACCGTTCGCTTCGCCATCAGGCTGAGGGGAGCGGCGGGATCGAAGAGCGACGGATCGAGCAGGTCTTCGGAATGAAGGTTGACGAACAGGCGTGCGGCGGAATGGTTCATGCGCAGCGCGGCTTTGTTCCGGACCGCGCGTCCGAGCTCGAACAGCCTTCCGAGGCGTTCGGCCGCGGCGATCAATTTCTCCGGCTGGGGGAAGCTGGGCTCGCTGGTGCGGAGCAGCGCTTCGTACGCCACCAGGCGTTTTTCCGGCCAGCGCACGATGGGTTGGAACGCGAGATCGAGTCCCCGCAGGGCATTCTCGAACCGCTCGTTCAAGGAAGCACGGCCGTCTCCGGCATGCTCGGCGTCCAGGTACGCCTTGGCCTGCCGCTTCACCTCGGCGAGGCGGTGCACCCGGACGGCGCGCTCCACAGAGGCGACCAGTTCGTCGGGATCGACGGGCTTGAGCAGATAGCGGAAGGCGCCGAGCTCGATGGCCTTGATGGCCGTGGAAAGCTCTGGAGTTCCGGTGACGAAGATGACGGGCAGCTCGAGCCCTCGCTCGCGCAGCGTGCGCAGGAGCGTCATCCCGTCCATCCGCGGCATCATCAGGTCGCAGACGATCGCGTCGAACGGAGCGCACTCCGCGAGCGCAAGCGCAACCGCGCCGTCGGGGGCGGACTCGACGGCAAACCCCTCCCCGCGCAAGACATCGACGAAGATGCGTTTGAGCGTCGGGTCGTCGTCCAAGACGAGGATCCGGCCTCTGCTGGTCAGAGATCCCTCCACACGGTGTCCCGACGGGAAAATGAGGGCTCGGGCCACTACTCCGCAAGAGCCGGGCGCCCGCTCGGATGCTCGCTGTGCGAGCGTAAGGAACTGAACATACAAGGGAAACGTCCGATGCGGAGCAACGGCGATGGGTGCAGCGAGCGCGTGATCGCCGTCACCCCCCCGCGTGGGGCGGACGCGGCGGCGGCGAGGCAAGGGGATGTCACGTGTATCTCAAGGGTAATTTCTCGAAGGCTCGCCTTCGGGAGGCAGCGAACGCTCGTTGCAACCGCACCGAGATCGTAAAGGCACTCTCACAGGGTCAAATCTCGCGCCGCGACTTGATCCGCATGGGACTCATGTCTGCGGCGGGAACGCTGGTCCTGACCAACGGACTCAGCGTCTTCGGCAAAAGCGCGTATGGGTCGATTCCAACGGGCGCACCTCCGAGCCCGATGTTTGACGTACAGCCGTTCTCCACGCCGATGCCGCGCTTCGACGTGTTCAAGCGGAACAAGGTGGACGTCCTCGACCCCGCGCCCACCGCCGAGTCCAACCAGACGCAACGACTCCTGAACCCGGCCTTGCCCGGCGTGACGGCAGGTCAGACCGGTCCCGTCGAAGGCCGGCCGCCCGGTCCAATCTGGGCGCACCAGGACTTCACGCTGCGGCCGCCGAAGGTCGCCATCATTGCCTCGCAAGCGACGGCGCAGAGCAACGGCGGGATCTATGACCCGGGCGTTCTGTCGGACTTCAACTGCCGCATCGATTCTACGGCGGCGATCGATCTGAAGTTCCATCCGGGATTGCCTACGCAAAACCCGGCCAATGTCTGGACGTTCAACGGAACGATTCCCCCGAAACTGGTGATCGGCCGGTACGGGGAACCGATCCTATTCCGCCATTTCAACAATCTCCCCTGCGATCCGAAGGAGAATGCCGGTTTCGGCCGCCACACCATCTCGACCCACGAGCACAACGGCCATCACGGCGCCGAAAACGACGGATTCACCGGCGCCTTCTTCTTCCCCGGTCAGTTCTACGACTACCACTGGCCGATCGTCCTCGCCGGCTTCCGCTCCATCAACAAGGACGCCACCGACCGCATGGCCTCGAGCCCCAACGACAGCGGCGGTCTCGACAACGTCCCGGGCGACTGGCACGAGACGATGAGCACGCACTGGTTCCACGACCATATGTTCAGCTTCACTTCGCAAAACGTTTACAAAGGCAACGCCGCGATGTTCAACATCTACAGCGGCCTCGATCGCGGCAACGAAGCCGTCGCGGACGGCGTCAACCTCCGTCTTCCCAGCGGCACCGCCAAATCGTTCGGTAACCTCGAGTACGACGTCAATCTCATGCTGGCGGACAAGGCGTTCGACCGGGACGGCCAGTTGATGTTCGACATCTTCGACTTCGACGGCTTCCTCGGCGACATCATGACGGTGAACCTCATCTTCAAGCCGTTCTTCGAAGTGGAGCGGCGCAAGTACCGGTTCCGCATCCTCAACGCTTCCGTCTCGCGATTCTTCAAGCTGGCGCTGAGCGACGCGTCTCCGATCATCCAGATCGCCAACGACGGGAACCTGTTGCCGAACCCCGTGATCCTCACCGAGCTCGACGAGCAAGGCATCGCCGAGCGCTACGACATCGTCATCGACTTCTCTCGCTATGCGGTCGGCAGCAAGGTGTGGATGGTCAACCTCGCCGAGCACGAGGACGGCAAGGCGCCGTCGGGCGACCTCTCCATTGCCGAGGCGCTCTCCGGGAAGTCTTCCGATCCCTGCGTCGGCAAGATCCTCGAGTTCCGCATCGTCCGCGATCCGCCCACCCCGGACGTCAGCCAGGTGCTGCCCGTCCTGATCCCGAACCCCGATCTGTCGAAGATTCCCGTCGCGCGGACCCGCACTTTCGAGTTCGGACGGGGCGGGACGCAGACCACCAACGATCCGGTCACCTCCTTCTTCGGTCCCTGGGGGGTGAAGACCAATGGCGGCGACATGCTCAATGCCGACTTCGGTCGCGTCTCGGCGGCGCCGGGAAAAGACACCCGCGAAATCTGGACCCTGAGGAACGGCGGCGGGGGCTGGGATCACCCCATCCACATCCATTTCGAGGAGGGTCGGATCCTCTCCCGCGACGGCAGTGCGAGGAACGTCCCGGCCTGGGAGAAGGGGCGCAAGGACGTCTATCGACTGCGTCCCGGAGGAGAGCTCACCATCACCATGCAGTTCCGTGATTGGGGCGGGATGTTCATGGAGCACTGTCACAACACGGTCCATGAGGATAACGCCATGCTCATCCGCTGGGAGCTCGACGACCGGGGGGAGCCGTTCATGCGGCCCTTGCCGACGCCGATTCCCACTCCGCAGGGCGTCACGTTCGTGGCGCCCGACGACATCCTTCGCGGTGCATTGTGAAAGGAGGAGCGCACATGGACACGACTCGCCGGCTCGTTCCCGCGATCCTCTTGCTCTCCTTCACTCCCGCCCTGGGTGCCCTCGCCCCGACCACCGTCTCCGTTCCGGTCGCGGGTACGGTGTTCGGCCTGCCCGAAAGCGTCTTCTTCTCCGGGACTGCGCTCATCACCGTCAGACCGGCCGAGAGTGACGCTCCGGGCGCCGCACCGCGCATGGTCGTCTCCATCGATCTGGGCGACTTGACCGGCAAAGGCCTGTCGACGGGTAACGTCTACGTCACCGGTGGCCTCATCAGCCTTACCCGGCGCCTTGTTCCGGGCGACGTGATCCAGGCGACGGTGCCGTTCTTCGTCCGCGGCGCGAGCCCCACCGCCATGGGCCGCACGGCGGTGGCGAGCTTCAGCTTCGACTATGACATCACGACGGGCGCGCTCACCTCCGCGAGGGCCGCCCTCGCCGCGCCCGCGCCGGCTCCCGCGAACTGACCGCCGTGGGAACGACGCGATCCGCACTGATCGCGGCGCTGGTCGCCAGCGCCGCGATGCTGGTCCGCCCCCCGGGACTGTTGGCCGCCGGCCGCTGGGGGGCGGACTATTTCCCCAACGTCGCGCTCACCACGCAGGACGGAAAGGTGGTCCGCTTCTACGACGATCTGCTTAAGGGCAAGGCGGTCGCGGTCAACCTCGTCTACACGCGCTGCACCGCGAGTTGTCCCCTCGAGACGGCCAAGCTAGCCCAGGTGCAACGGCTTCTCGGCGACCGGGTCGGCAAGGACATCCATTTCTATTCCATCAGCATCGATCCGGCACACGACACCCCGGCAGTGCTGAAGGCGTATGCGGAGAAGTTCCACGCCGGACCTGGCTGGTTGTTCCTCACCGGCAACGAAGACGACATCAATCTGGTGAGCAAGAAGCTCGGCTCGTCTTCGCTGACGGATCTTGCCAGCCGCGACGGCCACCAGCCGAGCTTGATGATCGGGAACGAGCCGACCGGAGAGTGGATGCGCAACTCCGCCGTCGACAATCCGCGCTTCCTCGCCACCACCATGACCAACTTTTTCGGCAATCCGAAGCGCGGAGGGCCGTTGAAGAGCTATGCCGAAGCGCCCGCGATGCCGGAGGTCGGGAGCGGCGGATACCTGTTCCGGAGCCGCTGCTCCGCTTGCCACAGCGTCGGGAGCGGGCCGGCGGTCGGTCCCGATCTCGCGGGCGTGACCGCACGCCGCGATCGCGCCTGGCTCGTCCAGTACGTCTCCGAGCCGGATCGACTGCTCGATGAGAAGGACCCCATCGCGGTCGACCTCTTCGCGAGATATCGCAACGTGCGCATGCCGAATCTGCGATTGTCGCCCGAGGAGGTCGCGGCGCTGCTCCACTACATCGAGGAAAAGAGCCGCTCGCCTGTTTCCTTCCGCAACGCGGCGATGCCCTGAGCGCCCGGCTTCACCGGTATTTGAGGCCCGTTCCGGTGTTGAAGACGACCACTCGATCGGTGGCCGCGAGGAAGTTGCTGTTCCTCAGCCACTGCAGCGCCCACCAGGCCGCTCCGCCTTCGGGGCAGACGTCGACGCCCGAGCGCCGCGACAATTCGGCGGCGGCGGAGGCGATCTCTGCTTCCGGAACCGCCACCGCCGTACCGTTCGTCTCGCGCAAAGCGCGCAAGCAGAGGAACCCGCCGATCGGCGACGGGACGCGCAAGCCGTAAGCCGCGGTGCGCGCATCCGGCCACGGCGCGGTCACCTGCGCTCCCTCCTGGAAGGCCTTCACCACGGGCGCGCATCCTTCTGCCTGGACGGAGATGAGCCGCGGCTTCTTGCGGGTCCAGCCCATCGATTGCATTTCTCCGAACGCCTTCCACATCCCGACCAGACCGGTGCCGCCGCCGGTCGGATACACGATCGCGTCGGGCAATTCGCCGAGCTGCTCGTAGAGCTCGTACGCCATCGTCTTCTTGCCCTCGATGCGGTAGGGCTCCTTGAAGGAGCGGCGAGGGCGCGGGCGCCGAGCGCCTTCGCCATGGTCACGGCCAGGGTCATGCCGCGCGCCTTGAACGATCCCGTCGGATTGCGGGCTTCGTCCTTCAGCAGCACCCCGTCTTCCACTCCGATGAGCGGCGTCCAGCCTTCGCAGAGGGTCACCGCGTCGTCCGCGCGGACGGGCAGGGCGGCGTCGTAGCGCCAGAGCGAAGGGCGCACGGTCGGCTCGAAGTTCTTCAGCTGATAATCGACGCGCAGCGGGAGGCCGCACTTCGTGCAGACCGTCTGCAGCCGTTGGGGATCGTGCGCAGCGTTGCAGGAGAAGCAGGTCAGGCCGGCGAAGCTGGGAGAGAATTGCATTTGACGCGCCCTATATCAGCCGGCCGCGAGCCTGCGCGACGCACGTTCGGCCCACTCCGGTTCGATCTCCATGCATGCAGCCCGCCGTCCGAGCCGGATTGCCGCGGCCCCGATCGAACCGGACCCCGCGAAGGGGTCGAGGATCAATTGCCCCGGCCGCGTGACCTGGCGCAGGAGCGGGTCGAGGACGCCGAAGGGCTTGTGGTTCGGGTGCGATCCCCAACGGGCGGCCTCGCCGTCGTCGTCGTACCCGGCGGCGACGCAGAGGGTGCGCGGCGGATCGGCCGGGCCCAGCGCCGGCCACGGTTCGCGGACGAAGATCAGCGCCGTTTCATAGACGCGCAGGAGGATCTCGTTTCCGCCACCTTCGGTCGTCCGTTTGGCCCAGACGTACTCGCCGACCTCGAACCGGTAGCCGGCGTCTCGCGCCGCGGCGCGGATCGGATCCTTGCCGAGGAAGTTGGTCCAGATGGCGAGCGGCCCGCCGGGGACCAGGTGCTCGAGCGCGAGCGAAAGCCAGGCGTTCGTGAAGGCGCGATAATCGCGGACGCTCTCGAACCGCAAGAGCGGCCCGCGCTCGATCTTGGCGCTCTTCGGGTCGCGCAGATCGCCGCCCTTGCGCCTGCGGGTGAGCAGGCAATAGGGAGGATCGGTGACGAGCGCGTCGGCGCGCTCTCCCAGAAGGGCGCGCTGATAGGCGGCCGGGTCTCGCGCGTCGCCTTCGATGCAGGGCACGAAGGTACAGTAGCGTAGCTTTCCCTTTCCCCGCGTGCAGGCCGTGGTCGGGCAATGCTATTGGTCGTCGACCTCAGCTCGGAGGGGACCCGATGACGAAGATCGCTGCGGCAGCACTGTGCGCGCTTCTTTCCGCTGCTTGCGCCTCGGAAAAGGGGGCGGAGAAATCGAGCGGCGCTGCGTCCAGGGGCAAACACCACGTCTTGAAGGCGCCGAAGGAGGAAGTGCAGTGGGGCTGGCTCGATCCTCGCGAGAAGCCGCGCCTCACCATCGATTCCGGCGACACCGTCTCGATCGAGACGCTCTCGCATGCGCTCGACCAGATTCACGGCGGCGTCGACATGAACGAGATCGTCCGGCTGCGCAAGGCGAATCCCGGCGGCGGGCCGCACTCGCTGACCGGCCCCGTCTTCGTCAATGGCGCGAAGCCGGGCGACGTCCTGGAGATCCGCATCCTCAAGATCGTTCCCAAGGACGAGGGCTTCAACTTCAACCTGCCGGGCAAGGACTTTCCCACCATCGGGCTCCTCGCCAAGGAGTTCCCCGAAGGCTACGTGAAGTACTTCAAGTTCCAGAACGGCAAGACGGAGTTCAAGCCAGGGATCGAGCTGACCCTACGGCCCTTCCCGGGGACGCTCGCCGTGGGAATCGACCCGAACGATCCGTCGCCGCGCAAGGGAGGCGTGAAGGACGACCCGATGGCGCCGGTGAGCACGCTGCGTCCCTGGAAGAACGGTTCCAACATGGACATCAACGAGATGACGGAAGGAACGACGATCTTCATCCCCGTCTTCCTCGAGGGCGGTCTCATCTGGACCGGCGACTCGCACTGCTTGCAAGGCAATGGCGAGGTCAACCTCACCGCGCTGGAGTGCTCGTACAAGGAGATCGAGCTCCAACCCATCGTCCATCACGACATGAAGCTCACCTGGCCGCGGATCGAGACCCCGACCCACTACATCATGGTCGGCTTCGACGAGGACCTCGGCGTCGCCATGGCGAACGCGGTCCGCGAGACGGTCGACTTCCTCTCGACGCAGAAGGGCCTGACGCGCGAAGAGGCCTACTCGCTCACCTCGATCGTCGGCGACTGCCGCGTCTCGCAGGTGGTGGACGTGCGCAAGGGCGTCCACTGCATGGTGCCGAAGAGTATTTTCACAAAATGAGCGGTCGGCGCGCCACGCGGTAGAGCACGATCCCCATGATGACGAAGCAGATGACGCCGAGGATCTGGTAGCCGCCGTTTCCGAGGGCGCCAGCGAGCCTCCCGCTGAATTCGACCGGATCGAGCCAGGACGCCTTGCCTGGCTCGTCCGGCCAGTGGAGGAAGGCGACGATGGTGCCGGTCAATGTCCCCCCTGCGACGAGCCCCGTCGCGAAGAGGCTGCCAGGGCCGACGTCCTCGCCCCCATGCGCAGCGGCCGCCGCCCGCGCTTCGGGGCTTCCCCGGCGATCGACGATTCCCTTGATGGCGCCGCCGATGAAGATCGGAAGCGTGGTGGAGAGCGGCAGATAGGCGCCGACCGCGAAGGAGAGCGGAGAGACGCCGCACAACTCGACGGTGATGGCGAGGAAGACACCGACGAGCACGAATTGCCAGTCGAGGTTGTGGGCGAGCAGTCCGCGGATGAGCGTCGCCATCAGCGTGCCCTGCGGAGCGGGGAACTGCTCGCTGCCGATCTGGTGGATCATCGCGCCGGTGGTCGCGTCGATGCTGGGCTTGTCGAGCACCTGGATGGTGAAGCCGATCACCAGCGCCGCCGCGACCGCGCCGATCATCAGGCCGATCTGTTGCAGGCGCGGGGTAGCGCCGACCAGGTACCCCGTCTTCAGGTCCTGCGACGTGGCGCCTGCGTTGGCGGCGGCGATGGCGACCATGCCGCCAACGCAGAGGGCCATCGGCTGGTAGACGTTGTCCGTCCATCCCATTCCGACGAACAGCAGGCAGGTGGCGAGGAGCGTCGCGATGGTCATGCCGCTCACCGGGTTCGAGGAGGTTCCGATGAGCCCGACGATGCGCGAGGACACGGTCACGAAGAAGAATCCGAAGACGACGATGAGGACGGCGAGCAGGACGCGCCCGCCGAACGTGCCCGGGAGGAAGGGGAGAAAGGCGATGATGAGCGCGAGCGCGAGGCTGCCGACGAGCACGATGCCGATGGGTAGGTCGCGGCTGGTGCGCGCGGTGGACTCCGTGCCCGCACCGCCGCGCAGGCTTGCGACGCTGCCGCGGAAGGCGGCGATGATGGTCGGCAGCGTCTTGAGGAGGGTGATGAACCCGCCTGCCGCCACGGCGCCGGCACCGATCTGGCGAACGTACGCGCGGTAGATGGCCTGGTTGAGGACGGCGAAGGTGTGCGTCGCGGGATCCCATCCATAGACGCCGGGGCGGGCGATGTCCGCGAGGTAGCCGAGCTTCACGAGTTGCTGCGCGATGGTGTCCTGCGGAACGAGGGAGGCGATGAGCGGGATGATGCCGAGCCAGCCGATCACGCCGCCCGCGACCAGCACGCCGGCGATGCGCGGCCCGATGATGTAGCCGACGCCCATGTACTCCGGCGTGATGGCGGCGTTGACCGTCGCGGCGGGGAAGCGCCGAGCATTCCGCCGAGGAGCGCGAGGGTGAAGATGGTCCAGTAGGAGAAGTAGGGCGCGCCGACGCTGGTGCGGGTTTGCGGATCGATGGCGAGGAAGAGGAACCCGGGCAAGGTGAACACGACGCCGGCCGCGATCGACTCGCCCGCCGACCCGATGGTCTGGACGATGTTGTTCTCGAGGATGGTCGAGCCGCCGAGCTTTTTCAGCAAAGAGATGGAGAGGACTGCGATCGGGATCGACGCGGAGACCGTCAGTCCGGCCTTGAGCGCCAGGTACACCGTCGACGCGCCGAAGATGAGCCCGAACATGGCCCCGACGATGACGGCCTTGGGCGTGAATTCCGCCATCCGGGTTTCGTCGGCGACGTACGGCTTGTGATCGGCGACGGCGCTGATCTCGGCCATGGATCTCCCCTCGGTGGAACCGCGGGAACCACGTAGCCGGAGGCTGCGGCGCGAGTCAACAAAGAGGCGCCGTCATTCGAGGAGGACCACGATCAATGATTGACCGCTCTGCCCCTTGCGACCAGGAATGCCATGGTCTGTCTCGCCATGCGGCGCGCCTCGAGGAAGGCGCGGACCCGCTTGGGCGTCAGCGAACGCCGGGCGACCGAAAGCGCGAATTCGTCCTGGAACTCTTCGGTGCGTTCCGCGATTGCGACACGCGTCATCCTCCAGAGCCGCTTTCCCTGGAAGTTCGCGTAATGATCCACCGGCGCCCTGCCATCCTCCTCACCCAGGAACTTCCGGATGAGGTCTTCGGTCCAGCCGCAGGCAAACAGGTCTACCGCGTCCACCAGGACGCCCTCGGAACTCAGCAACATGGAACTCCCCCCGGAGCATTTTAACCCATGTCGGACCCGGGACCGCTGCCCTCCGGAATGCCCTTCTTCCGGTTACTTAGCGTTACACCTTTTCCCGCAGCTTGAACCGCTGGATCTTCCCCGTCGCCGTCTTCGGCAGCTCGTCCACGAAGGCGATCCACCTCGGATACTTGTAGGGCGCGAGGCGCTCCTTCACGAACTTCTGCAACTCCTCCGCGGTCGCCTGGGCGCCCTTCTTCAGCACCACGAACGCCTTGGGTTTGTCGAGCTTCTGATCGTCGGCGTGCGCGACCACCGCCGCCTCCAGCACGGCCGGGTGCCCCACCAGCGCCGACTCGACCTCCGCCGGCGATACCCACTGGCCGCTCGCCTTGATCATGTCGTCGGAGCGGCCGCAATAGACGTAGTAGCCCTCCTCGTCGCGCCGGTACTTGTCGCCCGTGTACGTCCAGGCGCCCTGGAAGGTGCGCAGCGACTTCTCGCGCTGGTTCCAGTAGGCGACGGCGCTGGAAGGGCCGCGCACGAGCAATTCGCCGATCTCGCCCGCGGGGACCTCGCGGCCCGCGTCGTCCACGATGCGCAGCTCGTATCCCGGCACCGGTTTTCCCGTGGTTCCGTACCGGATGTCGTCCTCGCGCAGCGAGAGGAAGATGTGCAGCATCTCGGTCGAGCCGATCCCGTCGAGGATGTCGGCGCCGAACCGGTCGCGCCACCGCTGGCCGATCTCCTTGGGGAGCGGCTCTCCCGCGGAGACGCAGATGCGCAGCCGGTCCGATCCGCTGGCGCGCCCGTTGCCAGGGTCCGCGAGGATGGCCGCGAACAAGGTCGGAACGCCGTAGAAGACCGTCGGCCGCTCCTCGCGCAGGATGCGCATCACCGAATCCGGGGTAGGGCGCCCTTCGAGCAGCACCACCGTCGCGCCCACGGCGAACGGGAACGTCATTCCGTTTCCCAGCCCGTAGGCGAAGAAGAGCTTCGCGGCGGAGAAGACGACGTCGTCGGGGCGCAGCTTCAACACGCCTTCGCCGTAGGTCTTCGCCGTCTGCACCAGATCCTGCTGCAGGTGCATCGCGCCTTTGGGCGTCCCCGTCGAGCCGCTGGAGTAGAGCCAGAAGGCGACGTCGTCGGCGGTGGTCGGCGCCGGCTCGAGCCGCGGAGAGGCGGCCGCGAGCAGATCGTCCAGCTGCTTGCCCTTCCCCTGCACGATCACGTGCCGCAAGAAAGGCTGCCCTTTCAAGATGGGGGCGAGCTTCTCGAGCAAGGCATCGCTGACGACGAGGGCGCGGGCGCGGCTGTCGCGGAGCATGTAATCGACGTCCGCGGCGGTGAGAAGCGTGTTGACCGGTACCGGAACCAGGCCGGCCTTGATGGCGCCCCAGAAGCACGCCATGAAATCCGCCGAATCGAGCAGGAAGAGCAGCACCCGCTGCTCCATCTCGACGCCCAGGGAGAGCAGCGCGTTGCCGGCGCGGTTCGCCCGCTCGCAGAGCTCGCCCCAGGTCACCGTCCGTCCCGCTTCGCGGACCGCGACGCGGTCGGGATGGCGGAGATTGCGCTCGAGGAGATCTACCGTCGCATTGTAGGGCGCGCCCATGGCGCGAACCCTATCGCGGCGCGGCCTGCGTCGAAAGTCGCAGCGGAACGGAGGCGTTCACCGGCTCCAGCGGGTGGCCGGCCTCGCGCCAGGCCGCGATGCCGCCGCGCAACGCCCGCGCACCGAGGAATCCCATCTCGACCAGAAGGAGCGCCGCCCGGGCGCTCGAGACTTCGTTGGGTCAATCGCAGGCGAGGATGATCTCCCGCTCGCGCGGGACGCCCTCCGCCCAGCGGGGCAGGTCTTCGCGCAGCACCCGGTGCGCGCCGCGGATGGTCTCGCCTCCCGCGGTCAGCTCGCTGCGCAGGTCGACGACGAGGGGCGGATTGGCCGAACCGAGCCGGGCGAGCAGATCGGTGGGCTCGATGCGCGTCACCCGCAGCGCGCGCAGGACCCGCGTGCGCTGCGCCACCTTCCAGGAGAGCCACACGCCGAGAGCGATGCCGATCCCGAGGGCGAGAAAGCCGCCGAACCGCATCGCGACCTGCAAGGCCGAAACGAGCTGCAGTCCCGCCGCGTATCCGGCCGCCAGGAAGATGGCGGCGAACAGCGCGGCTCCTGCGGCGTCCAGAAGCAAGAAGCGGCCGATCGACATCGAGGACATTCCGGCAAGAGGCGGCGCGACGGCCGCGAGGCCCGGTACGAACGGTGCCGCGATCAGCGCTCCCGGTCCGTAGCGAACGAACATGTCTTCGGTCTTGCGCACGCACGAATCGGGCTCGATGGAGATCTTGCAGAGGAGCCGCAGCACCGCGGTCCCTCGACGCCGTCCCGCCTCGTACCAGACGAGATGCCCGAGGCCCGAGGCGATCACCGTGACGACGAGGGCGCCGGGGACGGACAAGGTCCCTTCGCGAGCCAGGACGCCGGCAGCGAGCAGGAGCGGGATCCCGGGAACGGGCACGCCAAGTTGCGCCACGAGCGTCGCGATGAACAGCACCAGATAGCCATGCTCGACGAGGAACGCGGTCATCGACCGTTCGATGCCGCGTGGCCCTTTTCGGTGCTTTGGTCCGTGCGCAAATGGTCCTCGAAAAAGGCGAACACCCGCTGCCAGTCCCTCACTTGCAGGGAGGGATCGGAGATGATGTGGGTCATTCCGGCGAGCGGCAGGAAATCGAAGGATTTTCCCGCGCGGAAGAGGGTGTCCGAGAGCAGGAGCGACTCGCTGAAATGCACGTTGTCGTCAGCCGTCCCGTGGACGATGAGGAGAGGTCTCTCTAGATCTTTGGCGTACTGGATGACGCTGTTGCGCGGGTAGTCGTCGGCGCTGCCTGCCGGCGGCGGGATCCCGAGATACCGCTCGGTGTACGCCGTGTCGTAGTTCATCCAGTCGACGACCGGTGCGCTCGCGACGCCGGCGCGGAAGACGTCGGGCCTGCGCATTACAGCGAGGGCCGCCATGTAGCCGCCGAAGCTGTGACCGAAGATGCCGACCCGCCCGAGGTCGAGCGCCGGATCCTTGCGCGCGAGGGCCTGCAGGACGGCGACCTGATCCTCGAGCGGAACCTCGGCGAACTTGCCCGCCACCGCCCGCTCGAAGGCGTGGCCGCGTCCGGTCGTGCCGCGATTGTCGATGCGCACGACGACGTACCCGTGGTCGGCGATCCACTGATCGATGAGGTACCGCGAGGAGAACGGTACCACCTCGGGGCCCGAGGGGCCGCCATAGATCTGGAGCCAGACGGGATAGCGGCGCTGGGGATCGAAATCGCGCGGGCGGACCAGGGCCGCGAAGAAACCCGGCGAGGGACCGGCTTTCACGATCTCGACGCGAGGCTCGAACGGGTACGCCTCGGCGACCGAGGGAAGCTGCCCGGCGACGGTGCCGTCGGCGCGGATCACCTCCATGCGCGTCTGGCCGCTGCGGCTGGCCGCGACCCGGACCCAGACATGCGCGTCGCGCGCGAAATACCCGCGATACAGGTCCGGTCCCTGCGTCACCACCCGGGCGGCTCCGCCGGCGAGCGGCACCTCGAAGATGTTCCGTTCCTGCGGATCCTTTGCGCGCAGGACGAGCGCGACGCCGGCTTGCTCGTCGACGTGGAGGAGCCCTCCCGGCGCCTCGCGCCCTCCGCTGGAGGGGGCGTAGCCAAACTCGAGCGCCGTCAGATCGCGCTCGAGCTTTCCGTCCGCCGAGTGCATTTGCAGCTGCCATTCGCCGCGCGACTCGCTGCTCCAGAGGAATCGCTTGCCATCCTCGAGCCAGTGGAAGTCGTGGGCGATCTCCACCCAGGCGTCGTCGTGCTCGCGCCACAGCTCCCGCGTCTTTCCCGTCCGGTCGTCCACCGCGGCGACAAGCAGGTCCTTCTCATCGCGGGTGAGGAACTGCATGGTGAGAGGAGCGTTCTTCTCCCAGTGCAAGCGAGAGACGTACTCCCACTTGCGCTTGTCCCAGTCGATCCAGGTGGTCGGCCCGCCCTGGGCGGAGACGATGCCGAAGGCGATCTTCGCGTTCGGCTTTCCCGGCCGCGGGTAGGGCGTCGCTTCCACGCGCCGCTCGGGATGCGCGGGGTCTCCGAACCAGAGCTGCTCGACGGCGCTCGAGTCGGCCTCTTCATAGACCAGCCGTTTCGAGTCGGGCGCCCACCAGTAGCCGGTGAACCGGTGCAGCTCTTCCTGGGCGACGAACTCCGCCTGGGCGTGCGTCTTGAGCGGCGTCGCTCCCTGGGTGAGCTGTCTAGCCGCGCCGCCGTCGACGGAGGCGACCCACAGCTCGCCGCCGCGCACGAACGCCACCGAGGCGCCGTCCGGCGATAGGCGCGGATCGAACACCGCCTCTCCCTTGGGCCCCGTGCCCGCGACCTGCCGGGCCGGCCCGCCGCCCGACGGAACGACGAACGCGCGCCCGGAGAGCGAGACGAGCACCAGCTTGCCGTCCTCCGAGACATCGAAGTTGGTGAAGCCGCGATCGGTGACGCGCATCCGCTCGCGCCTCGCGCGCTCCTCGGCGGAGAGCTGCTCGGGTTCGCTGCCGAGGACCTGCTCGGGCGTGACGAGCTCGCGGACCTGGCCGGTCGCGACGTCGAAGCGGAAGAGCCGGTTCTCCGCCTTGCGCGGTTGGGCGCGGAGGAAGAGGACCGCGCTTCCGTCGGGCAGCACGGTGATCTTGACCGGCTTGCCCAGGGCCCAGCCGCGGGTCTGGACATAGCTGCGCAAGAACTCGAGATCGCGGTCGGGCGAAGTCGCCGCGCCCGCGGCGAGAGCGGCGGAAAGAAGCAGCGCGATGGGCATGGCGCGGACCATACCATCGCGAAGCACCCTGCCCGAGGTACTCAGCGCTTGCTTGCGTGCGAAACCGGAGCCCGGCCCGGGGCGCTACGGACCACCGCGGCCGTGATGGCGACGGTCGCCGCAAAGGCGATGGCGAGCAGCACGGGCAACCGCCAGGGATGCGCCGATAAGAGCGGCCGCTCCCGGGGCTCGAATCCGTCCGGACGTTCCGGTGGGTGGATCTCGACCACGGATCCGATCCTACCGCAGTCGATTCTCAGGCGCGTAGAAGAGCGGCGCCCCAGTGGAAGCCCGAGCCGAGCCCGGCGAAGGCAACCAGCGTTCCGGGCTTCACGCGGCCCGCCTTGCGCGCCTCGTGCAGCGCGATGGGAATGGTCGCTGCGGTGGTGTTCCCGTAGCGCTGGATGTTGTTGAAGACCTTCTCGTCCGGGAGGCCGAGCGCCTTCTGCACGGCCTCGTTGATGCGGAGGTTGGCCTGGTGCGCGACGAGCAGGTCGATCTCCGAGACGGAGATCCCTTTCTCCTTGCACAGCTCGCGAATGGCTTCGGGCATGCGGGTGACGGCCATCTTGAAGACGGAGCGTCCGTTCATCTCGGGAATGTGACGGCCAGACCCGAGGTCCTCGGGCGTGACGTAGGGGCGCTGCGCGAATCCCACCGAGGGAACGTAGAGGTCGCGGAACGACTCGCCATCCGAATAGAGCTTGAAGCCGAGGACGCCGCGGTCGCCTTCCTGGAGGCGCAGTACCAGCGCTCCTCCCGCGTCGCCGAAGAGCACGGTGCGATCGCGGAAGCGGGTGATCCAAGCCCGCTCGGCCGCGGAAGGCGGTTCCCCGCCGCGGCCGAACAGGTAGTCCCAGGAGGTCCACGGCATGAATCCGGAATGCACTTCCGCTCCGACGAGGAGAAGCGTCCTGGCCTGCCCCGCCTGGAGGAGCGCGTCCGATACTTGAAGTCCGTAGAGGAAGCCCGTGCACTGCTGGCGGATGTCGAGGGAAGGGATGGTGCGAAGACCCAGCTTGTGCTGCAGCAGTCCGCCGCAGCCCGGGAAGTAGTAGTCGGGCGTCATGGTGGCGAAGACGACGTAGTCGATCTCGTCCTTCGTCACGCCGGCGTCCTCGAGGGCCGCCTTCGCCGCGCGCACGCCCAGGTCGCTCGTGGCGGTCCCCGTCTCGACGTAGTAGCGCTGCTCGACGCCGGACCGCTCGCGGATCCATTCGTCGGAGGTGTCCATCATCTTGGCGAGCTGCTCGTTCTTCACGAGGTGCTCGCCGGTGGCGATTCCGGTTCCCAGGATGCAGGTGCGCGCCATGGTGTCCCCTCCCTCAGAGCGGGGCGACGTGCATAGCAGGTCGGATGCCGCCGCGCCTGCCGCAGCGCGGCAGATCCCGTCAGAGGTCCTTGGCCATCTTTACGATGCGAATCGGCCGCTTGAACGCGCGGCTGCTGGACGGCTCGATGGAGGTCACGCGGTACCCGACGCGCTCGTAATAGGGGATGAGCTCGGCGCGGTCCTCGCCGGTGCTCATGGTCATCTTCGTGCACCCGGCTTTCCGACAATGCTCCTCGGCGGCGGCGAGCAGAGCGCGTCCCACGCCGCCCCGCTGGAGCGCGGGGTCTACCGAGAGCATTCCGAAGTACCCGGTCGCGCCATCGATGGAGGTATGAACGGCGCCGAGCAGGCGGCCGTCTTCCTCGGCGACGAAGAAGACGTCGTGCTCGAGGAGCTTCGCGATCTCGGTGGGGGAAGTCCGCGCCCCTTCGCGGAACTCGCGCTCGACTTCGAAGGCGGCATTGATGATGCGCGCGATCTCGGGGACGTCGCGCTCGTCGGCCCGGCGGATCATAGCCTCAGCCCCCGCGGAATCACCACGCGGCCGATGGCGTCGAAAATTCCCTGCGCGAGGAGCGCGAGAGCGGCCGCCGGGACGGCGCCCTCGAGAATGAGCCCCGTATCGGCGAGTCGGATGCCCGTGAGGATCGGCTGCCCGTACCCGCCCGCTCCGATGAGCGCTCCGAGCGTCGCCGTGCCGATGTCGATGACCGCGCTCGTTTGCACGCCCGCCAGTATCGAGGGAAACGCCAAGGGTAGCTCGACCAGCCGCAGCCGCGCGAAGGGGGGAAGTCCCAGCGCGATGGCGCTGTCGCGAAGGTCGGGGGAGATGCCGCGCAGTCCCTCCGCCGTGTTCCGGACCATCGGCAGCAGGCTGTAGAGGAAGAGCGCCGCGATCGCCGGCTTCTCCCCGATCCCGAGGAGCGGGATCATGAATACGAGCAGGGCGAGCGAGGGAATCGTCTGGACCAGCGAGGCGAAGCCGATGACCGCTTGCCCGGCCCGCGGTTTCTTGCCGGCAAGGATGCCGAGGGGAATCGCGACCACGATTCCCGCGAGGAGCGAGATGGCGACCAGTTGCAGATGCTCCAACGTCCGCGCGCCGATCCGCTTCGCTCGCGAATCCGCAATCGCCGCCTGCGCGCCCCCCGAGGTGCCGAACGTACGCACGACGAAATCCGCGGCGATCCGGGTGTCCGGAACGCCCTTGAGGCGCGCCTGCGCATTCATCTCGATCATCGCGCGCTCGTCGATCTTTCCTTCCAGCTTGCGCAGCCCCGCCACCGACTCGGGAGCGAGATCCTTCCGATAAAGGAAGAGCGCCTGGTACTCGGGGAACACG
>VBKL01000279.1 GCA_005879805.1 Deltaproteobacteria bacterium | reverse complement strand
TGCTCGCCGCCGCGATGCTGGCCACGCGGGTCTCGACGACCAGTACGTCGCCGGCGAAAGCGGCGCGCAGGTAATCGATCTCGTGCCGCCGGACCACCCAGCCCTGCCCCCGCGCCTTGTACGCGGCTTCGTCGAGACCCTTGGCGGTGGAGTGGGCCAGCGCGGCCTCGAGCACCCAGCGGAGGTAGACGAGATTCGACACGTGTCCGAGCCCGTCGATGTCGGCAGGCTCGGCGCGGACGCGCAAGAGGAAGGGCATGAGCTCTGCGCCTCGCTCAGATGCGGAAGATCGTCGACGAGTCGGCCGGCTCGGCGGACCAGTCTCGCAGGCGCTGCTGCACGCGCTCGCGCACGAGGCCGACGGCGCCGTCGACGGCGATGGCCGGACCGGCGGGGCCGCCGCGCAGCGAGGTGAGCAGCTCCCAGGCGCGCGCAGTGGCTTCCGAGGCGAGTCCGTGCCGTCCCTCCGCGTCCTCGTAGACGGCGCCTTGCCCCGCCACCACGGCGGCGCGCAGGGAAAGGCCCGTCTCGAGAGCGGCGCGGGTGAGCTCGCGGGCGAATCGGACGCCGCTGACGAGGCCTTCGTCCGGCCGCGTGCGGAAGGGCGGCGGCTCGAAGGCGGAGACGGCGAGGAGATTTCCCAGCTGGACGGTGGTCGTCTCGTACGCTTCGAGAAAGGCGCGCGCCTTGCGGGCCGCGCGGCCGACGATCTCGGGGGACGCGCCGGGATCGGCGAACGACCCGCCGTCGGCGAGCTCGACGAGAATCACCAGCGCGCGCATGGCCGGACCCACCTGACCCGCTTCGACTCCGAGCCGTCGGAGCGCCTCCTCGAGGATCGGTTTCGGCATGTCCACCGAGAACCAGGCGCGGAGCAGCCGCAGCTCGGCCATCGACTCGGGCCGCTCCTGCGACTCCACGATTCCGTCGACTACTTCGCGTGCGGTGCTGCCCGGAGGACCGGCCTGCGGGCGTTCCTCCTCGCGCTTGGCGCGCACGTTCCAGAAAGGCAACAGGCCCGGATCGTCGGCGGCCTTGCCGATGCGGCCGTCCGGCTGCCGCCAGAGCACGTCGACGTTCTCGAGATCGGGATAGTCGAGCCCTGGATATGGCAGGAAGACGATCTTGCGGCGCTCGGCGGGGACCGACCCGGGAGCGGTTGCGATCACCAAGGGAACACGGAGCGCTTCCTTGACGATCGCCGCCACCTTGTCGTCGCCGAGCGCCATCGCCTTGGGCGTGAGCTGACCCGCGGCGCGCCACTTGCCGGCGAGGTCGCGCACCTCGTCGGTGAGGAGCCGGAAGGCGTCGAACATCGACGCCAGCCGATCGACCTCGCCCATGACGACCAGCACCACTTCGCGAAGCTGCGCCCGCACCTCCTCGAGATGGGCCTGTGCGACCACAGCCTCCAGGCCGTCGAAGCGCACGCGCATGACGTCTTCGCGGCTCAACGCCCGGATCGAGCTGCGGATGCTGACGTAGGTCACGCCCTCGACGTACCAGGGCTCTCCCGGTCCGCGCCCGCGCAGCCGCGCCAGGTAGCTGGGCAAGACCAGGCGGAGCTGGTGCCGCTTCTCGCGCCATTCCGTCGCCAGCGGCGATGGGCCCGGATCGCGGCGCCGTTTCGTGGTCCGCTCCGCGAGCGGCCGCACGTCCTCGAATCCGCCGCGCAAGAGTGTCGCGACGACGTGCGAGAGCGGGCCACCGACCGAGCTGGTGAAGGCGATCGCGCCGGTCTCGCGGAATCCCTGCCGGCGGTGCGGACCATCCTTGAGGTAGCGCTGGTCGCCCGAGAAGAGGTGGTGCGCCTTGTTGACCTGCACCAGCCCGGAGGCGCCCAGCGCATGGCCGAAGGTGAGGAGCCCGCCGAAGGGATTCGGCCATCCCTCTGCCATGCGCTCGACGCTGCGCTCGTAGGAGAGGCCCATCGCGAGCAGGAAGGAAAGCTCGATGCTGGGGAAGGCGTCGTGGGCGACTCCAAACGCCGAGGACGCGAAGACGGAGATGGGCCTGCGCGCATCGTCCGCGGTGGCCGCGAGCGCCTCGCGAACGGCGGTGGAGAAGAGGAGCGGCGACTGGCGATGGAGGAAGTTCTCGTTGCTCGAACCTTCGCCCACGCCGAGCACTTCGGTCACCGCGGCCGCCTGGTAGCGCGGGCTGCGCGCGGCGGCGACCCGGAGCGCCAGCTCCTCGTCCGAGGTGACGATGCAGGCGGCGGCGCCGCAGCAGGGAGCCGCGATGTCGTTGGCGTCGAAGTACGGGGTGCGCGGCGAGTCGCGCCGGAACGGTTTTCCGGACTGGATGCCGGCCGGATATTGCTTCGCCGCGTCGAACTTGCGCGACGAGATGCGTTCGAGGAGCGCGATCACCTCGGCCCGCGACACGCCGGAGTTGCGCCGCACGGCGTCCATGAGCAGGTCGCCGATGGCCAGCATGTCGAGGCCGCGCGCCTGGTCGTTCTCTCCGAGCACGGTCCGGATCTGGTACTGCGAGGCGTATCCAGCAGGGATGATCTGCCCTGCGACGACGATGATGGTGGCGGGCTTCTCCGCGTTGCGCGCGGCGCGCACCGCCTGGGCGAAGGCCCAGGCACCGCTGTCGGAGGTGCCCACCACGTACTGCGCCACGACGCGCGGGGGTAGCGCGAGCGCTGCCCGCAGCGCCTGCGGCACCAGGCCGATGTTCATGCGCTCGTTCGGATCGAGCCCCGGCATCGAGGTGACGAAGAGATCGGTTATCGAGTCGCGGGTCGCCCGGTAATCGGTCGAGGTCAGCCTGTAGAGCGAGGTGAGCGCGCGGTGCGCGGCCGAGGCGAAGAGATCGTTCAGCCCGATCGGAGCGGAAAGGGCGAATTCGCGCTTCCAGTCCTCGGGCCGCGTCCGCCCGTCCTCGCTGCGGTTCGGGAAGCGGAAGAAGAGTCGCGTGACCTCTTCGTCGGTCAGCTCCGGGTGCGGCTCGGCGAGGAAGGCGCGCTTGCGCCGTTCGGGCGGCAAGTGGCGTGGATTCGCGCTGTACTCTCCCGCGACGACGAAGACCCGGCGGCGCATGCGCCCCCTTCAAGCATGCGAAGGCCAGTTT
>VBKL01000278.1 GCA_005879805.1 Deltaproteobacteria bacterium | reverse complement strand
TCTTCGCGCCGCCCACCCAGTCGCTGTCGGTCGTCAACACCAACGCCTGCACCTCGGCGACGGCGACGGAGACCATGCACGTGGCGAACTGCCCGGCGGCATTCCAGGCGGACCTGACGGTTTCGTCCTCCTGCTCCGGTTCGCCCCTCTCCTGCACCGACAGTTTGCCCTCCACCATTCCCTCCACGCCCCGCGGCGTGACGTCCACGACGCCCCAGCAGAACTTCTTCATGGGGCTCTCCATCTTGACGAGCCCGTTGGGGGCTCCCACCAATGCCCGCAAGCTCGACAGCTCGTCGGACGTGAGCTTGTACGACTCGACCCGCATCTCTCTCAAGGATCTGACCGACGTCACCAGCCTCGGCGCCACGACCTCGGGGCTCACCGCCGGAACGGGATCGCCCGCCGGACGCGATGACGCGGGATGGGCCGTCAAGTTCGCGAGCGTGGACGAGAAGACCGCCACCGCCGCGACGCTCGTCAACAGCTGCGTCGTGTGGAGCTCGCTCACCCCTGCGCCGTCGAAAACCTGCGGCGTCGGTGTGTCCAGCGCTTCCCTCTTCCAGGCGGATGCCTTCACCGGCGCGCCGAACTGCTCGCAATCGTTCCTCAGCGGCACCAGCTACCTGCGCAGCATCTCGCGCGACGTGCTCTCGCCGCCCCCCGAGGCAGCTGCCACCATCTCCGTGAGCAAGGACGGCAAAGCGGTCCGGTACTCGGTGATGCAGATCCAGCCAGCGAGCGCCGGCAACCGCGAGGTCAATACCATCGACTTCAGCACCTCGACCGACCTGTTGAAGCTCGTCAACTCGGTGCCGCTGACGCCCGATCAGCACGCCTGCCGCCACGGGACGGACGCCACCAAGTGCCCGTGATCGGGTAGCCGCGGATCAGCAGAGGACGGGGATCTCTCCGAGAAGCCGCATCCCCTGAGGCGTCGCCTCGCAGGCCAGGGCCGCGAGGCGCACGCCGGCGCGGGCGGCGATGTGCAGCGCCCGCGCGAAGAGCGGATCGATCTCCGCATCGGCGCGCACGGCGACCGCGTCGCCGCGCTGGGCGCAGAAGACGAGCGCCGTGGGATGTCCGCCGCGGGCGAGCCGCGAGAGCAGGGCCAGGTGGCGGACGCCGCGGGTGGTGGGCGCATCGGGGAAGAGCGCGACGCCTTCCTTCGCCGCGCCGACGCTCTTCACCTCGCAGAGGACGTCCGTCTCCGAGGACCCGCTCAGGAGCAGGTCGATGCGAGGACGGGGCCTCTTGCGCAGCCGCGCCGGTGCGATCTCGCGGCCGCAGACCGGCGAGAACGACCGGCTCCCCGGCCATCCCGCCGGCGCCGGCATGCGCGAGGAGCCGGCAAACCGCCAGGAACTTGTTGCGCCGCTCGAGGAGAATGGCCTCGATGGGCCGTCCACCGAAGCGATGCACAACGAGCGGAGGGGCGTTCATCGGGGATCACGACCGTGAATAGACGCTTCTGGCGACTTGTCCAAGATGGCCGAATCGTTGCAAACCTGCGGAGGATCTGTTGATCCCGCGTTCGCTCGGCAATCCGCGCCGGGGTGGAGTCCACGTGAGGCCCGGCTTGCCGCGCCCGAAGGCGCCCCTCGCGGCGCTCTTGCTCGCCATCGCGGGTGCGGCGGCCGCGGGTCGAACCACGATCGATCTGCGGCAAGCCATTGCGCTCGCCCTCGAGCGCAATACCGACGTCCGCTCCTCGGAAACGGACGTCAACGCGGCCCATGGCACTCTCGTGCAGGCGGGAACGCTCCAGAACCCTGCGGTTTCGGTCGGCGCTAGCGGAATCCAGGTCTCCCCGCTCGCGGGACCGGTGCCGAACGCCTTCGGCGTCAGCTGGACGGTGCCCATCGGGGGCAAGCGTGCAGCCGGCATCGCCGCCGCGGACGCGGGGCTCTCGGCCGCCAAGGCGACGCGCACCGCGGTCCAGCAACAGGTGAGACTCAGCGCCGCGACCGCCTTCGTCAACGTGTTGCTGGCGGAGGCGCTGCTCTCTTTCGCACGAAGCGATCGCGAAACCTTCGGCAAGACCCTGGAGCTGAACGAGTTGCGCTACCGGGACGGCAAGATCGCCTACGGCGACGTGCTCAAGCTGCGCATCCAGGCCCTCACCCAGGACGACGCGGTCCGGCAGGCGGAGCAGAACCTCGTCGCCGCGCGCGCGGACCTCGTGCAACTCGTCGGGGAGGACGCGCTTCTTCCGGCCTTCCAGGTGCAGGGTTCGCTCGAGCCGCCGCCGCAGCGACCCGACCAGACGCCGGAGGCGCTGCTCGGGCGCGCGTTGCAAAAGCGTCCCGACTACCTCGCCGCCGCCGAGCAGATCGAGAGTGCGAAGAGCGCTCTCGTCCAGGCGCGCCGCCAGCCCATTCCCGACCTCGGTGTCGGCTTCAACTACAACCACGCTTCCGGGTTCCCCGACTCGTACGATCTCGCCCTCTCCGTGACGGTGCCGCTCTTCGATCGGAACCGCGGAAACATCGAGCAGGCCGGCGCCGCGGTCGAGAAGGCCCGGATTGCGCAGGAAGCCCTACGCAATCAGCTCCGCGACTCGGCGGCAAAGGCGGTGGCGGAATGGCGCAGCTCCAGCGCCCAGGTGACCGCCTATAGCCATGGCGTGCGGGAGAGCGCGAAGGAATCCCTGGACATCCGCCGCCGCGCATACGAGCTGGGCGCCGGATCGCCGGCGGCGAGCCCACCGACGCTGTTCCGCGTCCCCGGCGAGCAGGCCGCGCAGCTCCAATTCGTCACCGTGCAAACCGAGCCGGTCCGGCGCCCGCTGCTCGTGCCGGCGCAGGTTTCCTTCGATGCGCTGAGAACGAGCGACGTGGTCCCTCTCGTCGACGGCAAGGTGGGGAGACTGCTGGTCCACGAAGGCGACCGGGTCCGGGCGGGGCAGCCCTTGTTGACCATCGCCAGCCCCGGTTCGGCCGACGCGCAGGCCAGCCTCGACCGGGATCAGGCCGCGCTCGCGAACGCGACCACGATCCTCGCGCGGGACAGGGACCTCTACCAGCACAAGGCCATCTCGCTCGAGGAGCTGCAGCAGGCCGAACTAGCGGTCGCCTCCGCCAAGGCTTCGGTCGAGAGCGATCGCACCCGGGTCCGCGTCACCGGCACCGGCCGGGGCAACGCGCTCTTGCGATCGCCCATCGCCGGAGTCGTGGTGGCGCGCCACATCTCGGAGGGCGAATCGGTGCAAGCCGGATCGACGGCCACCTTCACCATCAGCGATCCGTCGGCGATATGGGTGATGGCGCAGCTCTATCAAGACGACCTGCGGAGGGTGGCGATCGGCGATCCGGTCGAGATCCGCACCCCGGTACTCGAGGCGCCGCTCGCCGCGCAGGTCACCTACGTCGGTGCCTCGCTCGACTCCGATACGCTGACCATCCCGGTGCGCATCGCGGCACAGAACCCGGGCGGCGTCCTGAAGAGCGGGATGTACGTAGACGCCGTCATCTCGCCGCTGCGCACGGAGCAGGCGATGCTGGTGCCGGCCACGGCGGTGCTGCGCGACGCCGACAACCTTCCCTTCGTCTACGTCCAGGCGGGCCAGAACGAGTACGCCCGCCGCCGCATCGATCTCGGCGAGCAGGTGAATGGAGCGTCGATCGTGCGCGGCGGCCTCGCCGCGGGTGAGAAGGTGGTCGGCGACGGCGCGCTCTTCCTCCAGTTCGCCGACAACCTCGAGCGATAATGATCTTCTCGCTCATCGCAGTCGCGCTGCGGCAGAGGTTCCTGGTCGTGACGCTCGCCGTCGCCACCCTGGCCGGCGGCATCTGGGCGTTCTCCCGCCTGCCCGTCGACGCCTACCCCGACCTTTCCGCACCGACGGTGGAGGTAATCACCCAATGGGAGGGCCATGCCAGCGAGGAGATCGAACGGCTCATCACCATCCCGCTGGAGATCGCCTTCAACGGCGCGCCGAGGCTCACGGTGCTGCGCTCGGTCTCGCTCTACGGCCTCTCCGACATCCGGATGACCTTCGAGGACCCGGCCGATCGCTACTTCGTGCGCGAGCAGATCTTCCAGCGGATCAGCGACGCCGAGCTGCCATCCGGGGTGACGCCCTCCGTCGCGCCCCTCTTCTCCCCGTCAGGGCTGATCTATCGCTACGTGCTGGAGAGCCCCGACCGCTCGCCTTCCGAGCTGAAGGTGCTCCAGGACTGGGTCCTCTTCCGGCACTACAAATCGATCCCCGGCGTCGCGGACGATTCCGGGTTCGGTGGCACCACGCGGCAGTACCAGGTGATCCTCGAACCAGCCCTGCTCAACACCTACAAGATCGGCGTCCAGGACGTCGTCGACGCGCTCGCCAACGACAACGAGAATGCGGGCGGGGGTTTCTACCAGCTCGGCGGCCAGTTCTATTACGTGCGCGGGCTCGGCCGGCTGACCGATCTGCCGGACATCGGCGACGTGGTGGTGGCCACCCGGAAGGGCGTGCCCGTCCGGGTGCGCAACCTCGGGAAAGTAGCGATCGGGCACGCGCCCCGCCTCGGCAAGTTCGGGTACATGAAGAACGACGATGCCGTCGAAGGAGTCATCTTCCTTCGCACGGGCGACGCCGCTCAGACGGTGCTCACCCGCGTCCAGCAGATGACGCGCCACCTCAACGAGCACGTGCTTCCGCGCGATGTCCGCGTGCTCCCCTATTACGACCGCAGCGATCTGGTCCACCTCACCACGCGCACCGTGGAGCGGAACCTCCTGCTCGGGGTGCTCCTCGTCACCCTCATCCTGGTGCTCTTCCTGCGTTCGTTCCGCGCCGGGCTCATCGTGGCCGTCACCATCCCGCTCGCGCTCGCCGCCGCCTTCCTCTTGCTGCAGGCGCGGCAGGTCCCGGTCAATCTCCTTTCGCTCGGCGCGGTGGACTTCGGCATCCTCGTCGACGCCGCCGTGATCATGGTGGAGAACATCTTCCGGGAGGTCAGCGCACGCCGCGAGGCGGAAGAAACCATCCACTTCGGAGAAGTATTGCTCGCCGCGGCAAAGGACGTCGGGCGGCCCATTTTCTATTCGACAGCCGTGATCATCGCCGGCTACCTGCCCATCTATGCCCTCACCGGCCCTTCGGCGCGCCTCTTCGCGCCGATGGCCGACACGGTGGTGTTCGCACTGCTCGGCACGCTCATCTTCACCCTGACGGTGCTACCCGTGCTTTGCGCGTTCTTCCTGCGCAAAGGCGTCCGCGACAAGGAGGGGCCGCTCTTCGCGCGCTTCAAGAGGCTCTATGCGCGCGCCCTCGAGCGATGCTTTGCCTGGCCGCGTGCGACCCTCTTCGGGTGCGTCGGACTGTTCCTCCTCAGCCTGGTCACGCTTCTCGGCATCGGCACCGAGTTCATGCCCAAGCTCGACGAGGGCTCGCTCTGGGTCCGGGCCACCATGCCGTACACCATCAGCCTGGACGCCGCGGAGAAGATCGCACCGCAAGTCCGCGAGGTGCTGCTCTCGTTCCCCGAGGTGACCACCGTCGCCTCGGAGCTCGGTCGCCCGGACGACGGCACCAATCCGACCGGCTTCTACAACTGCGAGTTCTACGTCGGCCTCAAGC
>VBKL01000225.1 GCA_005879805.1 Deltaproteobacteria bacterium | reverse complement strand
CCGCGCAAGCTCCGCGATGCCGCCGGCGTGATCGAAGTGCGTGTGCGTCACGAGGATGAGCTTCACGTCCTCGACCCGGAAGCCCAGCGTGCGAATGCTCTCGACAATCTTCGGGGCCGACTCGGGCAGGTCGCCGTCGATGAGGACATGGCCCTGGCTGGAGGTGAGGAGCGCCGAGCTCAGGCCGCGCACGCCGACGTAGTAGGTGTTCCCGAAGATCCGGAACGGCTTCTGGGTCTCGTTGAAGGCCGCGCACGACTGGCACGGCGTCGGCGGCGGGTCGGCCCGGGCCGGACCCTCGAGCATCAGAAGGCAGAGCAGGGAGGCGAATCGAAGCATGGCGGGCGCACGGTATCCCAACCGGGACCGCTGCTGCCCGCCGGGAGCGGTCGGGAGACAGGGACTTGAACTTCGCCATCCGCTCTGGCGAGTATTCGCCCCGACCGGAGGGAAACCATCCCAACACTCCCAGGGATGGCCGGGAGGAGCGCACAATGAAAAATCGCTTGGCCGAGACGGCGTCGCGGTGGAGAAGTGTGCTGTTTGCCCTCGCGCTCGTCGCTCCCGCAGCATCCGCGCAGACGGACCAGACCGGAGCCAGCAAGCCGGAGACCACCGAGACGACTCCGGCCAAGCCCGCGGAGCCGGCGAGGGGGGCGCCTTTACCGGCCTTCGCCGTCCTCGGCCCTTCGCGTGAGATCAAGCTCGCCGAAAACACCTGGTTCCGCTTCGGCGCCCAGGTCCAGGCCTGGTTCAAGTTGGCGCAGGACCGCCTCCTGCAGGCGGGCGGCGCCGAAGGCGGATACGCGTACGACTTCTACTGCCGGCGCTGCCGCTTCTTTGCCACCGGATCGGTGGTCAAGGACGTCTACTTCAACGTCCTCTTCGAGTCATCGAATCTCGGCAAGGCCGATCCCACCACCGGCGTGAAGAACTTCGGTCCTCCCCTGATCCTCGATGCCTATGCCCAGGTGAAGTTCGCCGACGCCTTCTGGCTGAGCGGAGGCAGCATCCTCTTGCCGCTGACCCGCAACGGGACGCAGCCGACCACCACCTATCTCAGCATCGACAACGCCAACGTCGACACCACCCCCATCCTCCAGGGCAATACCAACGTCATCCGCGACCTCGGCTTCCAGGCCAACGGGTTCTTCCTCGCCAACCATCTCGAGTACCGCCTCGGCGTGTTCCAGGGCAGCCGCGCGCCTGCCAAGGGGACGTTGCAGACCGCGGGGCACAACCCGCCGCGGTTCGTCGCTTACCTCCTCGGCAACTTCTGGGATCCGGAAATCGGCTACGTCAATGGCGGGCACTACTTCGGCGCCAAGAGGGTGCTCGGGGTAATGGGCAACTTCGATTACCAGATCCTGCGCAACCAGGACCCGTCCTTGCTCCCGGCCCCCTTGCCCACGTTCGTGGGCGCCAGCAAGAACGCGTATTACGGGGTGAGCGGCGCCGCCTTCATCAACCTCCCACTGAGCGGCACGCCCAGCCCCAGGGGCGGGGACGAGATCGTGGCCCTCGTGCAGGTCGGCTACTACGACGGCGGCTTCCGTGGAACGCTCACTGCTCCCACCAACGCGGGGACGTACTTTGCCGTGCTCAAGCAGACGAACTACCTGGCCGAGGCGGCCTACTATAATCACGCCGGCCACTTCTCCATCTTCGGCAAGTACGAGCAGCGGAAGATCAGCGGGGATTACGCCCTCGCGTTCCGCCAGGCCCTGCCGGCGACGATTTCCCCCAGCCAGACGTGGATCGCAGGCGGCTTGAAGTACTACGTGGCTCCCTTCAACCTGTTCAACTTCGCCCTGCAGTACGAGCGGATCAACAACGACGACGCTCCCGGCACCCAGCAGGGCGGCACCAACAACGTCACCTTCCAGATGCAGATGATCCTCTACTGACGCGAAGGAAGCCGGGTGGAATTCGCCCTCATCTCCCTGCTGAACGGCGTGACCTACGGGCTGCTCCTGTTCATGCTCTCGAGCGGGCTCACGCTCATCTTCAGCATGATGTCGGTGCTCAACTTCGCGCATGCGAGCTTCTACATGCTCGGGGCGTATTTCGCCTACCAGATCTCGGGCGCGGCCTCTTTCTGGGCCGCGCTCTTGCTCGCGCCGCTCCTCGTCGGTGTCCTCGGCGCCCTCGTCGAGCGCTTCGGCATCCGCAAGGCGCACCGCTTCGGGCACGTCGCCGAATTGCTCTTCACCTTCGGGCTCAGCTTCCTCGCCATCGAGGTGGTGCAGCTCGTCTGGGGGAAGGCGGCGGTCGATTATCGCGTGCCGTCCACGCTGCAAGGCACGCTGTTCACGCTCTACTCGACCTCGTATCCCATCTACAAAGCCTTCATGATCGCGGTGAGCGTGTTCATGCTGGCGGGACTCTATTCGTTCCTCACCTACACGCGCATCGGGCTCATCATCCAGGCGGCGCTCTCACGGCCCGACATGGTGCAGGCGCTCGGCCACGACGTACCGCGCATCTTCACCCTGGTCTTCGCCGGAGGCACCGCGCTCGCCGGCCTCGCGGGGGTGATCGGCGGCAATGCTCTCGTCACCGAGCCAGGCATGGCGGACGCAGTCGGACCCATCGTCTTCGTGGTGGTGGTGGTGGGAGGCCTCGGGTCGCTCACCGGAGCCTTCGTGGCCTCGCTCCTCATCGGTATTTTACAAACCTTCATGGTGGGGATGAACTACTCCTTCGTCGATTTCGCGCGCGAGATCGGCCTCGACATCCACTCCGCGCCGCTCCTCGCCCGGCTCTCCCTGACGCAGTTCGCGCCAGTCATGCCCTATCTGTTGATGGTCGCGATCCTCATCTTCCGGCCCCGCGGACTGATGGGGGCGCGGGAGACATGAAGACGCCGCCGCTCTTGAACGCGAGGCGCCTCGTGTTCTGGAGCGCTTACCTCGCCCTCCTGGTCCTTTTGCCGCTCGCGGTGCACAAGGGCTACTGGCTCTCGCTCCTCTGCCAGATCGGCATCAACACCGTCTTCGCGCTCTCCTTCAACATGCTGCTCGGGCAGACGGGGCTGCTTTCCTTCGGGCACGCCGTCTATTACGGTCTTGGCGCCTTCGTCACCATGCACGCGCTGCGGGCGATCAACGCCAGCTCGCTCCACTTCCCGATCACTTTGGTGCCGCTCGTCGGAGGTGCCGCAGGGCTGCTCTTCGGGGTCGCCTTCGGATACGTCACGACCAAGCGGGCCGGGACGACCTTCGCCATGATCTCGCTCGGCATCGGCGAGATGGTGGCGGCGAGCTCGCTCATGTTTCCCTCTTTCTTCGGAGGCGAAGGCGGCGTCTCGAGCAATCGCGTGGTGGGAGGGAAGGGGCTGTTCGGGATCACGTATGGTCCGCAGATCCAGATGTATTACCTGATCGCCGGCTGGGCCTTCCTCAGCATCCTCGCCATGTACGCGCTGACCCAGACGCCGCTCGGCCGCATCGCCAACGCGGTCCGCGACAACCCGGAGCGGGCCGAGTTCGTCGGGTACAATCCGCGTCGCGTCCGCTTCCTCATGATGATGCTGGCGGGGTTCTTCGCCGGGATCGCGGGCGGGCTCACCGCCCTGAATTACGAGATCGTCACTGCCGAATCGCTCAGCGCCTACACCTCGGGTCTCGTCATCATGATGGCGTTCGTGGGCGGGATCGGCGTCTTCTTCGGACCGATCCTCGGCGCGGCGCTCATCACCGTCCTGCAGATCGTGGTGGCGGGCGCGACGGCAGCGTGGCCGGTCTATTTCGGGCTCATCTTCCTCCTGGTCGTGCTCTACGCGCCGGGCGGCATCGCGGGGATCCTGCTCGAGCAGATGAAGCTGTGGCGTTCAGGCGAGCTCCGTCGTCTCTGGCCCTCGTATCTGCTCGCCCTGGTTCCCGCCGTGATCCTCGTCGGCGCCGTGATCTTCCTCGTCGAGATGTCGTACGCGCTCGTCAATTCGTCCCAGACGGGAAGCTCGGAGGTTCGCGTCCTCGGTTTCGGCCTGGACGCGGGGCGCGCGCTCACCTGGATCGCCGGCGCGGTGGCCCTCGCGATCGGTGTGGCGCTCTTGCGCGCCGCTGCGAAGCGGATCGCGGGCGATCGCTACGTGCCGCCTTTGCCACAGGGACGTACGTGAGCGCGCCCGCCCTGCGCCTCTCGGGCGTGTGCAAGAACTTCGGCGTCTCGCAGATCATCAAGAGCGTCGATCTCGAGATCGTGCAGGGCGAGCGCCACGCCATCATCGGCCCCAACGGCGCGGGCAAGTCGACGCTCTTCAACCTGGTGAGCGCGCGCTTCCCGGTCAGCGAGGGCCGCATCGAGCTGAAAGGCGAGGACATCACCGGCCTGCGGCCGTACCAGATCAACCGCCGGGGCCTGAGCCGCAGCTTCCAGATCACCAACATCTTCCACAACCTCTCCGTCTTCGACAACGTGCGCTGCGCGGTGCTCTGGCCGCTCGGGCATCGGTACTCGTTCTTCCGCAGGCTCTCCGGGCTGGGAGACGCCGGCGATCGAGCCGACGAGGTGATCGATCAGATCGGGCTCGCGCGGCGTCGCAACCAGCCCGCCTCGGTGCTGTCGTACGCGGAGCAGCGGGCGCTCGAGATCGGCATCACCATCGCGGGCGGCGCGGACGTGGTGCTGCTCGACGAACCGACCGCGGGGATGAGCCGCTCGGAGACCGAGGAGGCCGTCGCCCTCATCCGCCGCATCAGCGCGGGAAGGACGCTGGTGATGGTCGAGCACGACATGAGCGTCGTCTTCGGCCTCGCCGATCGCATCTCGGTGCTCGTCTACGGGAAGATCCTGGCTACCGGCGCGCCGGACGCCATCCGCCAGAATCCCGCGGTGCGCGAAGCGTACCTCGGCGCGAGCTTCGCCGGTGCTTGAGGTCAAGGACCTCCATGCCTTCTACGGCAAGAGCCACGTCCTGCAGGGCGTGTCGCTGTCGGTCGGCCGCGGCGAGATCGTGGCGCTTCTCGGACGCAACGGGGCGGGGCGCTCCACCACCGTCAAGGCGATCATGGGTCTCGTCTCGGCGCAGGGGAGCGTCCGCTTCAAGAACGAGGAGATCCTCGGCCTCAAGGCGCACGAGGTGGCTCGCAAGGGCATCGGCTACGTCCCCGAGGATCGCGCCATCTTTCCCGACCTGACCGTGCGGCAGAACCTGGTCCTCGGGATCAAGGATCCGCGCAAGCGAGGACGCTGGAGCGTGGAGGAGGTGTTCTCGCTCTTTCCACTGCTCGCAGAACGGGCGGAAACAGCCGGCGGCGTGCTCTCGGGCGGGGAGCAGCAGATGCTGACCCTGTGCCGAACCATGATGGGCGATCCCGACCTGGTGCTCATCGACGAGCCCACCGAGGGGCTCGCTCCGAAAGCGGTGGAACAGGTCGGCGAGTTCCTGACCGCCGTGAAGAAGCGCGGCATCTCGGCGCTGCTGGTCGAGCAGAAGCTCAGCATCTCGCTCCAGATCTCGGAGCGCCTGTACCTGATGGGGCACGGGAAGATCGTGTTCCAGGGAACGCCGGGGGATTTGCGGGCGAACGAGGGCGTGAGGAAGGAGTGGCTCGAGGTTTGAGCCTCTTCGTTACGGCCTTGACCCTGGCGCACGTCCCCCCGCTGGCCGAGCTCGTGACGAGCTTCCCGGCGGGGATTCGCGTATAGTGTTCGCAGCGCTCGCCTCCGCTCACTCACGCCGATTCCGCGGCGCCGTGCCGGAAACCGGCGCGGGAAGGCGCCCACTGATGCAGAAGCTGATTGGCGTCGTCGATCTGGCGAACGGGACGATCACGAGCCGCCGCCAGGATTCGCTCACGCTCGATATTCCTGCCGACCTCGACTGGATCACCGGCGGCGTTTCGGTGAATGCAGACAAGCTGGGCCGTTACCAGACCGCTGCCGGCGAGAGCCGCGTGTACCTGGCCAATCCGCGGCTCCTTTCCGGGCGCGCTCCCGGCGAGGAATGTCTCGTTGCAGCCGCCGACGTCGAAATGAGCGGCAAGACGTGCACGCGCCGCTACCAGATCGCGATGGTCGACGTCGACGATTGAGCCGTCTTCAAGAAAGCTCTTCGATCGGACCGCTCGTCAGCGTCGGTGTTTCGGCGGGTGCGATCCAGCACAATCGATAGTGACGGATCCCGCGTCGCGCTCCACCGGTGCGGGCGACGAGGCACGTCTCGCCTTGCGCCCGCCAGCCGAGGGGCCCGGGCGTGACCTTGCGGGTGATCTGTTTGCCGGCGGCGGTCATGTAGCTGGCGCGAAAGCCGTCGGCGACCGTGAAAATGGTTCCCGACGCGAGATCGGCGGGCACGTCGAGAGTAGGCGTATCGGCAGGGCGGCTCGCCGGCGCGCCCGTCTCGAGATCGCGGACCGCGACCAGCGTCACGCAGTCCTCGGTGCGGCGGCGCTCTGTTCGGCGGGCGGAACCAGTTTCAACCAGCAGTAACCGCAGACGGTGGCGTCGCGCATCCCCAGCTCTCCGCAGCGCGGACAGGCGCGCATCGGGCGAGGAGGCTCGAGCGCGAGGACGGTGACGAGCCGCGACCACGCCAGCCCCAGCGCCGAGCCCTGGCCGTTCGCGCTTCGCCCGAGTACCCCGATCTCGCGATCGACCTGGTCCACCGCGCCTTGCAGCTTTCCGAGATCCATCGTCAGCCCTCCTCCGTGAGCGCAAGGACGGAGGCCGTCCCGCGCGATGGTGCAGCGCCGAAGCGCTCCTCGCGTCCGGTCGAGTCGACGAAGCAAGATCGGATTCTTCGATTGTACTCGATCCCCGCTCCGAAAGCGCGTCGTCCGGTCCTGTGAACCGTGCGCATGCTCGCTTCCGGAACCGATCTTCGACTCGAGTAACGGCTGGCGTCGGAACGGAATGACGGTTACGCTCCTTCGACGCAGGCGGCGGAGGCGGCGCATGGGTCTTTCCGGGGTGGCGATTGTCGCTTGCATTTGTCTTCTGGCCTTTCTCCTCTCCTCGCGGACGCGTCCTGGGGACTCCGGATCGTTGACGCGCCTCGCGCTCCTGCATGGCGTGCGGCCGATGTGGGGAGAGTCCGAACAGAGCTTGCGCAAGCGCACCACCGCCGCGTCGCGATGGCCCTACAGCCATCCCGATCCTGAGTTCGTCTGGTGGGCGCGCGCTTGGCGCCGGATGCTCGGCGCCGTCCGTCCAGGCTAGCGCGACGATCGGTCGCCGGATCCCAGGCGCTTCAGCCAGCGGAAGTTCGCCCCCAGCGCCCCGCGAAGGGTCCGCTCGCATCGGTAGCGCAACCCGTGCGCGCTGCAAGTCTCCTCGACGATGCGAGACAGCGCCGGGTAGTGCACGTGACAGACCCGCGGAAACAGATGGTGCTCGACCTGGAAGTTGAGACCGCCGAGATACCAGGCGAGGAAGGTGTTCCGGGGCGCGAAGTCCATGGTGGTGGCGAGCTGGTGCTCGGCCCAGTCCCGCTCGATGCCGTCCGCTTCGAGGAACTCGGTGTGCTCGACGCAATGGGCGAGCTGGAAGACTGCGGCGAGCACGTTGCCGAGAACGAACACCGAGAGACTCCAGAGGGCGAGGAACCCCCAGGAGGCGTGGAGCCAGACCGGGAGCACCACCGCCCAGGAGACGAAGAGGGCCTTTCCGGCGAGCGCGACGAAGAGCGCGCGGCCCCGTGCCCGGGGAAACTGATGGTCGCCGATGCGGCCGGTGAGAAGATCACGGAAGTCGTCGATGAACCACCACTTGAGAGGAAACAGGCCGTACAGCAGCCAGACGTAGAGGTGCTGGTACCGGTGGTGTGCGTGGCGAGGCTGCCAGTCCGCGAGCCGCAAGAAAGGTCCGCCGCCCTCGAGATCGGGATCGAGCGTGGAAATGTTCGTATAGGTGTGGTGCAGCACGTTGTGCTTGTTCCGCCACACGTACGAGCTCGCGCCGATCAGGTCGAGCGTGAACGACAGGATCGCGTTCGTGCGGGCGCTCGAGGAGGTCCCTCCGTGGTTGGCGTCGTGCATTACGGAAAAGCCGACGCCGGCCATGGCAAGACCGGCGGAGATGGCCAGGAGGGCCGCTTCCCAGGGCCGGACGTGCGCGAACATCAGCACTCCGTACGAGGTGGCAAGCCAGGCGAGAATGGCGGCGCTCTTCAAGCCCATCGCCCAACCGCCATGGCGCGAGCGCGCCGAACCCTCGAAGTAGCTCTCGACGCGGCGGTTCAAGTCCTTGTGAAAAGAACGTCGTGCAGGGAACCGGGCGCGCCGCAGGCCATCCAGAGGGCCCGGCCGGGACCGATCGCTTGAAACCATTTCCATTTCACCAAGGATAGCGACCGTCGGTCACTG
>VBKL01000277.1 GCA_005879805.1 Deltaproteobacteria bacterium | reverse complement strand
CGAAGCGGTCCGGCGCATGTCGACCCGGCGCAACGGGCGCGGCGGCGCCATCGTCAACGTCGGGTCGCTGGCGGCGCGAATCGGAAGCGCCGGCGAGTGGGTCCACTACGCCGCTTCGAAGGGGGCGGTCCACACGCTGACCATCGGCCTCGCCCGCGAGGTCGCAGCCGACGGAATCCGCGTCAATTGCCTCGCGCCGGGACTGGTCGACACGGAATTGCACGCCGCGAGCGGCCAGCCCGATCGCCTCGAACGGCTGCGGCCAGGCATTCCGCTGCAGCGCCCGGGAACGGCGGAAGAGGTCGCCGCGGGGATCGCCTGGCTCCTCTCGGAGGAGTCGTCGTACGTGACCGGGGCGATCCTGGAAATGGGCGGCGGCCGCTAGAGGGTCCCTGCAATCCAGCTCTCCACGATCTGCGCCAGGGTCGCCATCGAAACGGGACCGTGCCGCAATACCGCCGCGTGGAAGCCGCGCAGGTCGAACTTCGCACCGAGCCGCCGCTCGGCGTCGCGCCGCAATCGATAGATCTCCAGCTCGCCGATCATGTACCCGAGCGCCTGGCCCGGGCTCGCCGCGTATCGATCGATCTCGGCTTCCGCCTCGAGCCGCGGCAAGGTCGTGTGGTCGGTGAGGAACTTCACGCACTTCTCGCGATCCCAGCCAAGCGCGTGCATGCCGGTGTCGACGACGAGCCTCGCCGCGCGCCAGGCCTGGTATCCCAGCATGCCGAAGCGCGCCTTGGGTCCCGAGTAGAGGTGGAGCGCCTCGTCGCTCATCCTCTCGGTGTAGAGGGCCCAGCCTTCGATGTAGGCGGTGGGACCGAACTCGCGCCGATACTCGGGCAAGCCGCGCAGGTCGAGCATCGCCGACCCTTGCAGATGATGCCCGGGCACCGCCTCGTGGAAGAGGAGCGGCTCGATGTTGAAGAGCGGGCGGGTCTCGGGCTGGTAGGTATTCACGTAGTAGATGCCCGGGCTGCCCTCGCCCGCCGGCGGCTGGTAGTAGCCCGCCGTGAACGAGGCCTCGCGGTACTGCTCGACGGGGCGGACCTCGAGCGGCAAGAGCTTCAGATCTCCGAATCCCTTGGGAAGCGCCGAGAGCGTGCGCGCGAGCAGGTCGCGATTGAAAGCGAGCAGATCCTCCCGCGTCGCCTTGAATTGGCTCTTATCGGCCTTGAGGGCGGCGCGGAAGGACTCGATCGAATCGTGGCCCGCGTCGGCTGCGATCTTGCGCGCTTCCGCTTCGATCGAGCGGAGCTGCTCGAGGCCGAGCTGGTGCAGCGCTTCGGGCGCGCGGGTACCGCCCGTGTGCCGGCGGACGAGGAACGAGTAGCACCCCGTTCCGTTCGGCAACGCCCCGACGCCGAGGCGCTCGTCAGGCCGCGCCCTTGGGAGGATCTCCGCACGCAAGAAGTCGCGGAACCGGGTCAGCGCCGGGACTACCGCGCTTCCCAGGACCGGCTCGACCTCTTCGCGCCCCTTCTCGGGCAAGAACGGCGACGACGCGGCCGGCAAGGCGATGAGCGACTCGAGCTGCTCGATGACGCGCGTCACGTTGGCGCGCGAGGCGACCAGGTCGTGCGCGAGCCCCTTGCGCAGGTTGTCGGCGATCTGCCCGAAGTACCTCGGCGCCTGCGAGAGACGGCTCGCGAGCGCCTTGCGATCCGCCGCGGTGTCCCGATACCCCTGCGCCGTCTGCGCGAGCTGCGTCTGCGGGCCGTTCTGCGGATCGACCAGCCACAGCTCCATCCTGCAGGCGCCCGCCTCGCTGGCGTCGCGCAGTTGCTCGCGGAGGATCTCGTACGAGAGTGCGTCCTCGCCTTGCAGGTCGCGCGCGGGAACGGTCTCGAGCTCGTCGCGCAAACCGCGCAAGGTGCCGGCGAGCGCGGCGGTCGCCTCGGGCGACAGGTCGTCGAGCTTGTCGTCGAACCGGTGATCGCCGATCGACGTCGCGTAGAGAGGGCCGCCGAGATATCCGATGCCGTTCTGGTTCAGCGCGGGCAGAGTCGTCGTGGCGAGGAGCGCATCCCAGTAGCGATCGCCGATGGATCGCAGCCGCTGGGCCGCGTCGGATCCGGGCGGGCGCGGCGCCGGCGAATGCGTCGCGCAGCCGGCGGCAAGGGACATGGTGAGCGCGATTCGTCGCAAGCGGTACCCTCCGCGGCGCCGGAGAGTACCGCATCGGCGTAGACGCCACGATCCGCGCGGCGTAGCATCCGGGCACTCGTTCCGAGGGGGATTTCAAGATGCGCACGCTCGCCGCGCTCGCGGCCGTTTCGGCCACGGGCTGCATCTATGCAAACGTCGTCACGCCGCTCTCGTATCGCGCGCCGACCGCGCAGGAAGCCAAGGTCGAGGGCGCCGCCGACGTCGAAGGCGTCGCTTGCGACCATGCCGTCCTCGGACTCTTCGCCTGGGGCGACGCGGGATACGCGGCCGCGGTGGCGGATGCGCGCACCCGCTCCGGAGCCGCGCAATTCGCCGACCTGCGCTCGGACACGACGTTCTTCAACGTGCTCTTCGTCTACTCGCGGGCGTGCACGCGCGTGACCGGCAAGGCCGTCCGGTGAGAGCGCTGTTGCTGCTGTTCTGCGCCGCGGGCTGCGCGACGCCCGGGATGGGCCGCGTGCTCGGTCCCGCGACGGTCTACGAGGACGTCTCGGCCCCGCTCGAGTATCGCGCGGACCTCGTGCGGGGTACGCGCGAGGTTCGCGGCGAGGCGTGCCAGACCGGGATCTTCCTGCCGGTGATCCCCGCCTCGATCGCCTGGGGCGACGGCGGCTATCGAGACGCCGTCCGCGTGGCCCAGGCGCAGGCGCCCGATGCTTCGCTGACCGACGTGCGCGCGGACATCCACACCATCAGCATCCTGACCATCTTCCGGCAGCAATGCGTGGTGGTCACCGCGGCGGCGAGGAATCCGTAAAAGGCCTAGACTAGGGTCATGACGGACCGTCGAGACTTCCGTGATCGGTGAGACATGCCGCCTCTGCGGCGGGGACGGGCGCATCGGCAACGCGCTGGGTCGCAGCTCGGCGACGTGCCCGAGCTGTCATGGCTCCGGGCGCCGGACGGACACCTCGTCCGGATTCCA
>VBKL01000276.1 GCA_005879805.1 Deltaproteobacteria bacterium | reverse complement strand
CGTCGTCGAGGCGGGCATCCGCGCCCTGCGCGACGGCGCGACGAAGTACGGGCCGCCACCCGGCCTCGCCCAGCTTCGCGAGGCGGTCTGCGAACGGGTCTTGCAGGACGTGGGCGTCCGGGCCTCGCCTGACGAGGTGGTGATCACGCCCGGCGCGAAGCCGATCCTCTTCTTCGCCATCCTCGCCACCGTCGGGCCGGGTGACGAAGTCCTCTGCCCCGACCCCGGATTTCCCATCTACGAGTCGGTGGTGCGATTCGCGGGAGCGAAGGCGGTGCCCGTGCCCCTGCGCCCCGATCTCGGCTACGCCCTCGACGTGGATGCGGCGGAACGGCTCGTCACCTCCCGGACACGCCTCATCATCTTCAACAGCCCGGGGAACCCGACGGGCGGCATGGTGGCGCCGCGCGAGCTCGAGCGCATCGGGGCGCTCGCCCAGCGGCACGATCTGTGGGTCATCGCGGACGAGATCTACGGCCGCATCCGTTACGAGGAGCAGCACACCTCGCTCGCCGCGCTGCCCGGGATGCGCGAGCGCGTGGTGCTCGCGGATGGCTTCTCGAAGGCGTACGCGATGACGGGCTGGCGGCTGGGATACGGAGTCTTCCCCCGCGCGCTCGTCGAGCCGGTGACGAGGCTCGTCATCAACTCCAATTCCTGCACGGCGGCGTTCGTGCAGCTTGCGGGACTCGCCGCCTTGCGCGGACCGCAGGAGCCCGTCGAGCGGATGGTCGCGGAGTACCGGCGCCGGCGGGACCTCGTCGTTTCCGCCTTGCGCGCGACACCGGGCATCCGCTGCGCGCTCCCGCAAGGCGCCTTCTACGCCTTCCCCGACGTGCGGCAGCTTCCCCTCCCGGCGAGCGCGCTGGCCACGCACCTGCTCGAGGAGCACGGCGTCGCGACCCTCTCGGGTACGGCCTTCGGCCCTGGCGGCGACGGCCATCTACGCATCTCCTACGTGAGCGCTCCCGAGGTGCTGGAAGAGGCGCTTCGCCGGATCCGCGCTGCCGCAGAGGCGCTCGTGGAACGCGCGTGAACCCGCTCAGCACGCCTCCGCACGGACTCTCGATTCCGCAGGAATTGTGGGAGCGCGTCGGAGAGGCATACTCGACGCCCGGGCGCGCGTATCACGCGATTCACCACATCGTGTCGGTGCTGCGGACGTACGACGAGGTAGCTCGCGATCAGGGCTGGATCCACCCCGCCGAGGTCTTCCTCGCGCTCGTCTACCACGACGCGATCTATTCGGCGGGCGCAGCGAACAACGAGGAAAGGAGCGCCGCGTTCGCGCGCCGCGAAATCGAGCGCTGGTTCCCGCCGCGAACGCTCGAGGCCGACATGGTGGATCGCCTCATCCAGCTCACCGCGCATCACGGCTCGCTCGAGCGAGGCGCGGTGACCAGGGAGGAGGCGCTCTTCCTCGATTGCGATACGGCGATCCTCGGCGCGCCGCCGGAGGAGTTCGACGAGTACGATCGACAGATCGCCGAGGAGTACGGCGCCCTGCCCATCGAGGTGTTCGAGCGCGGCCGGCGCGCGTTTCTCGGACGGCTGCTCGCGAAAGACCACGTCTTCCTCTCCGATTATTTCGAGAAGCGCCTCGGCGAGGCAGCGCGCGCGAACCTGCGCCGCCGGGTTCAGCGCTGAGCGCTCTGCCGCCCGCCCGCCATGCGATCGGTCGGGCGCGCGGCTCGTCCGATGCGCAACCTTATGGCGTGTACGGGCACGACCTGGCGCTGTTTGCCGGCTTCACAGCAGTCGCACTCGCTGTGGCGTTTCGCAAGCCGTTGCACGCATTCGCCGGCTTCCTCGCGATCGTCCTGGGCAGGCGATTCGCTCGGGGCGATCGCATCGAGCTGGGAGGAGTCCGGGGCGAGGTCCTGCGGGTCGGTCCGCTGACGACGACGCTCCTCGAGACGCCGCTCCTCGAAGTCGGTCGGCCCACCGACGCGGGAAGACCCGGGGGCCGCATCGTCATCGTCTCCAACGCTGCCCTCTTCGACGGCCCCGTCTTCAAGAACGCGGGCGACTTCGATTACGTCTTCGGAGAGATCGCGCTGCCGCTCAAGTACGACGTCGATCTGCGCACCGCCGAACGTGTCTGTCTCGAAGCGGCGCGCACCGCGACGCTGGAAGTAGTGCACGAAGCCAGGGGGCACCTCGACGAGAGGAAGCGCTCCTTTTCCGCCGAGGACCTCGAGCCGCGCGTGTACGTGCGTCTGACCGACAACTGGATCGAGCTTTCCCTCCGCTTCCTTTCGCGGCCTCTCGCTGTCCGCGAGCTGAAGGACCGCATCTCCCGGCGTCTCTTCAGCGCCTTGCAGGAAGAAGGCATCTCCATCGCGACGACCTCGATGGAGGTGGTCGGCATGGCGCCGGTGCGCCTCGAAGGCGCTACTCCCGAAGAGGGCGAGCCATCCCCGCACGAGATGCAGTGACTTGAATTGGCGGAGGAGGCAGGATTCGAACCTGCGAGCCCTTGCGGGCCAGCGGTTTTCAAGACCGCCGCCTT
>VBKL01000275.1 GCA_005879805.1 Deltaproteobacteria bacterium | reverse complement strand
TCGCCGCCACGGTCAAGGAAGACCCGAATGCCTTCCCGACGGCGACCATCGCCTGGACGCAGACGAGCGGCCCGGCGGTGACGATCTTCAACGGCGACACGCTCGCTCCGTATTTCATCTCGCCGGCGGTGCCCTTCGGCGGCGCGCCCGTGTCGTTCTCCTTCCAGATCACCGCCACCGACCAGTTCGGCAGCACGAGCGCGACCGTCAACGTGACCGTGGTCGGCGCGACCGACTTCCTCGATCCCGCTCTAGCGACAGCGGTGTGGAGGGCCTCGGCTCTGCCCAAGAAGCCCGGAACCAAGGTCGGCCAGAAGGGCGGGAAGCTCACCATCACGGCCTCGACCTCGGTGGTCAGCTCCAGCGTGAGCCTGACCGCGGTCGGCTACGGCGCGATGACCAACCTGGGCGCGGGCAACTACACGCTCAACGTCACCGGCGTAACCCTGCCGCCCGACACCGTCACGGTCCGGTCCAGCCTCGGCGGCCAGATCGTCATCCCCGTCACGCTCAAGTGACGACACCCCGGGTCCGCCGCGCGTCCCGCGGCGGGCCCGCACCGCACGCAAACACCTTTTGACGGGGATCAGATGAAAACGAACGCCAACCAGACAAGGAAGACGGTGCGCATCGCCGTCCCGCTCGCGGTGCTCGCAATCGCGAGCGCGGCGCTGGCGGAGAGGGGCAGCCGGCTCAACATCATCGTCTCGCCCAACCGGCAGACGCTGCCCGACAACGCCGACGACAAGCGCCAGAACCTGGCGGCTCCGAAGTCGCTCAAGACCCTCGCGGTCCCGGAGCCGCCCAATCTCTCCGATTTCGTGAAGAACCGGTCCGCCGCCATCGTCCTCGGGAAGGCGCTCTTCTGGGACCAGCAGGTCGGCAGCGACGGAGTGCAGGCCTGCGCGAGCTGCCACTCCCACGCCGGCGCCGACAACCGGCCGAAGAACACGGTGAACCCGGGCGGCGACGGCCTCTTCGCGCCCGGCAACGGACCGAACACAGCGCGCACCGCGGCCGACTTCCCGCTGCACAAGCTGTCGGTTACCGACGACCGCCTCTCCGCCGTGCTCCGCGATACCAACGACATCGTCGGATCGCAGGGCGTGTTCGACGGGACCTTCCTCTCCGTCACTCCCGGGAACAGCAAGGAGATCGGCAAGCCGATTACCGATCCCGTCTACCACGTCGGCCTCGTCAACACCCGGCGCGTCACCGGCCGCCAGGCGCCGAGCGTGATCAACGCCGCCTTCAACTACAACAACTTCTGGGACGGCCGCGCCAACTTCGTCTTCAACGGCGTGAACCCGTTCGGCGATGCCGACGCGAACGCGCGCGTCTACGTCAACAACCCGGGCGCGACCGCGACGGCTCCCTCGAGCATGGCCGCGGTGGCCGTGCACATCACCAATGCCAGCCTCGCCTCGCAGGCCGTGGGACCGCCCGGAAGCGACACCGAGATGTCGCTCGCGCGCCGCACCTTCCCGGTCATCGGCAAGAAGCTGCTCACCCTGCGCCCGCTCAACGGCCAGACCGTCGATCCGACCGACAGCGTGCTGGGAAGCCTCTCGCGCGTCACCACGCTGGCGAGCCGGCCGGGCCTCAACACCACCTACAAGGAACTGGTCCAGGCCGCCTTCCAGGACCAGTACTGGAACTCGACCACCCAGATGGTCAGCATCGACACGACCGGCGCGAAAATCGTCAAGAAGACCGCGACCGCGCCGGCGAACAACTACAGCCAGATGGAGGCGAACTTCTCGCTCTTCTTCGGGCTCGCCGTGCAGATGTACGAGTCGACGCTCATCTCGGACGACTCGCCCTTCGACCGCTTCCAGGAGGGCGACAAGACGGCGATGACCATCTCCGCGCAGCAGGGCCTGAACCTGTTCATGACCCCGGCCGACCCGACGTTCGCGGGCGGCAGCTGCTTCAACTGCCACTTCGGACCGGAGTTCACCAAGGCCACCGTCAGCAACGTCGGCAGGGTCAGCTTCCTCGGCGACCTGCCCGAGCGCATCGTCGAGCGGATGGCGATGGGCGACGGCGGCGGCGCCTTCTACGACTCCGGCTTCTACAACATCGGCGTCCGCCCGACCGAGGAAGACCTGGGCCGCGGCGGCAACGATCCGTTCGGGTACCCGCTCTCCTTCACCAAGCGGGCGCTCATGAACGAGACCACGCCGCTGCCGTTTCCCAACCCGCCCCTCTTCTGCGGCGACGGCCAGCCTACCCCCTGCCCCATGCAGCGGGTCGCCCTCGACGGCACCTTCAAGACGCCCACGCTGCGCAACGTGGAGCTGACCGGACCCTACTTCCACAACGGCGGTCAGGCGACGCTGATGCAGGTCCTCGACTTCTACACGCGCGGCGGCGACTTCCACGAGCACAACATCGCGACCCTCGACTCGGACATCCAAACCATCGACGGCATGACCGACACCGGGAAGCGGCAGATCGTCGACTTCCTCCTCGCGCTCACCGACGAGCGCGTGCGCTGGGAGAAGGCGCCGTTCGATCACCCCGAGCTTATCCTCCCGAACGGCTCGCCCGGCACCGGGTCGCTGGTCAACTGCCTGCCCTCGACCCCGTGCGACGAGACCATCCGCCTGCCGCCCGTCGGAGCAGCCGGACGCGCCGCGCAGAGCCTGCCGCCGCTCGGAACCTTCCTCGCCCTCGATCCGCACACCAGATGAGCGCCGCGAAGATGCATCCCTCGACCCTACAGTTTGCGAATCGGAGATCCTCCGTGAACCGAATCAACCTGCTCGCGGCCCTCGCCCTTTCGGCCCTCGCGGCCTGCAGCGGAGGCTCGTCGCCGGCGACCTTCACCGGCGCGCCGCCACGCGAGCTCGCGCTGAAGTTCGACGCCCAGCCGGCGTCGGGCCTCGCGGGTGAAGCGATGTCCGTCAAGGTCTCGATCCACGAGCAGAACGGACAGCTGGCGACGGGCGGAGGCAACGTCACCATCGCGCTCGGGAC
>VBKL01000274.1 GCA_005879805.1 Deltaproteobacteria bacterium | reverse complement strand
ATGAGCAGGACTCCGAAGAGGAAGGCCAGCGCGAGCAGCGCAAAGAAGAGGGTCGATGCGGCCGGCTGGAACATGAGCGCGACGATGAGCGCCAGCATGCCCGCGAGCAGCGAGATGTTGGAGACGTTCTGGCCGCGATAGGTGACGGGAAAGCCGCGGATGAGACCTTGCAGCTTGCCCGCCGCCATCAGGCTTCCGGTGAAGGTGAGCGACCCGAGCATCACCTCGATTCCGATGAGTCCCACCTTGCCCGATCCCAGCGCGGCGCCGTGCCGGAGGTACTCGGAGATACCGATCAGGGCCGCCGCCAGTGCGCCGAAGGAGTGGGAGAGGGCGGTGCGCTGCGGGACCGCCGTCATCGGGATCCAGATCGCGAGCGGAGCGCCGATGGCGGTGCCGATCACGAGGCCGAGCACGATCCAGCGGTAGTCGATGATCTCGTGGTGGAGCAGCGTGCCGACGATGGCGAGGAGCATGCCGAGCTCGGCGAGGAACATTCCCCGGCGCGCGGTCTTCGGATGGCTGAGCCCGCGGAGCCCGAGGACGAAGAGGATGGCGGAAGCCAGGTAGAACAACTGCAGGACGTTGCGCTGCATGGCTAGCGGCTGACCGTTGGATGCTCCGGCCCGGGGCCTCCGACCGTCGCGGGCGAAGCCCGCCTGAACATCTTCAGGATCCGGTCGGTGATGAGGAAGCCGCCGACCACGTTGATGGTGGAGGCGACCACCGCGAAGAAGCCGAGCAGGGTGCTGATCTTGTCGTAGCCCGCCCCGGCGACGACCAGCGATCCGACCAGCGAGATGCCGGAGATGGCGTTGGTCGCCGACATGAGCGGCGTGTGGAGCAGCGGAGAGACGCGGGAAATCACCTGGTAGCCGAGGAACCCCGCCAGCACGAAGACGTAGAGGTCTCCGATCAAACCGATATCGATCATTTTTCACCCCGTTACTGGAGCGCTCAGCCGGTTTGCAGCATCTCCCCGTCGTGCGCGATCAGGCAGGAGCGAACGATCTCGTCGTTGCGATCGACGGCGATCTTCTTCGTCTCTTTGTCGAATACCTGCAGCAGGAAATTGAGCACGTTGCGCGAGTAGAGCTGGGAAGCTTGCGGCGCCATGGTGGAGGGGAGGTTCAACGGCCCGAGGATGGTCACGCCGTGCCTGACGACGTCCTTGCCCGGCTCCGTCAGCTCGCAGTTTCCGCCTTGCTCGGCGGCGAGGTCGACGATCACCGATCCGAGGCCCATCGCCTGCACCATCGCCGCGGTGAGGAGGATGGGAGCCTTCTTGCCAGGGACGAGCGCGGTGGTGATGCAAACGTCGGATTGGGCCAGCTCCTTGAGGATGGCCTCGCGCTCCCGCTTGGCGGCGTCCCCGGTCACCTCTTTCGCGTACCCGCGGGCATCCTCCGCCCCCTCGTGCGCTTCGGCCGCCACGAACCGCGCCCCCAGGCTCTCCACCTGCTCCTTGACGGCGGGCCGCACGTCGAAGGCCGCGACGAGGGCGCCGAGCCGGCGCGCGGTGGCGATGGCCTGGAGCCCCGCCACGCCGGCGCCCAGGACCAGGACCTTGGCGGGCAGGATGGTGCCCGCCGCGGTCATCAGCATGGGGAAGAACTTGCCGAGGGCGTTGGCGGCGAGCAGCACGCTCTTGTATCCGCCGATGTTGGCCATCGAGCTGAGCACGTCCATGCTCTGCGCCCGGGCGATGCGGGGCAAGAGGTCGAGCGAGAAGGCGCTGATTCTACGCCGTTTCAACTTCTCCCGCAGCGTCTCGTCGCTGCGCAGCGCCGAGGAGACGAGGATCGCGCCTTCGGGGAAGGAGTCCACCTCGTGAGTGGAGCCCCGCGAAAGCGGCGGTCTGACCTTCACGATCGCCGAGGCATCGCCTAGCACCTCGGGAAAGCGCGCGATCCGCGCTCCCGCCTTCGCGTACTCCGCGTCGGGCAAGGCGGAGGCGAGGCCCGCCTCCGATTCCACCGCGACTTCGATGCCGGCCTTGACGAGCTTTTCGACGGTGGCGGGCACTGCCGAGACCCGCTTCTCGCCTTCCTGAAGCTCTCTGAGGAACGCGACCTTCATGGCGCTCCGGGGAAGATCTACACGCTGGCGGATCGCGACCCCGTCCGTCAACCGCTGCCCGCGCATTGACCGCTTCTTCCCGCGCGGCCTAGAGTCGAATCTTCCTCCGAGGGGGTTCGGCGTGCAGACACGTTATGTGCGGCTGACCGCACCTCTGGTCCGCGAACGCGGCAAGCTTTGCCGGGCGACCTGGGACGAGGCGCTCGAACGCGTTGCCGGACAGTTCCGCAAGACGCTCGCCCAGAGCGGGCCCGACTCGATCGGAATCTTCAGCTGCTCGCGAGCGACCAACGAGGTGAATTTCCTCGCCCAGAAGCTCGGCCGCGTGGTCTTCGGCAATCACAACATCGACAGTTGCAATCGAACCTGACACGCGCCCAGCGTCGTCGGTCTGGCGACGGTGTTCGGGGCGGGCGGCGGGACCAGCTCGTATCGCGAGGCTGAGGAAACGGACGTCGTCTTCTTGTGGGGCTCGAACGCCCGCGAGACGCATCCCATCTTCTTCCATCACGTCCTGAAAGGGGTCCACCGGGGGGCGCGGCTCTTCGCGATGGATCCCCGCCGCACCGCCTCGGCACGCTGGGCGGAAAGCTGGCTAGGCCTGAAAGTGGGCACCGACATCGCACTCGCGAACGCGATGGCGAGGGAGATCATCCACGCCGGGCTCACCAACCAGCGCTTCATCAAGAACGCCACCACCGGCTTCGAGGAGTTCGCGGCTGAACCCGCTGCGCGGCCAGAACAACGTCCAGGGTGGTGGCGACATGGGCGCCATCCCGGCCCGGCTGCCCGGTTTCCAGGACCTCGAGGATCCGGCGATCCACGAAAAGTTCGCGCGCGCGTGGAGCGGCGCCGACTTCCCGAGCAAGAAAGGCTGGCACCTGAGCGAGATGTTCGAGGCGATGGAGCGGCGCGACCTGAAGGCGCTCTTCGTCATCGGAGAGAATCCCTGCCAGTCGGAAGCCGATCGCCATCGCGCCGAGGCGGTCTTGCGCGGGCTCGAGTTCCTCGTCGTACAGGACATCTTCCTCACCGCCACCGCAAGCCTCGCTGACGTGGTGCTGCCCGCCACCGCCACCTGGTGCGAGGCCGAGGGAACCGTCACCAGCAGCGAGCGCCGGGTGCAGCGCGTGCGAAAAGCGCTCGATCCGCCGGGCGAAGCGCGGGACGAGCTGTGGATCCTTTCGCAGATCGCCAAGCGGCTCGGGCACGACTTCGGCGACCCGACCGCCGAGGAGGTCTGGAACGAGGTGCGCTCGCTCGCGCCCATGTTCGCGGGCATGTCCTACGCGCGCCTGGAGGAGCGGTTCGGGCTGCAGTGGCCTTGCTACGACGAGAAGCATCCCGGAGAGCTGTTCCTGCATTCGCGGCTCTGGAAGGAGCCCGTCGAAGGGCCGCGCGCGCCGTTCTCCGTGGTCCAGTACGAGCCGCAGGTCGAACGGCCAGACGAGGAGTTCCCGCTGGTGCTCACCACCGGCCGGCGGCTCGACTCGTACAACACGGGCGTGCAGACGGCGGCGCTTCCGTCTCCGTTGCGGCGCGGCGAGACCCTCGACATCTCCTTCGACGACGCGCGCCGGCTGGGGCTTTCCGAGGGCGACCCGGTGCGCGTCTCGTCGCGGAGGGGCAGCGTGCTCGCCCCCGCGCACATCGATCCCGGGCTGCAGGCGGGCATCGTCTTCATGACGCCCCACTTCCAGGACGAGATCCGCGTCAACGTCCTCACCATCGACGCGACCGATCCCAGGTCTGGCACGGCGGAGTTCAAGGCTTGCGCCGTGCGCGTCGAGCGGGCGGAGCCCTAGTGGACTTGCGGCTCCTCGAGGCAGAACCGTCTCCTGAGGAGCGGGAGGCGATCGACGCGCTCCTCGGGGATGCCGGCGAGCGCCGCGACCTGCTGCTTCCCGCCCTGCAAGCCGCGCAGGCGCGGATCGGATTCGTCAGCGAAGGCGCGCTCAGCCACATCTGCAGGCGGCTCTGCATTCCTCCGGCCGAAGCGTATGGGGTGGCGAGCTTCTATGCGCTCCTCGCTCTGGAACCGCGCCCGGGGCGCGTGCTGCACGTCTGCGACGACATCGCCTGCCGGTGCTCCGGCGCCAACGAGCTTTGCGCGGAGCTGGAACGGACCGCCGGTCCGCCAGGAAATGGGGGCCGCCCTCCCAACGACGCGATCTGGCTACGCTCGCCTTGTCTCGGTCTTTGCGAGCGCGCGCCCGCCGCATTTCTCACCGTCGCGGGACCTGCTCCCATGGAGCGCTCCGTCGCTCCTGTGACTGCGAAGATCGCCCGCGCGCTGCTCGCCGGCGAAACGCCACCGCTCGAGGCTGCGCGCCCGATCGTTCCCCAGAGCGGAGATCCGGCGTTGCGTTTGCTCGCGCGAGCCGGCGCGATCGACCCCGGCAGCCTCGACGACTACAAGGCGCACGGCGGTTACGAGGCGCTGCGCCAGGCGTTCGATCTCGGACCGGACGGCGTGCTCCGCGAAGTGCTCGACTCGAAGCTCTCCGGCCGCGGCGGAGCGGCCTTTCCTACCGGCCGCAAATGGGAAGCCGTCGCCCGCCAGCCGGTGCGACCACATTACGTCGTCTGCAACGCCGACGAGTCGGAGCCGGGCACCTTCAAGGACCGCATCCTCATGGAAGGCGATCCGTTCGCGGTGCTCGAGGCGATGACCATCGCGGCCCTGGCGACCGGCTGCGAGCGGGGGTTCATCTACGTGCGCGGCGAATATCCCCTCGCCTCCGCGCGCCTCGAGGGCGCCGTTCGCGAAGCGCGCAACCGCGGCCTGCTCGGTTCCGACGTCATGGGACGCGGGCTCGCCTTCGACGTCGAGTTGCGCTAGGGCGAGGGCGCCTACATCTGCGGCGAGGAGACAGCGCTCTTCAACTCCATCGAAGGGTTCCGGGGGGAACCGCGCAACAAGCCGCCGTTCCCGGTCCAGGTCGGGCTGTTCGGGAAGCCCACGGTGGTCAACAACGTCGAGACGCTGGTGAACGTGCTCCCCATCGTCCTCGAAGGCGGCTCGGCTTTCGCCCGCATCGGCACCGCCGAGTCCAAGGGCCCGAAGCTCTTCTGTGCGAGCGGTTGCGTCGAGCGCCCCGGGATCTACGAGGTTCCCTTCGGCCCCACCTTGCGCGACATCATCGGGCTCGCGGGGGGCGTGCGCGGCGGCCGGAGGCTGCAGGCGGTGCTTCTCGGCGGGGCGGCGGGCGTCTTCGTCGGGCCTGACGAGATCGATCTGCCGCTCACCTTCGAAGGGGTTCGCAAGGCCCAGGCGACCCTCGGATCCGGCGTGGTCCTCGTCTTCGACGACTCCGTCGATCTGGTACCGATCGTGCTGCGCATCGCCGCCTTCTTCCGCGACGAATCGTGCGGCCAGTGCGTTCCCTGCCGGGTCGGCACCGCGCGGCAGGAAGAAGCGCTGCACCGGCTCGCGTCGCGGCCGCCCGGCGCGTCGGCAGCCGGAGAGATCGCGCTCCTCGACGAGATCGGAAGGGTGATGAAGGACGCCTCGATCTGCGGGCTCGGCCAGACCGCCTATGGAGCGGTCGAGTCCGCCGCGAAGCGATTGCACATCTTCGAGGGGAGCTCGCCGCGATGAGCCGCAGGACCGTGCAACTCCAGATCGATGGCGCGGAGGCCAGCGTCCCC
>VBKL01000072.1 GCA_005879805.1 Deltaproteobacteria bacterium | reverse complement strand
TCGCCGGACGTCGCGGTGGTTGCGGCGTACGGGCGCATCCTCCCTCCCGACGCGCTGGCCGCGCCGCGGCTCGGGTGCCTGAACGTACACGCCTCCTTGTTGCCCGAGCTTCGCGGAGCAGCGCCCGCACAGTGGGCGGTGGCCCGCGGATACGAGGTGACGGGCGTCACCATCATGCAGATGGACGAAGGGCTCGACACCGGCGACATCCGCCTCCAGCGCTCGCTTTCCGTCGCGCCCGACGAGACGGGCGAGTCGCTTCTCGGAAAGCTCGGAGGCCTGGGCGCCTCTGCGCTCGGAGAAGCGTTGCGCCTCTTCGCGCGCGGCGAACTGCCTCGGACTCCGCAAGATCATTCGAAAGCGACGCTTGCCCCGATGCTGCGGCGCGAAGACGGCGAGGCGGACTTCTCGCGGACCGCGCTCGATCTGGATCGAAGACGGCGCGGGTTCACTCCCTGGCCTGGGCTCTGGACGCGCGCTTCCGGCTCGGTCCTCAAAGTGCACGACTCCGAGGTGCTGCCCTCTGGAGGACGCGCGACGGGCGAGATCGTGGAGGCGTCGGCGTCCGGAATCGACGTCTCGTGCGGGGAAGGCACCGTACTGCGCCTGCGGGAAGTGCAGCCCGAGGGCGGAAGGCGCATGCCCGCGTCCGCTTACCTGGCCGGCCACCCGCTCCGGCCGGGCGACAGGCTGGGGGGCTAGAGCCGCTACCGGCGCGCTCATTCTGCGATATCTACTCGGGGATGCTCATAGTCCTTACGACCGACGTCACGCCCCAGGCGCAGAAGGCCGTCGAAGATCGCGTCCGCGAGCTCGGATTCACGCCCCACGCCATCGAAGGAGCCGGGCGCACGGCGATCGGCATCACGGGGAACAAGGGGCCCGTCGATCCCGGCCATTTCCGCCTCATGGAGGGGGTCGCCGACTGCATCCCGGTGACGGCCCCGTACAAGCTCGTTTCACGCGAGGTCAAGCACGAGGATACGGTAGTCGACGTCGCCGGGGTCCCCATCGGTGGCCGCGAGATCGTGGTCATGGCGGGTCCCTGCGCCGTGGAGAGCGAGCAGCAGATCCTCGCCGCCGCGCGAGGGGTGCGGAAGAGCGGCGCGTCGCTGCTCCGGGGCGGAGCATTCAAGCCGCGCACCAGCCCATACGACTTCCAGGGTCTCAGGCAAAAAGGACTGGAGTTGCTCGAGAAGGCGCGCGGCGAAACCGGCCTCAAGGTCGTCACCGAGGTGAAGGACACCGAGACGCTTCCGCTCGTCGCGGAGAGCGCCGACCTCCTGCAGATCGGCGCGCGCAACATGCAGAACTTCTCGCTCCTCGAGGCGGTGGGCGATCTGCGCAAGCCGGTCTTGCTCAAGCGCGGCATGTCCTCGACCATCAAGGAGCTGCTCATGGCAGCCGAGTACATCGTGTCGCGCGGCAACAAGCAGGTGATCCTTTGCGAGCGCGGGATCCGCACCTTCGAGACCATGACGCGCAACACCCTCGATCTGAACGCCGTCCCGATGCTCAAGGCGCACTCGCACCTTCCCGTGGTGGTCGATCCCTCGCACGGCATCGGGATTCGCAGCGCCGTTCTTCCCATGGCGCGCGCGGCCATAGCGGCGGGAGCGGACGGTCTCATCATCGAGGTGCATCCCGATCCGGATCGCGCGCTTTCCGACGGGATGCAGTCGCTCGATCTGCCCCGTTTCGAAGTGCTCATGCGCGAGATCGAGAAGATCGCGAGCGCCGTGGGCCGCTCGCTCCATCGGATTACGGCGTGAAAGCGCGCGTCCATCCGCTGCGGCAGAAGCTGCGCGGCGAGGACCTGCGCGTGCCAGGAGACAAGAGCATCTCGCACCGGGCGCTGCTCTTCGCCTCGCTCGCGGAGGGTGAGAGCCGGATCGCCGGCCTCGCTCCGGGCGGCGACGTGCGATCGACCGCGCGGTGCCTGGCGCAACTGGGCGTTCCTTTGTTGCGGGGCGACGGCACGCCATGGAGCGCGCAGCCGGTGCCCTCGCGGCCGGCGGGCTCTTTGCCCTTGCCGGAGCACGATCCCGACATGGGACCGGACGACGCCATCGTTTTCGGGGTTGGCTTGCGCGGTCTGCGCCCGCCTGCCGAGTCGCTCGACTGCGGAAACTCAGGGACCACCATGCGGCTCTTCACCGGCGTCCTCGCCGGAGCAGGCGTTCCCGCCACGCTCATCGGAGACGCGTCGCTCTCGCGCAGGCCGATGGAGCGCGTGGCGGCGCCGCTTCGCGAGCTCGGCGCTACGGTGACGACGGGCGAGAAGGGACGGCCGCCCGTGCGCGTCGAGAGGGGCAGCATGCGGCCGGGATCGATCACCTCGAAGGTGGCGAGCGCGCAGTTGAAGAGCGCGGTGCTCCTCGCCGGATTGTTCACGGAGGGTGAAACCAGCTTCACCGAGCCGCTGAAGAGCCGCGACCATACCGAGCGCATGTTGCGGCAGATGGGCGTGCCGGTGAACGTCCGCGGGACCACCGCCTCGCTTCGCGGACCGGCGCGGCTCCAGGGCGTCGCTCTCGAGGTCCCCGGCGACCTCTCCTCGGCGGCGTTCCTGCTCGCAGCGGCGATCGCTAGCGGCAGCGTCTCGCTCGGGCACGTCGGCGTGAACCCGACCCGCGCGGGATTCCTCGATGCGCTTTCGCAGCTGGGCGCCCGCGTCGAGCTGCGGCTCGAGGAGGGCGCCTCGGCACAGCTCGAGCCCACCGCGCGCCTGTCAGTGCAGCAGCAGTCGCTTCGAGGCTCCGAGCTTCCGCCCGATCTGGTGCTGCGCGCCATCGACGAAGTGCCCATCCTCGCCGTCCTCGGCGCGCTGGCGAGCGGCGAGACGGTGATCCGCGGCGCCGAAGAGCTGCGCGTGAAGGAATCGGACCGCATCGCGCAGATGGCGCAGGGCCTGCGCGCGATGGGCGCCGACGTGGAGGAATTGCCCGACGGCTTGCGCATCCGGGGCGGGCGCAAACTGCATGGCGCGGAGATCGATTCCGCGCATGACCACCGCATCGCCCTCGCCTTCTCGGTCGCGGCGCTCGCGGCGGATTCTCCGACCACCGTTTCGGGGGCGGAGTGGGCCGACGTCTCTTTCCCGGGCTTCTACGAGCTACTCCGCAAGCTCGGCGCGGAAGTGGAGCTCGAGACCTGATGCGTCGCTTCTATTGCGTGCTCGGCGACCCGGTGGCGCATTCGCGCTCGCCGGCGATCCATGCACGGGCGTTCGCGCGGCTCGGCCTCGATGCCGTCTTCGCGCCATGCCGCGTGACCGCGGCGGAGCTGCCTGCGGCCGTGTCCGGACTGCGCTCGCTGGGTTGCGCGGGGTTCAACGTGACGGTGCCGCACAAGACCGCGGTCGCGGGCCTGGTCGACCGCCTCGAAGGCGACGCGGCACGCATCGCGGCGGTCAATTGCGTCGCGCCGCAAGGGACTGCGCTCGTGGGTCACAACACCGATACGGCCGGCCTTCTGCGGGCACTCCGGCAGCACGGGATCGACCCTTCCGGAAAGGCGGTGGTGGTCGGCGCCGGTGGATCGGCTCGCGCGGCCGCTTTCGCGCTCGCGGGTCGGGCCTCGTCAGTGGCGATCCTCAACCGGACGGAGGCCCGAGCGGCGGAGCTTGCCCGAGCGGTGAGCGATGCGAAGGCGTATGAGCTCGGGACGGAGCCGGCGCGGCGCGCTCTGCAGGAAGCCGCGATCGTGGTCCAGTGCACCACGGTGGGACTCTCCGACGACTCGGTACCGTTCGATCCGGCGCAGCTCTCTCCAGGGGCTGCGGTGGTCGATCTCGTCTACCGCCTTCCCGGCGGCGACACGGAGCTCTTGCGCAGGGCGCGCAAGCGCGGGCTCCGCGCAGTCGACGGCATCGACGTGCTCGTCCACCAGGCGATTGCCTCGCTCGAGATCTGGCTCGGGCGGACGGGGCTGGACGATCTCTTTTCCTCCCTGCGCGAGGCGGCGCTGTCGTGAGCCGGCTCCGCTTCCTCACCGCCGGTGAATCGCACGGCCCCGCGCTGGTCGGCATCCTCGACGGAATGCCCGCCGGCGTGCGGCTCCTCGTCGAGCACATCGCCCGCGACCTGCAGCGCAGAAAGCTCGGCTACGGCCGCGGCGGGCGGATGAAGATCGAGCCCGAGCTGCCCCGCATCCTCGCGGGAGTGCGCCACGGCGTGACCATGGGCACACCGCTCGCGATCTTCATCGAGAATGCGGATCACGCGAAGGCGTGGGCGACGCGCATGGCGGTCGAGCCGTCCGACGAGCGCGGGAACGAAGTCTCGCTTCCGCGACCAGGCCACGCCGATCTCACCGGAGCCATCAAGTTCGGCCATCGCGATCTGCGCAACTCGCTCGAGCGGGCGAGCGCGCGGGAGACGGCTACGCGGGTCGCGCTCGCAGCGGCCGTGCGGCGGGCGCTCGACGAGCTGGACGTGCGGGTCGGATCGTTCGTCACCTCCATTGGCGAGGCGCACGCGACCGAGCCGCCGGCGGGCCTCCGCGATCTATTCGACGAGGATGCGGACGCGCTCGCGCTGGAGGCGGACAAGAGCAGCGTGCGCGCGCTCTCGCCTCGCGACGACGAGGCTTTCCGGGTGCAGATCGAGCGCGCCCAGCAGGAGCGCGACACGGTGGGCGGGACGTTCGAGGTCCGCGTCACCGGTCTTCCCCCGGGCGTCGGGACGTACGCGCAGCACGATCTGCGGCTCGACGGATTGCTCGCGCGGGCGCTGGCCTCGATCCCGGCCATCAAGGCGGTGGAGCTAGGTGACGGCTTCCGCAACGCGGAGCTGTTCGGCTCCAAGGTGCACGATCCGATGGATCGCAAGGGCGGCGGCATCGCGCGCCCGACCAACCACGCGGGCGGCCTGGAAGGGGGGATCACCAACGGCGAGCCGCTCTTCGTGCGCGGCGCCATGAAGCCGATCGCGACCGTGCCGGCCGCGCTCCGCAGCGTCGACCTGAGCAGCGGCGAGGCCGATGCCGCTCACGTCGAGCGCAGCGACACCTGCGCGGTTCCGGCCGCTGCGGTGGTGGGCGAGGCGGTGGTCGCGCTCGCGGTCGCGGAGGAGCTTTTCGCCAAGCTGGGCGGCGATTCGCTGGCGGAACTGCAAGCGGCGCTGCGGCTCGCCTGGCGCCGGGCCCGGCTGCTGGAAGGCCACGTCTACTTGTGCGGCCTTCCCGGATCGGGGAAGTCCACGGTCGGTCCTTTGCTCGCGAACCTCCTCGGACTTCCCTTGATCGACCTCGACGCGCGACTCGAGAAGTCCGCCGGCCGGAGCGTCCCAGAGATCTTCTCCGCCGAGGGCGAGGATGGTTTCCGCGCGCGGGAGGCGGCCCAGGTTCGCGAGATTTCCCGGGGGCCGCGCAGTGTCGTCGCGCTCGGCGGCGGCGCCGTCACCTCGCGCGCGATCCGCCATCACGTGCGCAGATCGGGGCACCTGATCTGGCTTCGCGCCCCGGTGGATCTCTGCGCGGGCAGGGCCGCGGCGGGCAGGCCACTTCTCGCCGGCGATCCGGTGGGCAAGCTCGCCGCGCTCGCCAGCACGCGCGAGCCGCTTTACGCGCGGATCTCCGATGCGCAGATCGACGTGGAGGGGCTCTCGCCCGAGCAGGTGGCGCGGGCGTGCGCCGCCGCGGTGCGATCGCTGGAGGCCGAGCGTGCCTGGAGGTGAGTTCGAGGTCCGGTTCGCGTCTGGCGAGCGCACGCGCTGCGTGATCCGCGCGGGCGCGCTCGCCACCCTGGACGAGCTTGCCTCCGAGGCGGGTCTTTCCGGGAAGGCCGCGCTCATCGCCGACGAGCGGCTCTTGTCGACCCGCCACGGGCCCGCGCTGTTGCGCTACGCCGACACGCGCCTCGGGCGGCCGATCACGCGCTCCGTCAGCGAGGCGCGCAAGTGCCTGCCGGAAGCGGAAGCGATCTGCGAGGTCCTGGCGGAGCGCGGCCTCGGGCGGGACGGCTTCGTCGTTGCGGTGGGCGGAGGGGTCCTCACCGACCTGGCCGGGTTCGCCGCCGCCATCTACCTCCGGGGCGTGCCCTGGATCTCCGTTCCCACCACCCTCCTCGCGCAGGTGGACGCCGGCCTCGGCGGGAAGACCGGGGCCAACCTGCGAGCGGGGAAGAACCTGGCCGGCGCCTTCCACCAGCCGCGGGCGGTCGTCTGCGATCCCGAGGCGCTCTCGACCTTGCCGCCGCGCGAACTGTGGAGCGGGCTCGCCGAAGTGGTGAAGTGCGCGCTGCTCGCTCCGAAGGAAGATGCGGGCGGCGTTACGCTGCTCGAACGATGCGAAGGCAATCTCGAGGGAGCCGCCGCGGGAAGCCCCGAGGCGCTGGCGTCGCTGGTCGAGGCCTGCATGCGGCTCAAGGGTCGGATCGTGGCGACCGACGAGCGGGAAGGCGGCGCGCGCGCGTTCCTGAACCTCGGCCACACGGTCGGCCACGCGATCGAGGCGGCGACCGCGTACCAGCGCTTCACCCATGGTGAAGCCGTCGCGCTCGGGCTTCGCGGCGCTTTGCGGCTCTCGCATTCCCGCAAGCTCCTCGATACCCCGTCGCTGCAGCGAGCCCTCGATCTGGTCGCGCGCCTCGAGATCGGCGTCGATCGCCGGCTCTCCCAAGGCGAACGGGAAGCGGTCATCGCGGCGCTCGCACACGACAAGAAGGCGCGGGGCGGGAAGGTCCGGTTCGTCCTCCTCGCCGGGCTGGGCGGTCCCCGGGTCGAAGAGGTATCTGCCGAGGAGTGCGCCCGCGCGGTGGAGGCGAGCCTGTCGTGAACGTCCTGCTCCTCAACGGACCGAACCTCAACCTGCTCGGCGAGCGGGAGCCCGAGGTCTACGGAAGCGCCACGCTCCAGCAGGTGGAGCAGGTGTTCGTGGAACGCGCCGGCGAACTGGGCTGGGCGGTGCGCGCCTACCAGAGCAACCACGAGGGCGCGCTCATCGACAAGCTGCACGAGCTTCGCCGCTGGGCCAACGGCGTCGTTTTCAATCCCGGCGCCTACACGCACACGAGCTACGCGCTTCGCGACGCGATCGCATCGACCCGGCTCCGCGTGGTCGAGGTGCATATCTCGGATCTCTCGAAGCGAGAGGCCTGGCGCCAGGTCAGCGTCATCGCGGAAGTGTGCGCCCACCGCATCATGGGGAAGGGGATCGGGGGCTACCTGGAAGCGCTGGAGTGGCTGGCGGCGTCCCCCTGAAGTCGTAACCTCTCCCACGCTCGCGACTCCTTGCTGGCGGACCCGCGCGGCGGTATTACGCCGCCGAAAGAAAGGAGCATGCACATGAAGCGAATCGCCCTCGCCCTTTGTGCGGCTTCGATGGCCTGTGCGACCGCCGGATCGAGCGGAGACCGCGGTACGGCCGCTTCCAGCTCCGTTTCGAGCTCCTCCGAGGCCAAGCTGCGCGCCGACATGCGCAAGCTCTGGGAAGATCATGTCACCTACACGGGCTTGTTCGCCGTTGCCGCGATCGACGGCGGCGTCGACGCGAACAACATTGCCGAGCGACTCCTGCGCAACCAGGACGACATCGGTAACGCCATCAAGACCTATTACGGCGATGCCGCCGGAAACAAGCTGGGATCGCTCCTGCGAGACCACATCCTCATCGCCGCCGAGCTGGTGAAGGCGGCGAAGGCGGGAGACTCCGCCGCGCAAGATGCCGCGAACAAGAAGTGGTTCAAGAATGCCGACGACATCGCGGCCTTCCTCTCATCGGCGAATCCCAACTGGCCGCAGAAAACGCTGCAGGACATGCTGCACGGCCATTTGCAGATGGTGACCGAGCAGGTGGTCGCACTGCTCAAGCACGACACTCCCTCCCTGATCGCGGCGTACGACAAGAACTCCGAGCACATGATGATGCTGGCGGACGCGCTCACTTCTGGAATCGCGAAGCAGTTCCCGGACAAGTTCCGGGGCTGAGGGTCACTGAAGCGCAGCCTTGAGGCCGCGGACGAGCTCCGTGGCCTTGGCCACGCCTCCCTCGTGATGGGCAGCGACCAGCGCGCTGCCCACGACGATCCCGTCGACGAGCCCGCGAAGCGCCGCGGCCTGCACGGGCCGGGCGATGCCGAAACCGACCGCCACCGGCAAGGAGCTGATCGCGCGAAGCTCGCGCAATCGTGCCGCTAGGTCGGGCGGAAATTCGGTGCGCGCTCCGGTCACGCCCGTCACGCTCACCGTGTAGACGAATCCGCGGGCCAGCTTGGCGATGGCGGCGGCGCGTTCCATGGGGGTGGTGGGCGCGACGAGCGGAACCAGATCGACGCCGGCCGCGTCCAGCTCCTCGCGCAGCGGAGCTGCCTCCTCGAGAGGAAGGTCGGGGACGATGCAGCCGGCGATTCCGGCGTCGCGCAGCGCGGCCGCGAAACCGCGCAGGCCCATCGACTCGATCGGATTCATGTAGCCCATGGTGACGACGGGAGCGCGCAGCTTTCCGCGCAGCTTGCGAGCGACGCTGAGGGCAGAAGCGACGCTGCCGCCGTGCTTCAGCGAGCGGGTCGCCGAGGCTTGCAGCGTGGGACCGTCGGCGATCGGATCGGAGAACGGCAACCCCAGCTCGATCACGTCGGCGCCGGCTCCGTCGATGGCGAGGAGCAGCTCTTCCGTGGAGGCGAGCGAAGGATCTCCCGCCATCACGTAGCAGACGAGCGCGGTGCGGCCGCGCGGGAACGCGTCGCTCAGGCGGCTCACGACGCGCCTCCGATGGCGGCGAGGATGGTCGCCAGGTCCTTGTCGCCGCGCCCGCTCAGGTTGACCACGACGGTCGCCTCCCGGTCCTCGCGCAGAGCGGCGGGCAGCTTGCGGAGCGCGGCGATGGCGTGCGCCGATTCCAGCGCGCAGAGGATTCCTTCGCTGCGGGAGAGCAGCCGGAACGCCTGCAGCGCCTCGTCGTCGGTGGCGGAGAGCACCTCGATGCGGCCGTCGTCCCGCAGCATGGAAAGCTCCGGCCCGACGCCGGGGTAGTCGAGACCCGCGCTGATCGAGTGCGCTTCCACCACCTGGCCGTCGTCCGTCTGGAGCAGGTACGAGCGCGATCCGTGAAGAATTCCGGGCCTGCCCCGCGAGAGGGAGGCGCCGTGCTGGCCGGAATCGAGCCCGCGCCCGGCGGCTTCCACCCCGAAGAGCGCCACCTTCTTTTCCGGAACGAAGCGGTGGAAGGCGCCGATGGCATTGGAGCCGCCTCCGATACAGGCCACGACCGCGTCGGGAAGCCGGGGAAGCTGCGAGGCGATCTCCTCGCCGATGATCCGCTGCAATTCGCGGACGATGAGTGGATACGGGTGCGGACCGGCCGCGCTGCCGATGCAGTAGTACGTCGTCCGCACGTTGGTGACCCAGTCGCGGATCGCCTCGTTCATCGCGTCCTTCAAGGTCCGCGATCCCGCTTCGACCGGACGCACTTCGGCGCCGAGCAGGCCCATGCGCGACACGTTCGGCGCCTGCCGCCGGACGTCCTCCGCGCCCATGTAGACGATGCACTCGAGCCCGAGGAGCGCGCAGACCGTCGCGGTGGCGACGCCATGCTGCCCGGCGCCCGTCTCGGCGATGACCCGCTTCTTCCCCATCCGCCGTGCGAGCAGCGCCTGGCCGAGGGTGTTGTTGAGCTTGTGCGCGCCGGTGTGGAGGAGATCTTCGCGCTTGAGGAACACCTTGGCGCGGACCTCGCATGCCTCCGCCAGGCGCTTCGCCGCGAGGAGCGGTGTGGGCCGGCCCGCATAGTCGCGGAGCAGGGTCGCAAGCTCGTCGCGGTAGGCCGTATCGGCCCGCGCCGAACGCCACGCGGCGGCGAGCTCGTCGAGGGCGGGAATGAGGGTTTCGGGAACGAAGCGTCCCCCGTATGCGCCGAATCTGCCGCGCGCATCGGGAAATGGACCTGGATCCCAGCTGAACAGCGGAAGCATTTCCTTCACCGCGCACCTCGCGCGGCGCGCACGAAGGCACGCACGCGGTCTCTGTCCTTGAAACCGTCCGGACCTTCGATGCCGGAAGCGACGTCCACGCCGTGCGGGTCGGCTTCGCGAATCGCCTCCGCGACGTTTTCGGCAGTGAGCCCGCCGGCGACGAAGACCTCGGGCACCGACCCGCGCACGCTCCGCGCGACCGACCAGGCGAAGGGGACGCCGGAACCGCCGGAAGGTCCGTCGAGCAGGACGCGGCGGAATCCGGCCAGGCTCGAAGTGCGCGCAAGGTCCCTGCCGTTGACTTGCACTGCCGCGTAGAGCGGCAGATCGCCTGCCGGCTCCGGCAGCTTCCCGTGGAACTGGAGCGCGGCGAGACCCACCTCGCGCGCGATGCGCAGCGCTTCCTCGAGCGGAGCGTCCTGGAAGACGCCGACGAGGGGCACCTGCGCGGGCAGCGCGGCCCGGATGCGCCGCGCCTCTTCGATGGTCACGCGGCGCCTGCTGTGCGCGGCGAAGATTACGCCGACCTCGTCCGCGCCGGCCTCCGCGCAGAGGATCGCGTCCTCGGGCCTGCGCACGCCGCAGAGCTTGATGCGCACGCTCGTCATGCCCGGACCAGTCCCCGCGTGGCGGCCTCGGGGTCGGCCGCGGAAGAAAGCGCCTCGCCGACGAGCAGCGCGTCGGCGCCTTCCTTCCGATAGCGTCGCGCGTCTGCCGGCGTCCTCACGCCGCTTTCCGCCACCAGAGGAGCGATGCCACGCGCGTTTGGCAGGAGGCGGGAGAACGCGTCGGCATCCACTGCGAGGTTCCTGAGATCGCGGGCATTGATGCCGAGCAGATCCGGCCGCACCGCCTGCGCCGCTTCCAATTCCGATTCGGAGTGGACCTCGAAGAGCACATCGAGGCGCAATTCGCGGGCGAGGCCGCGCAGCTCGACGAGCGCGGGCAGATCGAGCGCCGCGGCGATGAGGAGCACCGCGTCGGCGCCATGAGCTCGCGCCTCCCAGATCTGGTACGGCGTCACGAGAAAGTCCTTGCGGAGCACCGGCAAGCTGCAGGCGGAACGGGCCTGTACGAGATCCTCGAGGGAGCCGCCGAAACTCGCCCGCTCGGTGAGGACCGACATGCAGGCCGCTCCGCCCTTCTCGTAGGCCCGCGCGAGGCGGGCGGGATCGAGGTCCTTCGCGATGACGCCGCGGCTCGGAGAAGCGCGCTTCACCTCGGCGATCAGCGGGTTGTCGCCTCGCGCCTGCGCGGCCACCAGGGCCGAGACGAAGCCGCGCGGCGCCTCCCGCTCCAGCGCCCGCGCCCGGACCTGCGCGAGCGGGGCCCGCGCCGCCCGCGCAGCCATCTGCTCGAGCGAGGCGTTTACCAGCCGTTCGAGATGGTTGTCGCTCACGAGGCCGCTCCCGCCGCCTTGCGCTCGCGCGTTGCCTGCACGAACCACTCGACCCGCGCGGCGGCGGCGCCGGAATCGATCGCCTGCTCCGCCAGCCGCACGCCCTCGCGCAAGGTCTCGCAGACGCCGGATACCGCGATCGCCGCGGCGGAATTGAGGAGGACCGCGCTGCGGCGGCCGCCCTTCTCCCCTCTCAGCACGGCGAGGAGCAACTCCGCATTCCGCTGCGCATCGCCGCCACGCAACTCCTCGATCGGCGCGGGCGCGACACCGAGCTCTTCGGGGGTCACGTGCATCTCGCGAACCGAGCCGTTGCGAGCCTCCGCGATCAGCGTCGGCCCGGCGGTGGAAATCTCGTCGAGCCCGCCGTGTCCGTGGACGACGAAGGCGCGCTCGGCGCCGAGCTCTACGAGGGTGCGCGCCAGGACGGGGACGAACTGCGGCGCGGGAACGCCGACCACCTGCCTGCGCACGCCGGCGGGATTGGCGAGCGGTCCGAGGAGATTGAAGAGCGTGCGTACGCCGAGCTCCTTTCGCACCGGAGCCACGTGCCGCATCGCCGCGTGATGAGCGGGAGCGAAGAGGAACCCGATCCCGCATTCGTCGATGCAGGAGGCGACCTGGGCGGGCAGAAGCTCCACCTCGGCGCCGAGCGCCGCCAGCACGTCGGCGCTGCCGCATTTCGACGAGGCGGCGCGATTGCCGTGCTTGGCGACCCGGGCGCCGGCTGCCGCGGCCACGAACGCCGAGGCGGTGGAGATGTTGAAGGTGTGCGCGCCGTCGCCGCCGGTGCCGCAAGTGTCGATGAGCCGATCGAGCCCCACTTCCACCCGCACGGCGCGCGCCCGCATCGCCTGTGCCGCGCCCGCGATCTCGTCGGGCGTCTCGCCCTTCATGCGCAGCGCGACGAGGAGCGCGGCCATCTGCGAGGCGGGCGCGGTTCCCGTGAGCATCGCCTCGATGGCGGCGCCCGCTTCCTCGCGGCTCAGGCTCCGCCCTTCCATCACCGACTGGATCGCCTGGAGTAGCGTCACGCTTCCACCGCGAGAAAGTTCCCGAGCAGCGTCTGTCCGTCGGGGGTGAGGATCGATTCGGGATGGAACTGCACGCCGAAGACGGGCAGCTTGCGATGCCGCAGCGCCATGACGATTCCGTCGCGGGTCCGGGCGCTGACGATGATCTCGGGCGGCAGCGATTTCTCCTCCACCACCAAGGAATGGTAACGGCCCGCGAGCAGCGGCCGCGGGGCGCCGCGGAAGAGCGTGCTCTTGTCGTGGACGATCTCTTCGGCCTTTCCGTGCACTGGCGCCCGCGCGCGGACGACGCGCCCCCCGAACGCCTGACCGATGCTCTGGTGTCCCAGGCAGACGCCGAGAATGGGCACCGTGCGGGTGCGCTTCTTCGAGACCGCTCCGTCCAGTCCGCAGAACCGCCGGATCGTCTCCAGGCAGATGCCGGCCTCGTTGGGCGTGCAGGGGCCCGGCGAGAGCACCAGGCGCTCCGGCTTGCGGCGCTCGAGATCATCGACTGTGATCGCGTCGTTGCGTACGACGTCGAGCTCCGCGCCCAGCTCGCCCAACCGCTGGACGAGGTTGTAGGTGAACGAGTCGTAGTTGTCGATGACGACAACCCGGAGTCTGCGGCTCATCGGGTGGCCGCCTCCGCGACGGCCTCGTCGCGCCCCGCCACCGCGCCGTACGCCGCACCGACCGAGGCCCGCACCTTGGCGAGGACTTCCTGCCACTCGCGCTCTGGAGTGGAGTCGGCGACGATGCCGGCGCCCGCGTGCGCGAAGAGCCGTCCGCCCGAGCGGAACAGGGTACGGATGGCGATGGCCAGCTGCACGTCACCCGCCGCGGAGAACCAGCCCACCCCTCCGCCGTAGGGCCCGCGCTGCACCGTCTCCAGCTCGTCGATGATCTGGAGGGCGCGGATCTTCGGAGCACCGGAGAGCGTTCCCGCCGGAAATGCCGAGGCGAAGGCGTCGACGCTGCCGAGGCCCGCCTCGAGCTTGCCGTTCACTTCGCTGACGAGATGCATGACGTGGCTGAAGCGCTCGATCTCCATCAGGCGCGGCAGGCGGACGGTGCCGATCTGTGAGACCCGGCCCACGTCGTTGCGACCGAGATCGACGAGCATGGTGTGCTCGGCGCGCTCCTTGGGATCGGCCTTGAGCTCTCGCTCGAGCTTTTCGTCCTCTTTGGCGGACCCGCCGCGGCGCCGCGTACCGGCGATCGGCCGCACGCTCATCAAGCCCTGGTCCACCTCGACGAGAAGCTCAGGCGAGGCGCCGAACAGCTCCCGGCCACCGAGGCGCAGATAGAAATGGTACGGCGCGGGCGAGGCTGCGCGCAGCGTGCGGTAGAGCGAGAAGCCGTCGCAGTCGGGCAACTCGAAGCGCTGCGAGAGCACCACCTGGAAGATGTCGCCCGCGTAGATGTACTCGAGCGCCTTCTTGACCGCGGCCTTGAAAGCGCGTTCGCCGCCGCCGAGCGGCCGCGGCTCGGGATGTCCCCGGACCGGTCGCTTGGCGCCGAACATGCGGGCGGCCAGCGACTGCGCGGCGGGCTTGCGGAGCGCGTCCGGCCAGCGAACGTCTGCCTTGGCGTCGCCGAAGACGGCGAGCACCCGGCGGGCGAGCGCCTCCGCCCGCGACCCCGGATCGTCGCCGGTCGCGACCGCCCAGGCGCGGCCCTGCCGGTGATCGAACGAGACCAGCTCCGTCACGTGCAGCAGGTCGGCTTCGGGAAAGAACGGATCGGGACCGAGCCGCTGCGGGATCTTCTCGCTCCATCCCGCCGCCGCCCAGCCGAGGTAACCCACGTAGCCCCCGCACAAGGGCGGCAAATCGGCGGGCTTCTCCGATTGCATGTCCTCGAGCGCGGTCCGCAATGCCTCGAGCGGATGGGTCGACCGCGTCCCTGCCGCGAACGTCAGGCGGGGAGCGCCGTTGCCCACTCCGACGTAGCTGTACCGCCCGAGCGCTCCCTCGAAGAGGAAGGCGTCGCCACCGGGGGGCTGCTGCTGATCGAGGAGACAGAAGACGCCGAAAGGCGTCAGTAGATCACCGGGAAGCTCGACGGCGGCCGTGCGGCTCCCAAAGCCGGCTCCGATGCTGGAGGTTCCGCATACGGCAGGACTGTATCCGCCCTTTGCAGGTCGGCGCAACTCGCGGCGGCATGCGCCGGCGGTAGACCGCCGTTGGCCGGAGGGTTACAAGCCGCCCGTGACGGTCTCTCCCGCGCGTCGCATCGCCGCGGAAGTGCTCCTCCGCGTCGAGCAGGGAGGCGCCTTCGCGAACCTCGCCCTCGACGGGGCGCTCCGGGCCGCGGGGGCGCTCGAGCCGCGCGAGGCGGCGCTCGCGACCGAGCTCACCTACGGAACGCTGCGTTGGCAGTTGCAGCTCGATCGCGCGATCGCGGTCCATTCCGAGCGACCGTCCGAGGAGCTCGACGCGAACGTCCGCGCGGCGCTCCGGCTGTCCGCGTTCGAGCTTCTCCACCATCCCCGTGTGCCGGCGCGGGCCGTGGTCGATCAAGGCGTCGAGCTGGTGCGGGCGCTGGGAGCAGCGCGCGCCTCGGGTTACGCGAACGCGGTGCTGCGCCGACTCTCGCAGACGCGCGCCCCGGCCCCCCTCCCCTCGCGGGAAGTCGACCCGGCAGGGCACGTCGCCGCGGCGTACGCGCATCCGCGCTGGATGGTCGAGCGGTGGGCGAAATGGCTCGGTTTCGAAGAGGCGGAGAAGCTTTGCGCGGCAAACCAGCAACAGGCGCCGGCGACGGTGCGGGTGGCACGGCGCAAGACGACGCGCGACGAGGTGAGGCGCGCGCTCCGCGAGGAGCGAATCGTTTCCACCCCGGGTGAGTACTCCCCGGATGCCCTCGTCCTCGCTCCGGGCGCCCCGCCCGCTCTCGACATCGAAGGGCACGAGCAGGGGCTGTTCCAGTCGCAGGACGAGGCGGCGCAGCTCGTTTCCCTGTACGCCGCTCCGCCCCGGGGAGCTTCCGTCCTCGACGCCTGCGCCGCTCCGGGCGGCAAGGCCTGCCATCTCGCCGAGCTGGGCGCGGCCGAGGTCCTGGCCGTCGACCTTCACGCCCGCAAGGCGAAACAGATCGAAGAAGCCGCGCACAGGCTCGGGCTCGACAACGTCCGGGCCCTCGCCGCCGACGCCGCGCTGCCGCTTCCCGGCGATCCGAGCTTCGACCTGGTCCTCCTCGACGCGCCCTGCTCCGGCCTGGGAACCTTGCGCCGGCATCCCGAGGCAAAGCTGCGGCGGACTCCGGAGGACGTCGATCGCCTCTCGCAGCTCCAGGCCCGGCTGCTCGCCTCCGTTTCACGCGCCGTGAAACCGGGCGGGCTGCTCGTGTACGCGGTCTGCACGCTCACGCCGGAGGAGTGCGACGAGCAGGTGGCGCGCTTCCTTGCCGCGCATGCGGAATTCCAGCCCGAGCCGCCGCCCGCCGGGTGGGCGACGCCGCGCGCCGCCGTGGATTGCCTCGACGCGCAAGATCACCTCTTGACGTTGCCGCAGCGGACGGGCACGGACGGGTTCTTCGCCGTGCGGCTGCGCAAAGGCCCCGAGGAACGCCGATGACGATCGAGATCGCCCCTTCGCTGCTCTCTTGCGACCTCTCCCGCATCGGCGAGGAGATCCGCGCCGTCGAAGCGGGCGGCGCCGACCTCATCCATGTGGACGTCATGGACGGCCGCTTCGTGCCGAACCTGACCTGGGGCCCGCCCGTCGTCGCCGCGATGAAGCGGACCGCCACGACGCCGCTCGATTGCCATCTCATGATCGTCGAGCCGGAGAAGTACGTCGAGGCGTTCGCCAAGGCCGGCGCCGCCAACATCACCGTGCACGCCGAAGCCTCGCCGCACCTCCATCGCACGCTGCAGCAGATCCGCTCGGCCGGGTGCACGGCCGGAGTCGCCTTGAATCCGCACACTCCTCCCGAGATGGTGGAGTGGGTGCTGGATTCCCTGGACCTGGTGCTGGTGATGACGGTGAACCCCGGATTCGGCGGGCAGAGCTTCATCGAGTCGTGCCTGCCCAAGATCGAGCGCATCGCGTCCGCGGTGCAGCGGCGCAAGCTGCGGGTCCGGGTGGAGGTGGACGGCGGGATCACCGCCGAGACGGCCTCCCGGGTCACCGCCGCGGGCGCCACGGTCCTCGTCGCCGGCACGGCGGTCTTCGGTAAGAAGAGCTACGCGGACGCCATCGCCGCCTTGCGATCCGGCGGCGAGGCGGGCCGGCGGAGCCGCGACACGCCTCGCGAGCCCTGAGGGGGCAAGATGTCGGACCGACAGCCGATGCGCTCGGCCTCCCAGGTCACGCTCAAGACCGTGTTCACCGTCTGCTTCGGCGTCCTCGCCGTCGTCGCCCTCGTCTACTTCGTGCTCCGCACGCAGTTCGCGATGACCCTGGCCCTCGGCGCGGCCCTCATCGCGGTGGCGCTGAACCACGTGGTGGAGGCGCTGGGCCGGCGAGGAGTGCGCCGCAGGGGTGCGGTCCTGGCGGTGGTCTTCGGCCTGCTCGCCTTCGGCGCTGGACTGAGCTTCCTCATCGTGCCGCCCCTCGTCTCCCAGGCGAAGGCGTTCATCGCCGATGCTCCCTCGCTCTGGGACAGGCTGCGCCATACCAGCCTCTTCCTCATGCTCGATGCTCGCTTCGACCTGAGCGAGCAGCTCAAGCAGGCGGTTCCCACGGCCGCCGGCGCCGTCGCTCCGGTGCTCCTCGCCATCGGGGGAGCCTTGAGCACCATCGGCGCGCTCGTCACCCTGGTGCTGCTGGCGATCTTCATGCTGCTGTTCGGCGGCGACCTCATCAAGGCCGCGCTCGCCGAGGCATCGTCGCACGTCAACCGCGAGCGGTACCAGCGCGTCGCGCTCGCCATCTACCGATCGGTCGGCGGGTACGTCGGCGGGGTCCTCGCCATCTGCTCGATCAACGCCA
>VBKL01000043.1 GCA_005879805.1 Deltaproteobacteria bacterium | reverse complement strand
TTTCCCTTCCAAGGTATGGGTGAAGTCGCGAGTCGAAGTGTCTGGAGATTCTTGACGCCACTCGGCATCTTCGCCGGGGCGATCCTGCGTGCGGTGATCGTTCTGGTTTCCGTTCGCGCCTAAACGAAAAACCGACCATCCGCAAGGTGAGCCGCCTGGGAGTCGAACCCAGGACCCTCGGCTTAAAAGGCCGGTGCTCTGCCAGCTGAGCTAGCGGCTCGCGCCGGTTTTAACACGCGCGCCTCGCCGCGCGATCACCTTCTTGCGCAGCGCCGCGTGCTTCGATACGCAGGCGTGGATGCCGGTACTCGTGAACGTCGAAGGACAGCTGGTTCCCCCCGAGCAGGCCACGGTCTCCGTCTTCGACCGCGGTTTTCTCTACGGCGATTCGGTCTACGAAGTCGCGCGCACCTACGGCGGCCGGCCCTTCGAGTTGGGCAGACACCTCGATCGGATGGATCGCTCCGCCGACCGGATTGGCCTGACGCTCCCGCCCCGGGAGCGCATCGAAGGCGAGATCCAGCGGACCCTCGACGCGGCGCGGAACCCCGAATCGTACGTACGCATCGTGGTGACCCGGGGCGAAGGCCGCTTCGGGCTCTCCCCGCACCTCGCCCAGGGCATGAGCCGGATGTTCGTCATCGTCCGTCCGCTCGAGCCGGCGCCGCGCGAGCAGTACGAAAAGGGCCTCCAGGTCGCGGTCACCTTGACGCGCCGCAACCCGACCGCTTGTCTCGATCCCTCCCTCAAGACCGGCAACTACATGAACAACATCCTCGCCCTGCGCGAGGCCCACGCCGCCGGAGCGGACGACGCCCTCCTGCTCGACCTGCGCGGACAGGTCACCGAGGCGTCCACCTCCAACGTCTTCTTCGTGCAGAAGGGGATCGTGGTCACCCCTCCGCTCGCGCTCGGGATGCTCCAGGGCGTGACGCGCACCGTGGTCCTCGAGGTAGCGCGCGGAGAGGGACTCATCGTCCGTGAGGAGCCGTTCGGTCCGGAGGCGCTCGCGGCCGCGGACGAGGTCTTCGTCACCAGCACCATCCGCGAGGTCATGCCGGTCACCTCGCTGGTCCTCCTCGGCGGTGCGGCTCCGGACGTGCGCCGGATCGGCGACCGCAAGCAAGGGCCGGTGACGCGCCGGCTCCACGAGGCTTTCCGCAAGTACGTCGCTCGCACGCACGGGGCATGACGACCCGGCGCGGGTTTCTCGCCTGGATCGCCGGAACGGTGGCGTCGGCGCGGGCCACCGCGCAGGCGACGGCGCCTGCGGATCCGGATGGCGGCGTCGCCCCGGATCTTTTTTCCGGAGCGCCCGCGCCGGACGATCCCCTCGAATTCCTCTACTCGCGCAGGCTCGCCTTCGATGGCGGCCAACCGCTCATCACCGTCCGAGTCGCCGAAGGGAGGCGCGAGGCGTTGCTCCTTCCGCGCGGCGCCTTGCAAGCCGACGCGCGCTCCGCGAGCGGCGCGCCCCAACCAGCTGTCTCGGACGGAGCCGAAGGCCGCTGGTCGGTGCGTCTCGTCGACGCCCGCGCCGGGGTGGGGGCCGCCTGGGTCGAGTTGGAGGAGATCCGCTACGGCGATCGCGAAGGTCTCGCTCGCGCGCGAGAGGGCTGGGATTCACGCGGAGTGAAGACGCGCATCACCACCGTCGGGCAGGTCTACGGGATCGCAGGCCACGTGGTCGACACGCGCAAGTACGCCGTCCTCGCCGAAGGCGACGCGACCGAAGCCGGCGCGCGGGCGCAGGCCGCGGAGCTGACCGCGCAGTTCGAGGGAGTGCGGCCGCAGATCCTGCGCGAGATGGCCTCGCGTCCGAGCGGACGCATCGAGCTCCTCGATCCGGAAGGAAAGGTGCGTGCGGTCGGGGAGGGCGCGATCGAGCTGCGCGCCCGCGGCGGCATCACCGTGCCCGACGTCGAGTTCGGGATGGGATACGCCTTCCACGGGCATGAAGCGCGCACCTATCCCGGCCCCCTCTACGCAGCCGTCGATGCCGCCGGAACGCTGGCGCTGGTCGCCGGAGTCCCGATGGAGCGCCTCGTCAAGGGCGTCGTGCCGAGCGAGATCTTCGCAAATGCGCACGCCGAGGCGCTCAAAGCACAGGCCGTCACCGCTCGCGGCGAGGTCCTCGCCAAGATCGGAGCGCGGCACCTCGGCGATCCCTACCTGCTCTGCGCGGAGCAGCATTGCCAGGTCTACCGCGGGTCCTCCGCCGAAACCGCGGGAACGGATCGCGCGGTAGACGACACGCGCGGCGAGGCGCTCTTCGCGCGCGTTCCCGCCCGCGGCGTTCTCGGCGAGAAGGCGAAAGGACGCGTTAGCCGCCTCGTCGACTCGGTCTACTCGGCCGTTTGCGGGGGGTTCACCGAGAACAACGACGCCGTCTGGGGCGGCCCGCCCGATCCGTCGCTCCGCGGTAGGCCCGATTTCGACCCGCGCTCTGCGGCGATGGCCCGTTTCGCGGATGGAATCGGGGCAGCGCTCGTTTCGAGCTTCGTCCACCTCGCGAAGGTGCAGAGCTACTGCGCGCTCTCCGGGCTCGCCCGCCCCGAAAAGGTGCGATGGAAGCGCACCTTCACGCAGGCCGAAGTGGACGATCTGTGCGCTCCGCTCGAGGTGGGGAAGGTCCGTTCCCTGGCGGTCGAGGGCCGTGGCATCTCGGGCCGGGCGAGGGCGCTTCGCGTCGAAGGATCGGCCGGGGTCACGCGGGTCGTCTCCGAGCTGGCCATCCGGAAACTGTTTCGCAACCTGAACAGCGGAATGTTCGTCATCGAGCGTCCCGCGGGCGCCTTCGCCTTCGTCGGGGGCGGATGGGGCCATGGGTCGGGGATGTGCCAGCTCGGCGCCATCGGCAGGGCGCAGCGAGGTTGGGACTACCGTCGTATCCTGGGCTGGTACTACTCGGGCGCGCGGCCTGAGCGAATCTACTGAGAATCCGCGGGCGATGCCGCACTGCGGCCTCCTCACCCCCACCCACCGGAGTTAGAATGCAGGGCGATGTCCTTGCCGCAAAAGCCGGTGAAACGGCGCAGCCGGCTCCTGGCCGCGCTGCTCGCGTCGCTGGCGCTGCACTTGTTGCTCTTGCCGTGGATCGCGAAGGACGCGGTCTTCCACGTGCCGGCGCGACCGCGGCGTACGCTGGTGGGTCTCGTCCCGACGCCGAACGGCCAGGTCCAGCATGCGCAGCAAGGCGCGCCCTCGAACACGCCTTCCTCGGGGCACTCGGAGGATCTGACCCCGAAGCTGCCGCCGCCCATCGCGGAGCCCGAGAAACAGCAGCCCCCCGAAAAGGTCTCCGGGCAGGTGGTGAGCCTCGGACAACCGCAAGATGAACGGGCACCCGACAAGCCGACGCACTACTTGAGCGAACACGACAGCCGCGTCCTCAAGGAGACGCGCGCCCGGGAGACGTCGCCATTCTTCAAGAATGTCCTGCCGAAAGCGCAGCGCGAGGGGAAGGACGAGAGGGCAGCGTCCAAGCAGGCCGCGGCTGCTCCGTCGGCCGTGCGCTCCGGCGAAAACGGTGGAACGCAGGCGCGCGATGGCCGCGTCGTCGCCGAGGCGCCGAAGCAGGCGCGCCGGGATCGAGTCCAGGTCCAGGAGGCTCCGGACGGGACGGTTGCGAACCGCGACGCGCGCGATGCCGTTCCCGGCGAAGGACAGAAGTTCCAGCTCGGGCAGCCGGGTACGGCGGACCAATCCGACTCTGGTTCCGCGGGCATTCCCGGACTCGCTCCGGGGGCGCCCTCGAAGCGCGGGCCGCTCACGCTCACGCTCGATCGGCCGGGTGAGTTCGCAGGGAAGATCGCCGGCGGGCCGATGTCCGATCATCTCGAGGGCGTCGACGAAGGCGACGAGACGCTGCTCAACAGCCGCGCCTTCAAGTACGCCGGTTACCTGAACAGGGTGAAGGAGACCGTGGCGCGGATCTGGGTTCCCGCCGTCGAGGATTCGGCGCAGCGGCACGATCCGAACGGGCACATGTACTCGTTCAAGGATCGCCGCACCGTGGTCGAGTACACGCTCGATCGCAGCGGCGAGGTGAAAGACGTCCACGTCGCCGAATCGAGCGGGGTCAGCTATCTCGACCAGGTGGCGGTCGACTCGTTCCGCCGTGCGCAGCGCTTCCCCAATCCGCCCCCGGGACTCTTCAACGAGACCGGCACCGCGCGCCTCGGCTTCGCCTTCACGCTCCTCGCTGCCCCGGAGGGGGTGCGGATGAGCTTCGGTCCGGCGTATCTGCCGAACTCGCCCGCTGCGCGCGGGTTCTGACGTCGATCACGCGTTTTCGGTAGCTGCCGTTCGCTCGGCACGGGCGCCGCGGTTGAGCACCAAGGCGACGATGGTGACGCCGGCGGCCCAGAAGGCCCAGGTGGTGAGCCACTGGCGATCGATGAGCCAGCCGGCGAGCGCTTGACCCACGATCTGCGAGATCGACTGCAACGACTGGTTCAGCCCGAGGACGACCCCCTGCTCGTCGCGGCGCACCTGCTGGGTGATGAGGCTCGTCAGCGAGGGGCGCACGACGCCGTTTCCCACCGAAGAGAAAGCGGACGCGAGGAGGAGGACGGGGATCCCGTAGGCGAAGCCAAGCAGCGCGTATCCGACGGCTCCGGCGGCGAAGCCGATGGTGACGAGCCGCACTTCTCCGAACTTCCGCACCGGCCAGCCGGAGCGGATCGAGCCCTGCACGATGACTCCCAAGAGGCCCGAGTACGTTAGGACCAATCCAACCTGCTTGGGCCCGAAGGGCAGACCGTTCCAGGTCAGCCGTCTCTCCGCGAAGAGCGCGAATCCGCCCATGAAGATGGCGAAGGCGAAGGTGTAGAGGAAGAACTCCCAGAGCAGGCCGCCGAGGACGGGTCTTCGGAAGTACGTACCGTAGAGCCTCCAGTCGAGGATGCGCAGGCGCTTGCCGCCCGGCGCGACCGGCGCCTCTTCCTCGGAGGCGAGGGGGGCCGCGGGCTGCTCGGCCTCCGGATGCGGCGGGACGCCAGGCAAGAGGAACGCGGTTCCGAGGATGCTCGTCAAGGACAGCGCGGCGGCGCAAAGGATCGGAACCTGGAAGCCGAAGTGCGCGGAGAGGAATCCGGAGACTCCGGGACCGACGAGGAAGCCGACTCCGAAGGCGATGCCGATGAGCGCGAACGCACGCGAACGCTCCTTCGGCGTCGTGACGTCGGCGATGTACGCCTGCGCGATGGAGAGATTACCCGCGGTGATCCCGTCGATGGCGCGGGCGAGGAAGACGACCGCGAGATTCGGCGCGGCGGCGAGGATGAGGAAACCGGCGAAGGTCCCGAGCTGGCTGACGAGCAGGACCGGCTTGCGGCCGAGCCGATCGGAAAGCGAGCCCAGCGGCGGACCCGCGATCAGCTGGCAGCCCGCGTAGGTCGACTGGAGCAGACCGACGGCGGTGGCGCTCGCTCCGAAGCTTTCCGCGTAGAAGGGGAGGAGCGGGATCATGATCGTGAGGCCGAGCACGTCGACCAGCACGATCAGGAAGATCGGGAGGAGCGGGCGTTTCATGCTCAGATCGAGCGCAGCCTCTGGCAGGCTTCCTCGAGCACCCCGTCTTCCTTGGCGAAGCAGAAGCGCAAGAGGCGATCGCCCGGTGGCCCCCGGTAGAAGGCCGTTCCCGGGATGGAAGCGACCCGCGCGCGGTCGAGCACCGTCATCGCAGCTTCCTGCGCCGGACCGAATCGCGTGCAATCGGCGAGCACGTAGTAGGCGCCCTGGGGGACGATGGGAGGCAGCCGCGCGGACGAGAGCGCCTCGCAGAGGATGTCGCGCTTGCGCTGGTAGCTGGACTGCAGCTCGTCGAAGTACGCCCTGGGCGCCGCGAAGCCCGCCGCGGCGCCGAGCTGGAGCGGGGTCGGAGCGCACACGTAGTAGAGGTCGTTCACCAGCGTGACAGCGCCGATCAATCGTGCCGGACCGACCGCGTAGCCGAGGCGCCAGCCGGTGATGCTGAAGGTCTTCGACAGACCCATGATGGAGATGGTGCGATCGCGCAGGCCGGGGATCGAGGCGGGCGAGATGTGCTCGCGTCCCTGGTAGCGGATGTATTCGTAGATCTCGTCGGTGATGACGAGCAGGTCGTGCCTCTGGGCGACCCGCGCCAGCGCCTCGAGGTCCTTGCGCGAGTACATCTTGCCGCTCGGATTCGAGGGCGTGCAGACGACCACCGCCCTCGTCTTCGCGTCCACGGCGCGTTCGAGCTCTTCTTCACGCAGCGTGAAATCCGGAGGCTGCAGCGTCAGGTAGCGTGGCTCGAAGCCCGCCACCAGGGAAGCGTTCAAGTGGTAGCCGTAGTACGGCTCGAAGAGAAGCAGACCGTCGCCGGGGTCGAGGAGCGCGCTGATGGTCGCGGCGAAAGCGCCGCTCGCGCCCACCGTCACGCAGATCTCGGTCGCCGGATCGGCGCGGAAGCCGTTGTCGCGCTCGAGCTTGCGAGCGATGGCTTCGCGCAATTGCGGCGTGCCCTCGGCGAACGAATACGTGCTGCGCCCTTCGCGGATGGCGGCGATGGCGCCGTCCCGGACGAGCGGCGGCGTGGGCAGGTCGCAGATCCCCTGGCCGAGGTTGATGCCAGAAACCCGCTCGCACTCGCGGGTCATGCGGCGGATGTCGGATTGGACGAGGCCCTCGAGCCTGCGGGCGATCCTCATGCAGCGGGTCTACCATTCGCCGCCGCCGGCTCCTAGGTCGGGGCCTTGGACATTCCCAGGAGCCAACCGAGGACGGCCCCGGCCCCGAAGAGCGGCACGACGATGAACACGGCGCGGCCTGCCTGTTCCTCGACCGAGTTGAACCTGGAGAAGATGGCGAGAGTGAACCCGGCGAGCACGAGGACCATGACGGCGGTAAGGGCGAGCGGCAAAGGCCGCGGCCAGCATCCCGTGAAGGCGCGCTCGGCAAGCGCGATCCCGAGCATCCCGCCGGCCATTCCTCCGAGCGGCGCGCCGATGACGGCGCCTGCGAATCCCGACCAGTTGCCGACGTATCCGCCTGCCGCCGGGTTGTAGGAGATCAAGATTCCGAGCCAGCCGAGCAGCGCTCCGATGCCCCACAGGAGTACCGTCGCGAGGAGAAATGCGGCCAGGAGGCGCTGCGCGGAAATGGAGCGGACCTGGGCGAGCACCAGATCGCCGATCGCAATCGCGGCGAAGGCGACGAAGAGCGGAAGGGCCCGGTTCAGGGCCCGCTCCCGTGGTCGCTTCTGCGCAGGACCATCTCCCAGGTGCCCGGCGAAGGCTCGGTCGTCGAGACCACTTCGTGTCCCAGCTCCTCCGCGTTGCGGCGGATGTCGGGCAGGGCGGGGCGGTGATCGAGGACGACCAGCAGCTCCGCACCGCGCGCGATCCGGCCGAGCGCGTACTTCGTCCTGGCCCACGTCAAGGGACAGAGGAGGCCGCGCAGATCCAGGCGCTCCGGGTTCATCCCTCTTGCGCGACGAGCTCCTGGTACTGCGCCGCGGAGAGCAGCTCGGAGACCTCTTGTGGCGAGGAGAGCTCCACCTCGATCATCCAGCCCTTCTCGTACGGGTCGTCGTTGATCCCCTCCGGAGCGTCGACGAGCTCCTTGTTCACCTTGGTGACCTTGCCCGTGACAGGCGCGAACAGCTCGCTCACCGCCTTGGTGCTCTCCACCACGCCGAACGGCTCGCCGCGCACGATCTGCGCGCCCACTTCCGGCAGCTCCAGATAAACCACGTCGCCGAGTTGATCCTTGGCGAAGCTGGTGATGCCCATGGTCGCCCGGTTGCCGGCGATCCGCGCCCACTCGTGCTCCTTGGTGTACTTCAGGCTATCGGGGTAATCGGCCATCGCTTCCCTCTCAGGAGGATTTGGGGGCGGATTTCTGCGCTTCCTTCGTGACGAACGGAGTCTTCACCACCTGGGCGGCGACCGGCTTGCCGCGGATCTCGACGTCGAATGCGGTCCCTTCTCTGGCAAGCTCGGCGGGGAGGTAGGCGAGACCGATCGATTCCTTCAACATCGGGCTCATGGTGCCGCTCGTCACCTCTCCGACGCGGCTCCCTTTCGACAAGACGGGATAGCCGTGTCGCGCGATCCCCTTGCCAGTGAGCTTGAAGCCGACGAGCTTGCGCCGCAGGCCTTCCGCCTTCTGCTTGCGCAGCGCCTCGGCACCGACGAAGCCGGAGGGCTTGTCGAGCTTGACGATCCAGCCGAGGCCCGCCTCGAGCGGCGTGTGCGCTTCGTCCATGTCGTTGCCGTAGAGGCGGTAGGCGACTTCGAGGCGGAGCGAATCGCGGGCGCCGAGGCCGCAGGGTGTGACCCCCTTCTCGAGGAACGCATCCCAGATCCTGGGCGCGCTGCCCGGCGGACAGAACACCTCGAAGCCGTCCTCGCCGGTGTAGCCCGTGCGTGCGACGATGCAGCCGGGAACGCCGGCGACCGTCGCTTCGCGGAAGTGGTAGTAGGCGAGGTCGAGTACTGGTGGTAGGCAGAGCGAGTCGACGATTCCGGGGGCGTCCGGGCCCTGCACCGCAACCTGCGCCCAGTCGTCGCTGCGCTGGTGCGCGGTCGTTCCGGCGGCCTTGCGCTCGCGCATCCAGTCGAAGTCCTTCTCCCGGCCGCTCGCGTTGACGCAGATGAAGAGCCGTTCGGGGGCGAAGCGGTAGACGATGATGTCGTCGATGACGCCGCCCTGTTCGTTGCAGAGCGCCGAGTATTGCGCCTGCCCGTCCTTGCACTTGGTCAGATCGTTGGTGACGAGGCGCTGGGCGGACTCGAGCGCGGACGGGCCCTCCAGGACCACCTCGCCCATGTGGCTCACGTCGAAGATGCCGGACCGCTCGCGGACCGCGGCGTGCTCCTCGAGAACGCCCTGGTACTGCACCGGCATCTCGAATCCGGCGAATTCGACCATGCGGGCGCCCGCGGCCAGGTGAGCTTCGTGGAGAGGGGTCCTGCGCGGCATCGAGATCCTCGCCGAACAGCGGCGAAAAAGAGGCGTTCCTTCATATCCGAGCGGCCGGCGATTCGCACCTGGGAGCGGCGGCACCCGCGAGCGTGCTACCGTCTCGACCAGGCGCCTTGCGCGCGCGCCGGGAGGGTTTTCGCATGAAGGCGGGCCTCGTCGGATTTGCGCAATCCGGAAAGACGACGCTCTTCAACGCGCTGACCGGGCTGCACAAAGCCGGGACGCCGGGGCGGGCGCACGTCAACCTCGGGGCGATCAAGGTGCCCGATCCGCGGGTCGACGCCTTGTCGAAGATCGTCAAGCCGCGCAAGACGACCTTCGCGGAGATGGTCTTCGTCGACGTGGCGGGTCCCTCGGGGAAGGGCGCGGGGCTTCCGGCAGAGTCCTTGCGGGCGCTCGCGGAGGTCGATGCTTTCTGCCTGGTGGTGCGCGGCTTCGTCGCCGCGGACGGCACGCCGCCCGACGCCGCGCGCGACCTGCGCGACTTCGATGCGGAGCTGGTCCTGAGCGATCTCGACGTAGTCGAGAAGCGCCTCGACCGGCTGCGCAAAGAGCACGGGAAGACGGGCGCCGAGTACCACGAGCTGGAACGGCTCCACGGGCATCTCGAGTCGGGCAAGGCGCTGCGCGCCATGCGCTGGAGCGACGCCGAGGAGAAGGAGATGGCCCACTTCGGGTTCCTCTCCCGGCGGCCGCTTCTCGTCGTCGTCAACGTTTCCGAAGAGGCCGCCGCGCAGCCGGCGCCCGAGTCCGTCGAGGTCGCTGCGCGCGAGCGCACCGCGGAGGCGATCGCGCTCGCCGCTCCGGTCGAGGCGGAGATCGCCGAGCTGGACCCGGCCGATCAGCCCGAGTTCCTGCAGTCGCTGGGTCTCACGGAGCCGGCCCGCGCACGGTTCGTGCGGGCCGCCTACAAGCTGCTCGACTCGATCAGCTTCTTCACGGTTGGAGAGGACGAGGTGAAGGCGTGGACCATCCGCCGCGGCGACCGGGCGCCGCGCGCGGCGGGGAGGATCCATTCCGACCTCGAGCGTGGGTTCGTGAAGGCGGAGGTGATCCACTACGGCGACTTCCTGGCGGCGGGGAGCGAGGCGAAGGCCCGCCACGAGGGGAAGCTGCGGGTGGAGGGAAAGGAGTATGTCGTGCAGGACGGGGACATCCTGCACGTCCGTTTCGCCGTGTGAGGTGCGCGCCAGGCGCTCCGCCTGCCACCCTGCCTCCCTCTACGGAGGCCCGGGGGGATTGGTACAGTAACGGCGTGAAACCACAGCGCGCTCCAGTCGTTTTCCCCGTCCGCTTCGAGGCCTCCGGCGAGGCCATCCAGAGCACCACCCGCCAGGTGAGCGTGGAGGGGGTCTTCGTGCGATCGCAGAAGTCGCCCAAGGAAGGGACGGTGCTCTCGCTGCGCCTCTACCTCCCGGGCAACATGCGCCCCGACGAGGTTCGCGCCCGGGTCGTCGAGGTCCGTCCGGAGCCGGACTGCGGATTCTGGGCCGAGTTCGTCGAGCCCTCGCCCGCGACCATCGACGGGATCAAGCTGCTCTTGCAGCGCCGTGCCCGCGCCGCGGCCGGCGGTCCGGGAACGCCGATCGGCGTCATGAACGTCAAGCAGAACGTTCCGAGCGCCGTCGCCGCGCAGCCGCAGCCGGTCGAGGCGCGCCGCGCCTTCCCCCGCCACGCGGCCCGCTTCCAGGTGGGATTCAGCTCGAACCAGGAATTCGTCCTCGAGTACGCGGAGAACATCAGCGCCGGCGGCGTTTTCGTCCAGACCGAGCAGCCGATGGAGCTGGAATCGATCGTCACCGTCAGCCTCCGCCTGCCGGGGAACGAAGTTCCGGTCGAGGCCAAGGGCGTCATCGTCCACTGCGTCTCTAAGGAAGATGCCGCCAGGATCGGCAAGCATGCGGGCATCGGGGTGCAGTTCCTCGACTCGTCGGACGAGTTCCGCGAGGCGATCGACAGGGCGATCGAGCACATCCTGCAGAACGGTTAGGCTCCGCGGGCGAATGCCGGTGTAAGAATCGCGACCCGCGAGCCGGAGCGCGACGATGCCGAGCGACCTGACAGCCGACAAGCTGGCGATCCGTGAGACCGTGGAGAACTGGGTCCTGTGGCGCGACTCCGGGGATTGGGAACGGTTCGCCACCGTGTGGCATCCGGACGGGTGGATGACGGCCACCTGGTTCCAGGGGCCGGCCCGCGAATTCATCGCGGTCAGCCGTAAAGGCTTCGAGTCGGGCGTGAACATCCTCCACACCCTCTCCGGCTTCACCTGCGATGTGTCCGGCGATCGCGCGATCGCCCAGACGAAGATGACCATCCTCCAGCGCGCGGCGATCGACGGCGTGCTGGTCGATGTCGCCTGCACGGGGCGCTTCTACGATTTCTTCGAGAAGCGCGACGGCCGCTGGGGCATCGTGCGGCGGCAGCCGATCTACGAGAAGGATCGGCTCGATCCGGTCGACCCGTCCGCGAAGCTTGCGCTTGATCCGCAGCGTCTCGCGCGCTTTCCGGAGGGGTACCGACACCTCGCGTATCTGCAATCGAAGAACGGATTCACGGTGAAAGCGGACCTGCCGGGGCTGCGCGGCGCCGCGGTGGAGACGCTGTACGCGGAAGGCAAAGCGTGGCTGGCGGGCTCGGCGAAGCCAGGGCAGCCCTGATGTCCGCCCCCGCGGCTTGATCATGTCGTCAACGCGGGACGTTCCGTCTTCGAGCGCGCCAGGCGGGCCCCGACGACGAGCGTGAAGACGCCGGCCACTCCGCCGGCGACCAGTGCGCCGAAGACCAGCCCCCACCTGCCGCCGCCCGGCGAAACGGGTCGCACGAGCAGCAGGAATCGCTCGCCGTAGAGGCCACAGAGCACGCTGGTCGCGCCCAGGCCCACGAGGAGCCGGTTCCGTTTCGCGGCCTCGGCGAGGAGCAGCACGAAAGGCACCAGGAAGGTCGCGACGATCACTCCCCAGCTCAGCACAGCCCAGCCGCCCTGGACGCGGCCGAGAATCTCGCCCACCTCTTCGGGGAGGTTGGCGTACCAGACGGGCAGGAACGAGCACCAGACGAGGTACGCCCAGAAGGCGGCGAAGCCGTAGAGGAGGCGGCCGAGATCGAGCCGCACCACGGGATCCAGGTGACGCCGCGCCGAGAAAAGCGTCGCCCAGGCGATGGCCGAGAGGAAGGCGGCCATGAAGGTCTGCACCGGGACGATCCCGCTCGGCGCTGAATCGGTGAGGGCCATCACCAGATCGACGGCCCACACCGACAGGGTCGCCGCGTAGACGAGCAGGTACACGACCGCCGAGAGCGCCGTATCCTTCCCGGTCCAGCGGGAGCGCGCCGAATCGCGCAAGAACCATGCGCCGCAAGCGAACAGCACCACCGCCGCGCCGAAGTCCCGAACGAACAGTCCCGCGACGCTTCCGTGCGCCCCGGGCGGCATCCATCGGGGCGCGGCGGCGAGGATCACCGCGAGCAGCACCAGCGCGGCGGGAAAGAAGGCAGCAGGGCTCTCCGCGAGCGGCAGCGCCGATTCGAGAAAGCGTCCCTGCGCGAGACGCGCGGCCGCGGAAAGCGCCACGCCGCCCGCGGCCAGGCCGGCGAAGAAGAGCCAGCTCGCGGCCAGCGCCGAGAGCGCCGCGGCAGGCATTCCGGCGGCGACGGCGAGGAGCAGTGCCGCGAGACCTGACACGACGGCGACGGCGCAGATACGCGCCAGGGTCCGTCCCAGCTCCTCTTCGGCCAGGCGAAGCAATCCCCGTAGCATCACGGACATCCCTGCGAGGCCGGGATCGTTCCCTGAACGCGGCGGACGAAGTGGACCAGATCCCAGCGGTCGCGTTCGTCCAGGCCTTCGCCCATCGGCGGCATGGCGCGGCCTCCGAGCGCGATCGTCCCGTAGATGTATCCGTCGGACTTGGCGCGAATCGTGTCGAGCGCGAGATCGGGAGCCGGCGGGAACGACCGCCCCACCGGTCCGTTGCCGTGCCCGTCGAGGTTGTGGCAACCGGCGCAGCGATCGCGGAAAACGGCCCGGCCGCGCTCGGCGGAGATCTCGTCGCCGGCGAAGGGCGCCCGCAGCGCGACGGCGTCGTCGCGATCGTCGAGCCTTGGCCTGGCGAAGAGCGGTATGGATCCGGCGGGCTCGAGGCGCGGCGTCTCGCGCGCTTGCCGCGCGGGCTGGTACCACATGTCGGTGCGCCAGTCCCGCGCGCAGCCCGAGGCGAGCACGAGCCCGAGGGCAGCCTCACGCAACATCGCGCACCTCTTCCGCCCCGCGTTGGAGGAGAAGCTGCTCCGCGCGGATCCCGCCTCCGGGGACGAAGATGCCGATGCGGTCGCGGGTGAACCGCGGATCGAAGGGAACGCCGCGCCGCTTGCGTCCAAGGATGCAGATGGCGAGCAGCCCGACGAAGTTGGTGAGCGCGCCGACCAGCACCGCCATCTCGAAGACGATGACGAGAAAGGCGGGAAACGACACGATGGGCATCCCGCCGACCACGATCGGCCACGCCCAGGACCCGCCGGCCGCGAGGAGAAGCCCGAGGGCGCCGCCGGCGACGGCACCGGTCAGCGTGGAGAGCCCGATCAGGCTGATGGGCCTCTCCAGCGCGGCGACCAGTTCCGGGAACGGCGCCGGCGTCGCCGCGCGCACTTCCATGCCCTCGGAGCGCAGAGCGCGGACCGCCTCCGCCGCCTGCGAGACGTCGCCGAAGACGCCGAGCCTCCCTCCCTCAAGCGGCATGGGCGACCTCCGTGGCATCGACCCCTTCGTGCGGATGACCGACTTCCTCTTTCAGCTCGGCGATGGAGACCGCCGGCAGGAGCTTCAAGAAGACGAGGAACCAGGTGAAGAACCAGCCGAACGATCCGAGGGTGATCCCCAGCTCCACCAGGCTCGGCCGGTAGGTGCCCCAGTCGAAGGGGATCCGGTTGTGGGAAAGCGACGTCACGACGATGTTGAACCGCTCCAGCCACATGCCGACGTTGACGACGATGCCGAGGAAGAAGAGCGCGATGGGCGTGTTGCGGATGCGGGGGAAAAAGAGCAGGAGCGGCGCCGCGCAGTTGCAGAACACCATGGTCCAGAAGAGCGGCGCGTAGCTGCCGAAAGCGCGGAAGAGCAGCGTCTCCAGCTCGACGCGGGGGCCGCGCCAGAGCGCGAGGACGAACTCCATGCCGTAGGAGAAGGTGACGATGAGGGAGGTGAGGAGGACGAGGCGCGAGAGCAGGTCGAGATGCCTCCGCGTGACCAGCTCCTCGATTCCCAGGGCGCGGCGGAGCGGGACGAGCAGCGTCAGCACCATGGCCACACCCGAGAGGATGGCGCCGGCGACGAAGTAGGGAGGGAACAGGGTCGAGTGCCAGCCGGGGACGACCGAGACGGCGAAGTCCCAGGACACGACCGAATGGACGCTGATCACGAGCGGCGTGGCGAAGGCGGCGAAGAAGAGGTACGCGCGAGAGTGGTGACGCCACTCCTCGTCGGTGCCGCGCCAGCCGAGCGACACCATGGCGTAGAGGCGGCGCCGCCAGCCCGAGGTCGCGTCGCGCAACGCGGCGGCGTCGGGGACCAGCCCGGAGAGGAGGAACAGCGAGCTCACCACCAGGTAGGTGGAGATGGCGAACGCGTCCCACACCAGGGGAGAGCGGAAGTTGATCCAGAGCGAGCGCTCGTTCGGGTAGGGGAGGATCCAGTATCCGAACCACGGCCGTCCGAGATGGATGATGGGGAAGAGTCCCGCCGTCGCCACCGCGAACACCGTCATCGCTTCCGCGACCCGGTACACGGCGGTGCGGAACCTGGCGCGGAAGAGGAAGAGGATGGCCGAGATGAGCGTGCCCGAGTGCGCGATTCCCACCCAGAAGACGAAGTCGGTGATCAAGACGCCCCAGGCGACGGGGCGGTTGAGCCCCGTCTCGCCCATGCCGAAGCGGATGATGCGGGACCAGCTATAGGCGCCGATCCCGGTCGCGCCGATCGCGCAGGCGAGCAGGACCCAGTAGAGCCTTCCGCCTTTTCCCTGGGCCGCGTGGACGCGCTCCTCGATGAGCGCGAGCTGCGCGGAGACGGTGCTCATGACTTGCCTCCGCGGGCGAGGTAGGTCACGGCGGGGCCGGTGGCGAGCTCCTCGAGCAGGCGGTAGCCGCGGGGATCTTGCCGGACGCGATTGATCCGCGCGGCGGAATCTTCCAGATCGCCGAAGGTGATGGCGCGCGCCGCACAGGTCTGCGCGCAGGCCGGGACCACCTCGCCGTCGATCAAGTTGCGGCGCTCGCTCTTGGCCTCGTTCTCGGCGCCGCGGATCCGCTGCACGCAGAAGGTGCACTTCTCCATGACGCCCTTCGACCGGACGGTGACGTCGGGGTTGAGCTGGAGGTCGAGCGGCGAGGGGAAGACCGGATCCTGCCAGTTGAACACGCGCGCGTCGTACGGGCAGTTGTTCGAGCAGTAGCGCGTCCCGATGCAGCGGTTGTAGACCATCGCGTTGAGGCCTTCGCTCGTGTGGTAGGTCGCGTAGACCGGACAGACGGGCTCGCACGGCGCGCGATCGCATTGCTGGCAGAGCGAGGGCAGGAAGGCGACCTTAACGTCGGTTCCCGCGGCTTCGATCGATCGCTGGATGCGGAGCCACGCCTGGTTCCGCCCCTGCGCTGCCGCCTCGGCGCCGTTCACCGGGATGTTGTTCTCCGCGTAGCACGCGACGACACAGGCCTGGCATCCCGTGCAGCGATCCAGATCGATGGCCATCGCCCAGCGGTGCACCGGGTGCGAAGGCGGCGGCCGCATCCCATACGGATGTTCCTCGGGCGGGTGCTCGTGGCCGATGCCCTTGTCCAGGCCGTGCTCGTGCCCGTGATGGTGTTCTTCCCGTGCCGCGACGGCGGCGGCGGTGGGAAGCAGATCGCGGCCGGCGTCGTCCTGCGCTCCCGGGATCCGCGGTAGCCGGCCTGGACTGATCCGGCGGAGAGATAGCGCTTTTCCGCGCAATCCCGGAAGCTCCGGAGCATTCGCAGGCACGGCGACGACCCCGTCGCGCAGCCCGGCATAGACGGAGAGCGGTAGTTGCGCGTTGCCCACGGCGAGGAGGTCGCCGTCGCGGGCGCCGATTGCTGCGGCGTCGCGGGGCGAGAGCTCGACCCAGGAAGACCAGCAGATGCCGCTGATCGCGTCGGGGACCTCGCGCAGCCAGGAGGGCGCGCGGGGATCCGCCGCGGCCAGGGCGGTGGGAAAGGCGAAGAGCGCCGGCTCGCGTGGCGCGGCCGGAATCGCGGAGAGCAGCGCAGGCACCGAACTGCCGACGAGGGGCCGCGCTTCGGGCGCCGCGGGTGCGCTTGCCACGCCGCGCATGAAGAGCCCGTGCTCACCGTCCGGGCGCATCGCGCCCAGTTCCGCGGCGCGAGCGGACACGCGCTTGCGCGAGATCGATTGCGCGTCGCCCGGCGGAAGGCCTTTCAGGCCGAGACTCTTTCCGATCTGCAAGAGAACGTCCGAAGCGGAGCGCGTCTCGTAGAGCGGGGCCATCGTCGGCTGGGCCACCGCAAGGACGCCTTTGCGGACCTCCAGATCGCCGAACGACTCGAGCCAGTGGTGATCGGGAAGGACGAGATGCGAGCGGTCGCTCGCGGCATCGGGACGGGAGCTGAACGAGACGACCAGCGGAACGCCGGCATCGCCCTCGGAGGGATCGGCGTGGTGCAGGAGCAACACCTGCGCCTTGCCCGGCGCCGGCTGGGCGTACGACTCCAGGAGCGAGTCCTGGCCGAACGAGACGGTGCGGCCGACGTTCCCGAGCAAGTGATTGGCGAGCAGGAGGAGCGCGGCCAGCTCGGGCGTGTGCGATCCGAGGATCGCGGAAGGGCGCCGCGAGGTCAGGTCGGAGCCGAGCTGCGCGACCTGCTCGAGCGGAATTCCCGCCCGTCTCGCCGCCGCTCGTGGATCGAATCCGGCGAGGGCGGTCCGGACCGGGGCGGCCTGCGGGTCGAGGCCCTCGACGTGGTTTGCAGGGTCGACGATCCAGCGGAGGAGAAGGAGCGCCACGTCCTCCTCGCCGCCGGGCCGGCAAGCGATCCAGCGATCCGCCACGGCGCCGGTAGTGCCCAGCCGTGGCCCCACCCATGCGAGGGTGGTGCGTTGCGATTCGGGCAAGCCCCGGCCGGAAGCGAAGCCGCGGCCGAGCTCGACGGGAGAAAGCCACGTCTCGGCGAAATCCGCCCCGAACGCAGCGACCGATCGGGCCAAGGAGAGATCGTAGCGCGGCAACTCGGATCGTCCGTAGAGCAGCGTGGACGCGGCGCGAAGCGATTTTTCGTCGCGGCCGGGGACCACCTCTCGATGATCCGGCGGCACTCCCAGCGCGGCGAGGAACACCCGCTGGATGGCGCCCGCAGTGCCCGGCTCGCTCCGCGTTCGCAGGCGCACCCCGTCCGGCGAAGCGCCTCTCACGGCCTCGGTCAGCTTCCCGAGCGCGATCTCCCAGCTCACCGGTGAGAGGCGACCCTCCGCGTTCCGCAGCAAGGGCCCGCGAAAGCGGTCCGGAGCGTAGAGCTCTTGCAACGCCGCCTGTCCGCGAGCGCAGAGCGCGCCGCCCGATGTGGGCTCCTCGGGGTTTCCCTCCAGCTTGACGATGCGGCCTTCGCGAGACCGCGCGGTCACTCCGCAGCCCGCGGAGCACTCGCGACACACGGTCCGGTAGAAGAGCGGCTTGCCGGGGACCATGTCCTGCGGCGGCACGAGGAGCGGGATGAGCTTTTCTGGCGCGTGGGTCGGAGAGCACCCCGCGGCGACGCCCGTCGCTCCGAGGACCTTGAGGAAGAATCGCCTGCCGATGCCAGCGCCGCTCATGACACGCTCACTTGTGGCAGGTGATGCAATCGACGTTCGCCTGCCGCGCGTTGTGGCAGTCGATGCAGAACCCCATGTGCATGTCCTTGATCCGAACGTCGTTCGCCATGTGCGCGACGTCCCCATGGCATTCGGCGCACTGGACCGCCCGCGCCAGGTGCCGCTCGTGGCTGAAGTAGACGTGGTCCGGCTGGCGGAAGACGCGAGCGAACTCGAGCGGCTTTCCCTCTTCGGCGAGGGCCTGGATCGCCTTGATGGCGGGCTTTTCCTTGCCGGCGAACTTGTGACAGCCCATGCACGTCGCAAGCGACGCGAGGCCGGCCACCGCGGAGTGGCGCGCGTAGGGATGGCAGGTGCCGCAGCCGATCAGGTTCTCGGTCACGTGGACCTTGTGGTTGAACTTCGTGAAGGTGCCGTCCGGTGCGATCACGGCACCGCCGTCCGGATCGCTCGCCTGCGCGGGGGCGCACGAGGCGAGCGCGAGTACCAGGACGGCGGTGCCGGCTCCGAGGCTCATTTCGCCAGCGCGAATTCGGCCGGTGCGGCCTTTCCGGGGGCGACGGTGACGCTCACGTCCGGGGTCTTCAGCTTCGGATTCCAGACCGCGAGCTGGTACGTCCCAGGCGGCACGTTCTCGATCCGGTAGCTGCCGTCCTTTCCCACGGCGGCGGCGTACGGATTCTGGCCCACGAAGACGTAGGACAGCATCTCGGGATGGACGCTGCAGAGCTGCGTGTAGACGCCGGGCTTCGCGAACTGGTGGTCTCGCGACTGGCCCTTGGCGAAGAGGCCCAGGTTGTAGGCCTCGCCGTCGGGCGTATAGACGTTGTGGTCGACGCCGTCATTGTTGAGGAACTTCACCGAGTCGCCCACCGTCACGGTGAGGATGTGCGGGCGGAACTCCATGCCCTTCTGATCGATGGTGTGCGTCTTTGGCGCCCAGGTCCCGGGGACCTGCTTGAGATAGACGACGCTGTCCTTCAGGTACTTCTCCGGGATGGCGCTCACCTTCCCCGAGATGGAACCGTCGCCGGCGGCGCGGGCCGCGTGGGCGCACACCAACAACGCCGCTGCTGCAGCGATGAGCTTCGTCATGGCGTTTCTCCTAGAAGGCGATGGCTGCGCTGAAGGTGACGGCTTCCAGCTCGGGTCCGAGCTTCGAGACGGCGTCGGTGGGGGCGACGCTGCCGCCGACCTGTCCCCAGCCGCCTACCGGATTCCCGGTGGCGCCCTCGATCACGGCGACGGTGACGATCTTGATGTTCGGGGTGACCGTGGCCGCGATTCCCGGAAGCACGCGATAGAGGCTCTGCGTCGAGCCGCCGGTGGGCGAGAGCGAGAAGTACTCGAAGCGTACTGCGGGCACGAGCCAGGGGAAGACCACGTACGAAAGCTCGTCGTAATGGGCGATGGCGTCGGCGCTGCTCGCGTTGCCGCTCGCGAAGTCGGGAACGACGCGGGTGTGGTGCTCGAAGTAGACGCCCGAGTTCAGCTCGAGCGAGCCCCATTGCGCTCTCAATCCTCCGCCCGCCCCGTTGGTGGTGTTGTCGAACCGCAGCGTGGCCGGGGCGCCCGTGTCGTCGGTGCCGGCGAAGTCGACGGAACCGAAGGCGTGGTAGGCGAACCCCTCGAGCGTGAATGCCGTCTCCTCCCAGGGCCGATCGGCGCTGGTGCCGCTCGCCCCTTCGCCGTCGAGACGCATACCGCCGATCTTGAAGCCGGTATGCGCGTAGACGTTCTCGGAGTTGCCGACGCGGAGATTGACCGCGTGCTGCGGCCCCAGCAGATCGTTGAAGTAGACCTGCAGGTGCTCGACGTCGACGGTGCCGTCGGAGGAGAAGGTTACCTCGCCGAAGTAGGTGGTCTTGTCGCTCAAGGAGCCGCCCGTCCAGACGTGGGCTTCGCCCAGGACGTCGCGGAGCGAGAAGCGCGCGGAGTTGTCGGCGATGGCCGCGCTCGCCGTATTGTCGGGATGGACGATGGCGTTGCCGTTCGCTCCGAAGGAGAGCGGCGGGATGGCGACGAGCGTCGAGCCCTCGCTCTTCGCGGTCTTCGCCTGCAGGGTGATGGAATCCTGCTTCCAGTAGTCGCTGTCGGTGCCCGGGAAGCGGAAGCCGTTCCGTCGGAACGCCTCGCCGAACGGCGTCAGCTTCGGATAGACGGTGTGGCACGTCTGGCAGCTCGTGCCGTACTTGCGCGCGAACACAGGAATGGCCTGGGCGGGAAAGGCCGCGGCAACGAGCAGGGCAACAAGGCCGACCCGTACGCATGTCATGTGTGCTCCTCGAGGCGGTGGCTCCGCCGTACCGCTCCGCAAAGCACCGTACGTGCCGAACGCGATGCGGCCCCGATTTCAGAGGCGAGCGCGCTCGAACAAGACCTTCATCCTGTCCGCAGGATTTTCCGGACTTTCGGTTTACCGGGAGGCGTCTCGAGATCCGTCGAAGGCCGTGGGGATCACTCTGTCGAAAAGTACGCCATCGCCGGCGACGCAAGAATTCGCGGTCCCGCAAATCCTGCGCGACAGATTTACGTCGACGCCACCCGTGCGCCCGGCACTCCGACTTCCACCACCTCGCTTCGCCCGGGTACTCCGCGCATCGACGCGGCCTGCGAAAGCGCTCGGACCACGGCTGGGGCCGTCTCGGGGGCGCAGAGCGCGCAGACCGTGGTGCCCGCGCCCGACAGCGCCGCTCCCGCCGCTCCCGCGGCGCGCGCCTCAGCGAGCAGCGCCGGTAGCCAGGGCAGAAGCGTCGCCCGTGCGGGCTGGTGGAGCCGATCGGTCATCGCCTCGCCGAGCAGATCGAGCCGCCCGGCGGCGAGCGCCGCGACGAGCAGTGCCGCGCGGGAGAGGTTGAACACGGCGTCCTGCAACGAGACCTGCCGAGGCAGGACGGCCCGGGCGGCACTGGTGGAAAGCTCCTCGTCGGGGATGAACAGCGCCGCACGGAGGGGAGCGCCGAGCGGAACGGGGCAGGCATGCACCGCGCCCGACTCGTCTCGCACCGCCACCTGCAAGCCCCCGCGCAACGACGGCAGCACGTTGTCCGGGTGGCCCTCGAGCTCGACGGCTACTTGCAATACTCGCCCCTCGCCGACGCGCCCGTTCAGCAGCCGATCGGCGAGCAGCGCGCCCGCGACCGCGACGGCCGCGGACGAGCCGAGGCCGCGAGCCATCGGGATGGAGCTGTGCACCTCGAGCTCGGCGCCCAGCTCGCCGGGGTCCGATCCCGCGGCGCGTGCGGCGGCGAACGCCGCCTGGATCAACCGGTTGCTCGAGTCGCGCGCGAGTCGGTCCACCCCTTCGCCCGAAAGGCTCGCGATGCGCAGCCCGTTCCCGCCGGGCGTCGCGCGGACGATGAAGTCCGGTCCGCCCAGGGCGAGACCGACGGCGTCGAATCCGGCCCCAAGGTTGGAAGTGGAGCACGGCACGACGATGGTGAACACGTTCATGTACGGGACTCTTCGACGCGGATGCGGGCCCGGACGGAGCGGGTGGTGGGAAGGGCGGCGAGCCTCCTCTGCGCCTCGCGGAGCGCAGCCTCGCGAGCCGCATACGTCATGAGGACGACGTCTGCCTGCCCCGAGACCGGCTCGCGCTGGATGACGCTCGCCAGTCCGATGCCGAGCTCCGCCAGGACGTGCGTGATCTGGGCGAAAACGCCGGGGACGTCGTCGACCGAAAGGCGCAGGTAGCTGCGCGCGCGCACCTCGTCCATGGGCAGGACCGGCAGCCCGGTATGCCCGGGGCGCGGCGGTTCGACCGGATCGCCGAGCGCGAGCCGCCGCGCGACATGGGTCAGGTCGGCGAGGACCGCGCTGGCCGTGGCATCGCCGCCCGCGCCGAGCCCGCTGAACATGACCGGACCGCACAAGTCGCCGAGGAGGTGCACCGCGTTGCGCGCGCCGTCCACGCGCGCCAGCGGATGATCGGCGGGAAGGAAGGCAGGGTGGACGCGGGCCTCGATGCCGCCCTCTCCGCGCCGGGCGATGGCGAGCAGCTTGAGCGCGTAGCCCATCTCGCGCCCGTAGGCGAGGTCGATGGGATCGAGAGCGCGCACGCCCTCGCGGAAGATCTCCTTCGGCGTACAGGAGACGCCGAAGGCGATGCGCACGAGGATGGCGAGCTTGTCCGCGGCATCGACCGCGTCTACGTCGTCGCTGGGATCCGCCTCGGCGTATCCGAGCTTCTGCGCCCGCGCGAGCGCGTCCTGGAAGGAGGAGCCGCCCGCCATCTGGGTGAGGATGTAGTTGGTGGTGCCGTTGATGATGGCGCGCAATTCCAGGAGTCGATTCGCCGCCAGATCGTCGGCCAGCGGTGCGAGCAGCGGGATGCCGCCTCCCACCGCCGCCTCGTAGCGAAGCTCCACTCCCTTGCGCGCCGCCAGATCGTGCAGCTCCGGGCCGTGCCAGGAGACGACCCGCTTGTTGGCGGTGACGACCGGCTTGCCGCGCTCGATCGCCTCCTTCATCAGGCCGAAGGCCGGCTCCTCGCCGCCGAGAAGCTCGACCACCACGTCCACGTCGTCGGCGCGCACCACTTCCAGCGGATCGGTCGTCACCCGATCGAGCGAGAGGCCGCGCTCCTTGGCCGGGTCGCGAACCGCCGCGCGCTGGACGACCAGCGTCGCCCGCGACGCCCTCGCGAGCACGTCGCCGCGTGTCGCGATGGCCTTCGCGACCGCGGCACCGACCGTGCCAACGCCGAGGAGCCCGATCCTGACCGCTTTCACCGTGCCACTGTACCGCAGTCCCCTCGCTCGCGAAGGGGGCCTTGCCATCCGTCGCGCCTCCCTCTAGACCAGTCTCGCGGAATGGGGATTTCAGAGGACGTCCCGATCGTGAAGCGGCTCGGGATCAAACCGGGCGCGCGCGTCTTGCTGCTCGATCCGCCGGTCGGATTCGCGCGGACGCTGGAGCCGTTGCCGGCATCGGCATCGGTCGCCTTGAAGCCGGTCTCGCAGATGGACCTGGTGGTCCTCTTCGCCTCTTCCCGCGCGGTCCTGGGAGAGCTGTTCGCAAGGGCCAAACACGTCCTCGCCCCGCGAGGCGCCATCTGGGCGGCCTGGCCCCGCACCTCGAGCGGGTTCTTCACCGATCTGTCGCAGGAGCTGGTCCGCTCGGTAGGGCTCGGCGCGGGCATGGTGGACGACAAGATCATTTCCATCAACGAGTTCTGGGCTGCGCTGCGCTTCGTGGAAAAGCTGCGCGAGCGGCTACCACTGCCGAAGACGTCGCAAGTCTCGCTTCCGGAGGCGTGATCCGTTACTCGAAGCGCCTCGATTGGGACCTCGGGGAGAACGCGCTCGCCCGGGCGATCGCCGCGCGCAGCGATCCATACATCGATCTCTCCGAAGCGAATCCCACCCGCGCCGGCCTGGTTCCCGACCTCGATCTCGGCGTCCTCGCCAACCCGCGGACGCTGCGCTACGAGCCGCATCCGAAAGGCGCGTTCGCCGCGCGCGAGGCGGTCGCCGCGTATTACGGCGAGTCGCGGGGCGCGGCCGTCGATCCGGAGCGTATCGTCCTCACCGCCAGCACCAGCGAAGCGTACGCGCTGCTCTTCAAGCTGCTTTGCGATCCCGGCGACTCGGTGCTGGTGCCGGAGCCGAGCTATCCCCTCTTCGGGTATCTCACCGCGCTGGAGAGCGTGCGGGCGGTGCCTTACGCTCTGCGCTGGGATGGCGAATGGCACCTCGACCCCGAGACGGTGCTCGCGGCGGCGGGTCCCACCACCCGGGCGATCGTCATCGTGAGCCCGGGGAATCCGACCGGGGCGTATCTCAAGGAAAGCGAGCTGACCGGACTTTCCAAGGCGTGCGAGCGGCTCGGCTGCGCGCTCATCTGCGACGAGGTGTTCGCCGACTATCCCCGCGGCCCGGATCCCCGCCGCGTGTCCACCACGGCGGGCCACGAGCCGCAGCTCACCTTCACCTTGTCCGGGCTCTCCAAGGTCTGCGGATTGCCGCAGCTGAAGCTCGGATGGTGCGTCGCGTCCGGACCTCGCGACGACGTCGCCGGCGCTCTTTCGCGGCTCGAGCTGGTGGCGGATTCGTATCTATCCGTGTCAACCCCCGTGCAGCTCGCCGCGCCTTCGCTGCTCGGGCTGCGCCAGGGCTTCCAGCGCCGCGTGCTCGACCGGATCGAGGGGAACCTGTTCGCGCTCGCCCGGGCGCGCGCGCCCGATGCTCCCTGGAACATCCTGCAGGGGGAGGCGGGCTGGTCGGCGATCCTCGCCGTTCCGTCCGCGAGATCCGAGGAGGAATGGGCGCTGCGGCTGCTCGACGCCGGCGTGCTCGTGCAGCCCGGATACTTCTACGACTTCCCGCAAGGCTCGTACCTCGTGGTCAGCCTCTTGCCCCCGGAGCGGGAGTTCGCGCGAGCGGCGGAGATCCTCGCCCGGACGCTCGGCTGAGCGCCGCCGTAGTTGCAACGGTGTTGCAAAAACGTTCCGCCCATCTAGAGTGCCGCCTCGGCGATGGAAGAACCTTCGAACGAGTTCGCGCTGCGCGCCGAGCAAGCGTTGCGGCGCTCGGGCGGGCGCATCACGCGGCGGCGGCGCGCGCTGCTCGAGCTCCTCGGCTCCCAACGCACTCCGCTCGGACCGCGGCAGCTCCACCGCGAGCTTCTCCGCCGGGGCGCGCGCATCGATCTCGTCTCCGTCTATCGCAACGTCTCCGCGCTGCTCGCGCTCGGACTGCTCCACCGTGTGGTCGGCTCCAGCGCCGTCCGGCCGTGCCGCGAGGCGAGAGCGCGCTGCCACCACGCGATCGTGTGCAGCGCTTGCGGCCGCGCCCGCGAGTTCCACTCGCGCGCCCTCGAGCGCGCGCTCTCGGAAGTGCGGCGGGCAACGGGATTTCGCGTGGAGGAGCACGTCCTCGAGCTGCGGGGTCGCTGCCCACGCTGTCGGAGGAGCCGGCTTTGCCGGCGTCGCCAGTCGCGAAGCGGCGGAGCGCGCAGCATCGGTGGCAGCGGGCGATGATCTCGGGACTCCTCCTCGTCGCCACCTCGGCGGTCCTCGGCGGATTCCTCGCCCTCGCCGCCCGGCGCAGGCCCATACTCCTCGAGCTGACGCGCACCTTCGCCTTCGCGGCCGCCTTCGGGGTGGTCGGGTTCCATCTGGTCCCGGAGATCCTCCCCACTCTCGGATTCGAGGCGCTCATCTGGATCGCCGCGGGCTTCGCGCTTCCCTGGATTCTCGAGGCAGGCGCGCGGGTCCTGGGGCCGGGCTTCCTCGCCCGCCGCGGGATGCACGGCCTGCGGGTCGCGGCCGAGGTGGCGTTCATCGCGCTCGTCTTCCATTCGGTGGTCGAGGGGATGGCCCTGCTCGCGGTGGTGCAGTCGAGCGAGCGCGCGACCGACATACAGCTCGCAATCCTCGCCCACCATGCGCCGCTCACGGCCGCGGTGGCGCTCCCCTTCCTGGAGTTGCGCGGCGCGCGTTCCGCCGCGGTGCGGGTTGCAATCGTCGGGCTCTCCGGCGTCGCGGGGATCATTTTGGGAAACGCGGTCCCGGGGCTCGCGAGCGGCACCGACGCGGGCCTCGTGCAGCGCGCGACGGCGATGACCGCCGGCGCCTTGCTCCACGTCGTCTCGGATGAGATCCGCGAGCAGCGATTCCAGACGCGCTGGGAGCGATTGTCAGACATCCTCGCCGGCGTCCTGGGTTTGGGCCTTGCGGGCCTCGGTGCCTTTTTCGATCTCCGCAACGAGGCCAGCGTGGTGGCAGTCGTGCGCGCCTCGGTCTCCCTCGCCCTCTCCGTCGCTCCGGCCCTGCTCGTCGGCCTCGCCTTCCGCTGGGCGACGCTGCGCTTCGCGCCCCGCGCCGCCGAGCCGGCGCGAGCGGCCGCGGCGGGCGTCTTTCCCCTCTGGGCGCTTCTCGGCGTGGTAGCCGCCGCGGTGCGCGTCGTCCTCGGTGCGCTGTTCTGGTCCCTGGGGCGGCGTCTCGCCGCTCTGCGGCCGCAAAGGACGCGATCGCTCGTCGACGAATACGCGGCGCGTGCGCCGCCGGTGCTCGCGCTCTTCCTTCTCGCTGCCGGCACGGACGCCCTCGCGCCGCCGGAGCTCTTCGCTTCCGTCGCGCCACCGATCGTCGTCTCGCTTTTCCTCGCCGTCTTCGCCCAGGCGAGCGCGTCGGGAGCAACCCTCGTCGCGGCCGCGCTGGTCCATCGTGGGCTGCCGGCGAATCTCGCCATTCCCTTTCTTGCGCTGGGGAGCCTCCCGGTGGGCCGCACGACGCTCGCACGGGGAGCGGCAATCGCTCTCGCCGCGGTGGCGGCTGCGCTCGCTGCGTCCGCGGCGCTTTCGCGGACCGATCTTCCCGATCTCGCCCGCCGGTTGGCGGAAGCGTCCTTCGCGGGCTCCCAGGATCGGGTGGTGGCGCAGCTCGGGTCCGCGCCGGCGCAGACGGCGTGCCTCGCTTTCGTCATGCTCCTTGGGCTTGCGATGATCTATCGCAACGGCGTGCGGGGGTGGTTCTTGCCGCTGCGCCATCCCGACTTGCGCATCGTCCTCCCCGCGGGCTCTGCGGGGACCGCCGAGGCGACGCGCTAGCCGTTCACTCCGCTTTGAGCGCGATCACGGGATCGACCCGCGCCGCCACGCGGGCGGGCATCCAGCAAGCCATGAGCGCGGCGAAGCTCAGCACCGCCGAGGTCGTGAAGTAGGTGGGGATGTCGATCGGCCTGACCGAGTAGAGCTGCGTGGAGATGATCTGCGCGAGCGCGACCGCGGCGGGGACGCCGATCACCACGCCCAGCAAGGCGAGCCGCATTCCTTGCCGGACCACGAGGCGCACGACTCCGGCGGCTTGTGCGCCGAGCGCCATGCGAACGCCGATCTCGCGGGTCCGCTGTACGACCGCGTAGGCCATCATCGCGTAGATGCCCAGCACCGAGAGGAGCAGTGCGAGGCCGCTGAAGATGCCGAGGAGCAGCGTGGAGGCGCGGCGCGCCTGGAGTGTCTGGCCGAGGATCTGCTCGAGAGGCGTGACGCTCCAGAGCGGCTGGTCGGGATCGAGGGCGGTCACCTCGCGCCTCAGGCCCGCCGCTAGCGCACCGAGGTCGCCGGAAGCCCGGATCGCGAGCTGCATCGCCGGGATCGGATACTGCGACAGCGCCAGATACGCCTCCGGGCGCGGCGGCGTACCGAGAGCGAACTGGCGCACGTCGCCGGCGACGCCGATGACCTCGATCCAGCCGCCGTCACCCGGGCCGCCGTCGTCGGATTGCGAGAAGCGCTTGCCGATTGGATCCTCGCCCTTCCAGTAGCGCTGGGCCATGGTCCGGTTGATCACCGCGACCTTTGGCGCTCCTTTGGCCCCGTCCTGCGGACCGGGGATTCGCCCGGCGAAGAGCGGGATGCCCATCGCCTTGAAGTAATCGCCGGCGATGAGCTGGAACTCCGTTATGCGGCGGTCGTTCTCGGAAGCCTTGCCCTGGCCCTCGATGGAGATGTCGCTGTTGGTATTGCTGCCCGACATGGGCAGGTACTTGACGGCTCCCGCGGCGCGGACCCCCGGCAATCCGGAGACGCGCCGGAGCAATTCCTCGAAGAACGCCACCGACTGCTCGCCCGTGGCGCTCGAGCGCGCGAGGCGAGCGGTGAGGACGTTTTCCGGGTCGAAGCCGGGATCGACGGAGCGCAGCGCGAGGAAGCTGCGCATGAGCAGGCCGGCGCCGGCAAGAAGGACGAGTGCAAGCGCGACCTCGGCGACGATGAGCCCGCTGCGCAGCCGGGCGCGGCCGAAACCAGCCGGGCTCGCGTCCTTCAACGCCGTGAGATTGCCGCCGCGCGAGGCGAGCAGGGCGGGTGCGAGGCCGAAGGCGATGCCGGCGGTGAGCGAGACCGCCGCCGTGAAGGCGAGAACGGACCAATCGATGGAGACTTCGCCAGCGCGGGGCAGGCCCCGGCCCACCAGAGCGGTCAGCGCGCTGACGCCCCACAGCGAGAAGACGAGTCCGAGCGCGCCACCCAGGAGCGAGAGCAGCATGCTCTCCGCGAGCAGTTGCCGGACGAGCTGTCCCCGGCTTGCTCCGAGCGCCATGCGTGTCGCGATCTCGCGCTGGCGCGAGGCCGCTTGCGCAAGCTGCAGCCCGGCGACGTTGGCGCAGGCGATGATCAAGACCAGCATCACGCCGCCAAAGAGGATCCACAGCGAGGGCGCGATGGGACCGACGAGGATCGACTGCAAGTCGTTGACGAGCGGCCGATGACCTTTGTTGCCCGGATACGCTTGCTCGAGGCGCGAGCCGATGCCCTCCAGCTCCGTTTTCGCCGTCTGCAGCGTGGCGCCGCCCTTCAAGCGGCCGATGGCGCGCAGGTAATGCGAACCACGGTCCTGCAGCGTCTTGGGATCGAAACCGGCCAGGAGCGGGAGATCCCGGCCTGGCTCGGGAGCCGCCCAGGCCTCGGCCCACGGCGGATAGGCCTGCTCCTTGGCGAGGACTCCGTCCACGAGGTAGCTGTTGCCGTTCAAGGTGATGGCTGTGCCGACGATCTTCGGGTCGCCGCCGAATATGCGACGGAAGACGGCGTCCGAGAGCACCACCTCGCGGGTGGCGCCCGGCTGATAGGGGCGGCCGAGGGCCATGCGCGCGCCGAGCACCTGGAAGAAGCTCGCGTCGGTGATCGCGGCAATGAGGCGCTCAGCGCGATCGCGTCCCGTGAGGTTGAAGCCGTCGCCGGTAAAGGACGCGAGGTCGACCGTCTTCGCCTGCTCGCGCCAGTCCTTGAAATCGGGCGCCGAGATGGAGGCGTTCGGGACCGCCGGCTGCGTCTCTGCGAGCAGGAGCAACTGGTCGGGATTGCGGAACGGCAACGGCCGCAAGATCACCGCCTGCAGCACGCTGTAGACCGCAGTGGTCGACCCGATGCCGAGGGCGAGCGCGAAGGCGGCGGCGAGCGTGAAGGCGGGACGCTGCCGGAAACGACGAAGGGCCAATTTGATGTCGATGAGCAGGGGGTTCACCGGGACCTCCGCGAGTAAGTGTCCGGAACGGGCGGCTGGTTTCCGCTTGGCCTCAGTCGAGCGGATCCTTCCCGGTGTACCTCAGGATGTAGAGCCCGCCCGTCATGCGATCGACCGCGTACACGAGGCCCTTCTCGTCTACGATGGCGTGGTTGATCTGGGCCGTCCCGTTCGGATTTTTCGCCGGCGCCGCCGGCACGTAGTACCCGATCTCCTCGATGCGGGGAGGCGCGCCGGGCAAGGCGACATCGACCAACCGATAGATCCGGACGCCGCCGTTGAAGAAGGTTCCGACGAACGTGTTCTCGAGGTGCGCGGAAGTCGGCCCGGGAAAGTTCGGATGCAGGTTGTGCGCTCCGAAGCGTCCCCCGCGCCGGCACAGATCGGCGACGTTGCGCGGCGCAGGCGCCGTCCCGACGATCTGCGGATTGGTCTCGTCGCGAATGTCGACGAGCCAGATGAGCTTCGGAGCATCGGCGCACTTCTCGCGGACGGCCTCGTCCGAGACGGTTGCGAGCCCGCGGCGGAACAGCGGCTGGAAGGTGTGCGTCCAGGCCGGGAAGGGCGGCGAGTAATCGAGGCGGCTCACCAGGCGCGGCGAAAACGTTTGCGCCCGCCCGGCGCGGACCTCCTCGAGGCCCGAGACGTCCAGCGCGATGGCTCCGCCGTCCATGTAGCCGAGGTAGGCCCGGTCGCGGCGCTGCGGATAGATCTGGATGTCGTGCGCGCGGTAGCCGTCGTCGATGGGCTGTCGCTTCGGCAGGCACACCGGCAGGCAGCTGTCCCCGTCGCGGGTGCCCGGCAGCCACCATCGCCCCGCCTCGCGCGGCTTGCGCGGATCGCGCACGTCAACGGCGAGGTAGAACTGATCGTCCTGCGCGTTCTTGGGATTGAAGTCGGCGGCGCCGCTCGAGAGGTGGGCGAACTCGCCGTCCACGAACCAGAGCCAGTGGACGCCGCGGGACTGCGGCCCCGAAGTGTCGAAGAAGGCGAGGCGCAGATCCTCCAGCGTCCGCGCGTGTTCCACGCGGGCCGCGTCGCCTACGTCGAGGAGCCACATCCCGGCCGGCTTCTGACCGGCCTTCTGTGTCTGGTTGGCGACGGCCAGCACACTGCCGGAGAGCCCGAGCGAGTTGCAGCGTGTGATTCCGGGACCGGGCGAAGGGAGCTGGTTCAACAACTTCGGCGCCTTCGCGTCCGTGACGTCGAGGATGCTCAGGCAGATCTTTTGCCCTTCGTGCGCGAGATAGAGGATTCGCCGTCCGTCCGGCCGCTGCTGGATCGCCATTCCTTCGCCACCATCGCCGTTGCCTCCGAGGTCGTGGTGGGCGACGAGCTGCATGGCGAACGCTTCGGCTTCCGCTGCGGCGACCGCGCCGCTCGAGATGAGGATTCCCGCGACCGCGATTCGCAACGATTTGTTCATATCTCGATCGCATCCGGTGGTGGCGGTTTCTGCGGCGCGCGGATCTCGGGGACCTTGCCGCGGGGCAAGGCGGCGCCGAGCACCGGATCGAGATAGTCCGATGCCATTCCGTACCCCAGCACGTCGCCGAACGTCCTTACGAACAGGCCGATCGCGCGGAACATCGCCACCGGCACGAAGAGCAGGACGAAGTCCCGCCACAGGGCCGGGAAGGGGAAGCGCGAGAAGAGCGGACCCGAGATCGCGTTGAGGAGAGACTCCACTAGCGAGCAGAGCAGGCAGAAGCCGGCGAGGATCGCGTAGTCGCCGCGCAACCGGATCGCATACCCGACGATCACCAGCGGATTCAGCACCCGCGAAATCGGCCCCGGCAGCGAGGCCGCGACGAGTGACATGGGAAAGAGGAAGGCGCCGAGCGCGAGCAGGGCGAGGACGGGCAGGGATCGGCTGGCGAGGACGTTGCTCTCGAGATATCGCGCCATGTCGCCCTGGGCGGACCAGAAAGCCCACATCATCGCGGGACCGAGCAGCCACACGCTCGCGAGCAGGATGCGGAACAGCGGCCCCACGACGTCCTCGAAGAAGCCGCGAAAATCGCCTGGCGCCGGGAAATCGTCTCCGCCGCGCGCCGTGTGACGGACGATCTGGAAGAGATAGGCGAGGACGATCCCGTCCGCGATCAGCCCGCCCAGGCCGCCCATCGCGCCGAGCGCCCAGAGGACCACCGCGGCGGCGGCGCAGCAGAAGACTCCCTCCCGCTGGAGCGGCCACCAGAGCGCGGGCAGCACCTGCTCTCGAAACGGCCGCAGCACCGCCCGGCGCTCGCGAATGACGTCCGCGAGAGCGCCGCAGTGGGTGCAGACGACGAGGCCCGACGACGGCGCGGCGCAAGCCGGACAGAGCACCCTCTCGCAGCGCGTGCACCGCCAACCCGCCGCGGCGCGATGCTGGAGGCAGGCGAGCATCTACAGGCGCCGCACGCCCTTCGGTCCGCCGGCGAAGATCTCGGGCGAAAGATCGAGGAAGAGCCCGTGATCGACGACCCCCGACATGGCCTTCAGCTCGGAGGCGACCCGGCGCAGATCCGCTCCCGCGGCGAGCGGCACGTCGGCGAGCGCGTCGCCGTCGTCGCTGCGCTCGTCCCGGAGCGTCGTTCCCGGGAAGAGCGTAGCGAGCCGGGCGATGGTGGACTGCACCCCGAAAGGTACCAGCGCGACGGGAATGCCGCGCGTCGAGCCCAGCCGCGAGACGAGCTTCGTCTCCTCGACGATGAAGATCCGCCGCCGCGCCGCCAGCGCGACCAGCTTCTCTCGAACGTGGGCGCCGCCGCCCCCCTTGATCACCTGCTTGTCGGGATCGACCTCGTCGGCGCCATCCAGGACCAGATCGAGGCGCGGCGACTCGTCGAGCGTGGTGAGCGCCAGACCCAGGCGACGGCAGAGATCGGCGGTCCGCTCCGAAGTCGGAACGCCGCGGACGTCGAGCTTGCGGCGGGCGACCGCTTCGAGTGCCGCGAAGGCGGCGCGCCCGGTTCCGTAGCCGATGATCATTCCCGGCCGCACTTCGAGGGCCGCTGCCTCGGCGGCGGCGCGGCGGAACGCGTCCAGGTCCTGGGCCACTAGTGCCTCGACCGGGGCATTTTGATTACACCGAGAACGTCGAGCCCTACGACGAGCCGGGTGCCCGAGGAGCGAGCAGCGGAAGCGTAGTCGGTCCTACGCTGAGCAGCGCAGCGACGAGGCCGCCCGGCGGAGGCCAGGGATCGGCGTTCGTAGGTATCAAAATGTCTCGGTCGCGGCACTAGAGCCCTCCCATCTTGAGCAGGTACCGGAAGACGCCGCCGACCAGCAACATGAGCGCCGGATTGAGGGGGAAACGGCTCAATGTCAGCGCGACCGCGACGGCGATGCCGACCTCCGCCTCTCCGTTCAGCGAGTCGCCGAGGGCGATGATCGCCGCCGCCATGAGGCCCAGGACGGCGGGAGTCAGGCCGCGCAACCCGGCGCGCACGAACCGGCGCGAACGCAGGCGGTCGAGGGTCGATCCCGCCACCACGACGAGCAGGAACGGCGCCGAGAAGATGCCCACCGTCGCCACCATCGCTCCGAGGAAACCTTCGTGCAGGTAGCCGATGAAGGTGGCGAGGAGCAGCACTGGTCCCGGCGTCAGCTTGCCGATGGCGACGGCCTCCGCGAACTCCTTGTCGGTGATCCATTGCCGCGTCTGGATGACCTGCTTGAGGTGCGGAACGATGGCGAAGCCGCCGCCGTAGGCGCCGAGGCCCGTGCGGAAGAACGTGAGGAAGAAGCGCACCAGGTCGGCATCGATGGCGGTCGCGTGCGCCGCCGCCAGCACCACACCGGCGAACGCCACGAGGACCGGCGACCGCACCGTCCCGTTGCTGGCGGGAGGCTCCGGTTCGTCTTCGGGTCCGAGCGGATGACCTTCTTCGGGAAGGATGACCGGCGGGTCGAGATCCGACTTGCGCCGGCGCCGCACGCTGGCCAGGCGAGCGCGCTTGGTGCCGAGATCGACGGCCAGGCCGACGGCGATGGCGCCGAGCACGATTTCGCCGGGCGGGGCGTTGCCGATGGCGCTGAAGAGCAGGGCGACGGCGGCGACGCCCATCTGCCAGAGGCGGCTCACCGCGGTCCGCACCATCTTGAGCGTGATGCTGGCGATGATTCCCACCACCGCCGCGTTGAATCCTCCCAGCACGACGTCCGCGTTCGGCGTCGTACCGAACCGCGTGTACGCCCAGGCCAGCACCAGCACCGCGATGAGACCGGGCAAGCAGAACCCGGAATAGCCGAGGAGCGCGCCGCGCCAGCCGCCGAAACGCAGCCCGATGTACGCGATGGCGTTCGCCGCCGCGCCGCCCGGGAGCATCTGCGAGACGGTGACGGCGTTGGAGAACTCTTTGTCGGTGAGCCAACGCTTCTTCGTCACGACGTGGGATTCGATGTTGGCGAGCACGCTGAGCCCGCCGCCGAACCCGATCACGCCGAGGAACAATGCGGATCGGAAGAGCTCGTCCAGATCGGGACGCCGGCGTCCAGATGCAGAAACTTGCAGGGGCGCCGGCGCGACCGGCGCTTCGCCAGCGTGGCTCTCCATCGCACGCCAGTATAGAAGAGGCCGCCCAATGGCGCGCATCGAGAAGGGCATGAAGGTCGTCCACCGGGCGCAACCCGGATGGGGCGTCGGTCACGTCATCGCCGTCTCCGAGGATCCTCCCCGGTTGGCCGTGGAGTTCCCCGGACGGCCGGGCGGCCACGTGATCGTTTCCTCGCGCGACGCGGCGCTCGTCCGCTTCCGCTTCAGCGCGGAATCGACTGCGCTGCTGGCCGACGGCACGCAGGTCCGGATCCTACGCCCTCTCTCGGGGCACCAGAGCGAGCTGCAGCGCTACACGGTCGAGGCGCCGGGCAAGAAGCCCTCCATCCGTAGCGAAGCGGATCTGCGCGCGGCCGCGCCTCGCGCAGGTCCCATCGAGCAGCTCGCCGGCGGCAGGTGGGGAAGTCCGGAGGACTTCGCGCTCCGAGCGGAAACCGTCCGGCTCGATCTCGAGCGCCGCGCCGACGCCCTGGGAGCGCTCTTCGCCAGCCGCGTCTACGTGAAGCCGCACCAGGTCTCGGTCGCGCACCACGTGCTCTCGGCGCCCCAGCCCCGCTTCGTGCTCGCCGACGAGGTCGGCCTCGGCAAGACGATCGAGGCGGGCCTCGTCCTCTCGGCGCTGCTCCACGCGGGGCTCGTCAAGCGCACCCTCGTCGTCGCGCCCTCGCACCTCACCGTGCAGTGGCTCGCGGAGCTCTTCCACAAGTTCAACCTCCTCTTCACGCTGATGGACCCCGAGCGCGCCGCCGAGGCCCGCAAGTCGGAAGCGGAGGAGTCACCTTCGGTGTGGGGCCAGCACGCGCTGGTCGTCACCTCGCTCGAATGGCTCTCCCGGGCGAAGGACGAGGCCCGCGAGGCTGCCGAGGTGGGCTGGGATCTCGTCATCATCGACGAGGCCCACCATCTGCGCGGGCCCCGCGCGTACGAGGTGGCGCAGTCGCTGGCGGCGAGCACCTGGGGCCTGTTGCTCCTGACGGCGACGCCGCTGCAGCTCGATCCCGGCGAGTACCATGCGCTGTTGCGCCTGGTGGATCCGGCGCCCGCGGCCACCGAAGAAGAGCTCCGGGCGAGACTCGCGCGGCAAGGAGATCTCGCCGCGGAAGTGCGTGCGCTGCTCCTGGGCGATGCGGCCGCGGCAAAGCGCATCGCGCGGCTCTTTCCCGAGGACCAGGAGCTTTCCCGGCTTTCGGGCGACGACCTTCTCGCCCATCTCGCGGACAGCTACGGCCTCTCCTCGCGCCTTCTGCGCAATCGCCGCGCGGTGGTGGGCGGATTCACGCCGCGCGTCCTGACCAAGGTAGAGGTCTCGCCCGATGCCCGCGAGCGCGAGCTCGAGCGCGAGGTCCGTGCCGCCGCCGCCGCTTCCGGCCTCTCCGGCGCGGTGCTCGCCTCGCTCCTGCGCAGGCTCGGCAGCTCGCCTCCGGCGCTCGCGGCCGGCCTGCAAGCGTCGCAGGATCGTGCCCTCTCCGCGCTGGCGAAGCGCGCCGCGGCCATTCCGCCCGAAGCCGATTCCAAGCTGCGCGCGTTTCGCGAGCTCCTCGAGGGTCCGCTCGCCGGTCAAAAAATTCTCGTCTTCGCCGAGGCGCGTGAGACCATCGAATACCTCCGTACTCAGCTTGCGCGGACGGAGGGTCGCAAACCCGGAATCGAGGCCCTCGCCTACCTGGGCGATCTGTCGCCCGCCGATCGCGACAAGCTCGTGGCGCGCTTCCGCGACCCGGACGGCCCGCGCGTCCTGCTCTCCACCGAGCTGGGCGGCGAAGGGCGCAACTTCCAGCATTGCAACGTGCTGGTGAACTACGATCTCGCCTGGAGCCCCTCCGCGATCGAGCAGCGCATCGGCCGCATCGATCGCATCGGGCAGGCGCGCGAGGTCCGCATCTACGCCTTCCGTCCGGAAGGATCGCTCGCTGCCCGCGTCCTCGATCTGCTCGATGCCGCGGTGGGCGTCTTCCGCGAGCCGGTCGGCGGCCTCGACACCATGCTCGAGCGGGTCGAAACGGAGCTGACCGCGCTCGGGTCCCGCGCCGCGGACGACGACGAGATGTGGGATCGGAAGCTGGCCGAGATCGCCGAGCGCGTCGCCGCCGCGCGCGCGGAAGTCTCTCGCGGCCACGATCCCTTGCTCGATCGACGCAGCTGCGATCTCGCCGAGGTGGGAGCGCTCGCCGATCGCGGCGCGCACAGGCTCGGTGTCCGGCCGGGCGCGGATGCGGGGGCGACCCTGGGAGCGGTCGCCGAGCACCTCGAGCGCCGCCTGGAGAACGTCACCATCGAGGCGGCGCGAAAAGTAGGGATCGTCCCGGACGTGGAGGTCGACGTCCTGCCCGGTGAGGTGGCGTTCCACGTCGGTCCGGAGCTGAAGATCGACGCGCTCGCGGGATTCGATCTCTCGCGGGATCGGACGGTGCGGGGTTCGTTTCGCAGATCCGTGGCGGTGGCCCACGAGGAGCACGATTCCTTCGCCACCGGCCACGCTCTGGTGGAGGCGCTCTTCGGCTTCGTGCGCGACGGCGAGCTGGGGCGGACGACGGTGGTGCGGACCGCGGCCCACGGCAAGCGCGGAGTCGCCATCGACGCGCGCTACCTCGTGGTCTTGCCCGAGCCCGCCGATCTCGCGCAGGGCGCTCGCGTCCCTTCGCGCCGCGCGGCACGCCATCTCGAGGATGCGCTGGTGCGCGTCGTGGTCCGTATCGACGCCCGCGGCGAGATCTCCGTCGACGAAGAGCTCGCCGCGGTGGTCGATCCGGGCCGCTCGGAGGGAGTTCCGGCTCCCGAAGGAGGGCCGCCGGCCGCCTTCGTCGCCGCCATCGAGCGGGGCCTCGGCCGGGCGGAAGCGGAGGCGCAAAGGCGGCTCGGGCGCCTCGTCGCCGACGCCAAGGAGCGCCTCGAGCGCGAGAAGGACGCCTCCCGCAAGCGCCTTGCCCGCTGGCTAGCGCAGAGCGGCGTAAAGGCGAAGGAGCGGGATCGGATCCTCAGCGAGGAGGCGGCGCTCCACGACGCCGCCAGATCCGCGCTCGACGGAGCGCGGCTCGAGCTGGATCAGGCGGCGGTCGCGCAGCTCGTCTAGCGCAGCGCGTACGCGACGCCGACCAGCGTCTGGAAGGCGAACTCGCTGCTGCCGCCGTTGTGATCGAAGGCGAATTCCGGACCGAAACGCAGCTTCCCCGTCACGGCGAGATCCTTGTCGATCCTGTACTCCGCGCCGGCTCCCACGAGCGGTCCGAAGAGGAATCCGAAGGGGTTGGTGACGGAGAGCAAGAGGGGCACGTCGCCGCCGACACTCACGGTGAACCTCGGATCGACCTGATACGCCGCGACCAGGCCCACCGGTGCTTCGACACCGAAGAGCATGTCTCCGTGGTTCCCGTAGAAGGTGATGCCTGGCAACACGTGGCCTTCGATGTCGAACTGGCCCGACTTCATGAGGTAGCGGCGGACCGGTACCTGGAGATCGACGCCCACGAGGCTCGATGTGGTGTTCTCGAATCCGTAATTGAACCCGAATCGCAAACCGACGTCGGTGACCGGATCGAGTCCGTGCAGCCATTGCACCGCGAGGCCGGGCCATCCCGCTTCGCCGGTGACGACGTTGCGATCGGCGCCCACGGTACGGCCCTGGGTCGCCGACCAGTTGTCGCGGTCGGCGGGTCCTGCCGGGAACCCACGCGAGACCTGCGCCCCGGCCATCGGTGCGGCGAAGAGCAACGCGCCGGCCACTCCAAAAACGATACCCCGCATGTCGCCTCCATTCGTGCCGCCGGGCAGAGGCTACCCGCGCGGTTCCGACGACGAACGTGGGAGCAGCGTGCAACGTTCGCAAGGGCGTTGCGCCACTGGCAGAGGTCGCTTGATCTTCGAAGTCGCATCTGTTTGGGTGCGCCGCATCATGCAGGTGCTCGCGGGGGACATCGGGGGCACGAAAACGTTGCTTGCCGTAGCCGAGGTGGTACCGGCCAGCCAATCCGACTCTTCGCTGCGTATCGATCTCGCGGGCGCACGCCGCTACGACAGCCGGCAGTATCCGGGCCTCGCGGCGATCTGCCAGCAGTACGAGCGCGACGAGGGCCGGCGCCTTCCTCCCCACGCTGGTTTCGGCGTCGCTGGTCCCGTGAAGAACGGGCGCTCGCAGACGACCAACCTTCCCTGGATCCTCGACGAGCGGGACCTCGCGCGGACGCTCGGCCTCGCCACGGTCCGCCTGGCGAATGACTTCCACGCGTTGGCGCTCGGGATCCTGGCGGTCGGGCAGGCGGACCTCGTCATGCTCAACGAGGGAGCGCGCGACGCGTCCGGTCCGTGCGCGCTCATCGGTGCCGGCACGGGTCTCGGGGAAGCGGTGCTCGTTCCTGGGGCGGCCGGCCGCTACATGGTGATCGCATCGGAAGGCGGTCATGCCGATTTTGCGCCGCGCGACGAGCTCGAGATCGGGATCCTCCGCTTCCTGCTGCAGCGCTACCAGCACGTCTCCTGGGAGCGGGTGCTTTCCGGCGACGGAATCGTCAACCTCGCCGAAGCGCTCGCGCATCTCACCGGGCTGCCGCTCCCCGACCCCGTGGTGCACGCGATCCATGCCGACCGCGCCAGCGCTCCGGCAGTCATCACTTCCGCCGCGGAAACGGATCCGCTCTGCCGCCGCGTGATGCAGACCTTCGCCTCGATCTATGGCGCGGAGACGGGGAACCTGGCGTTGAAGTCGCTCGCCACCGGGGGCGTCTACGTGGCGGGGGGAATCGCCCCCAAGATCCTGCCATTCTTGTCGGACGGCACCTTCCGCGACGGGTTCCTCGGGAAAGGCCGCATGCGGCACCTCCTCGAGGCGATGCCCGTAGCCGTCGTCCTGCAACCGAACACGGCCGTCTTCGGCGCCGCCCTGCTCGCGGCGAACGCAGCAACCGAGACGGCGCAAGCGCGTCCTATGGAAAGGACGTCCTGACGGGACCCATGCCGACCCTCACACCCGAGCTCCAGCGCAAGTGCATCGATACCATCCGCTTCCTCGCGGTCGACGCGGTCGAGAACGCGAACAGCGGCCATCCCGGTCTTCCCATGGGCGCGGCGCCGATGGCGTTCGTGCTCTGGACCCGGCACCTCCGCTTCAACCCCAACGATCCCCGCTGGGCGGGGCGCGATCGCTTCATCCTCTCCGCGGGCCACGGCTCGATGCTGCTGTATGCGCTCTTGCATCTCGCCGGGTTCAAGGTCTCGATCGACGACCTCAAGCGGTTCCGGCAACTCCATTCCAATACGCCGGGCCACCCGGAGTTCGGCGACACCGACGGCGTCGAGGCGACCACCGGCCCTCTGGGACAAGGCGTCGCCAACGCCGTCGGCTTCGCGCTCTCGCAGAAGATGCTCGCCGCACGGCTCGGTGAGGGCGCCCTCGACACGACCGTCTACTCCATCTGCTCGGACGGCGATCTGATGGAGGGCGTCGCCAGCGAAGCCTCCTCGCTCGCCGGCCATCTCGGCCTCGGCAACCTCATCCTTCTGTATGACGACAACCACGTTTCGCTCGCCGGCCACACCGAGATCACCTTCACCGAGGATCGGCTCGGGCGCTACGCCGCCTATGGCTGGCACACCCTGCGCGTCGAGGACGGCAACGACGTCGAAGCCATCGATCGCGCCATCGCCACCGCCCGGGCGGTGAAGGACAGGCCGAGCATCATCTCGGTGCGCACCGTGCTCGGATATGGCGCGCCCACCAAGGCGAATACCCACGAGGCCCACGGCTCGCCGCTCGGGAAGGACGAGGTCCGGCGCACGAAGGAGAACCTGGGCTGGCCGCTCGAGCCGACCTTCCTCGTGCCCGACGACGTCCGCGCCTTCTGGGCTGGCCGCGTCGAGGAGCTGAAGAAGGATTACGAGGCCTGGCAGAAGCGATTCGCGCAGTGGCGGTCGAGCAATGCCGACAAGGCGCGCGTCTTCGACCAGCTCGCGAGCCGCGCCGTCCCCGGCAACCTCGCCGACGAGCTCGTCAAGGTAGTGGCGGCCGTCAAGGAGGCGGACTCGACGCGCAAGGTCGCTTCTTCGGTCTTGCAGAAGGCCGCCGAGTTGGTTCCGGCGCTCGTCGGCGGATCGGCGGACCTCGATCCGTCGACGCTGACCTACCTGAAGGACAAGGGCGACGTCGGCCGGGGCCAGTACGGCGGCCGCAACATCCATTTCGGCGTGCGCGAGCACGGCATGGGATCCATCGTCAACGGCTTCGCCTACGACGGCTTCTTCTTGCCCTACAGCGGCACCTTCCTCGTCTTCAGCGATTACATGCGGCCGCCCATCCGCATCTCGGCGCTCTCCAAGCTGCGCAGCATCTTCGTCTTCACCCACGACTCGGTGCTGCTCGGCGAGGACGGCCCGACCCACCAGCCGATCGAGCATCTCGCGGCGTTGCGGGCGATCCCCAACATCCAGCTCTGGCGTCCTGGCGATCCGCTGGAGGTCGCGGCGAGCTGGGCGGCCGCCCTCGAGCGGGACGACGGGCCGACCGTACTCGTCTTCACCCGCCAGAAGCTTCCGCCTTTGCAGCGGGCGACGCCAGGAGACATCCAGAAGGTCCTGCGAGGTGCCTACGCGCTCGTGGAACCGCAGCTCGAGGCGGGCGAGGATCCGGAGCTGTGCATCGTCGCGACGGGCTCCGAGCTTCCCGTCGCGCAGTCGGCGCTCGGACTCCTCGATTCCAGGCTGGCGGCGAAGACCCGACTCGTTTCCATGCCTTGCGTCGAGCGGTTCCTCTCCTGGAACGGCGACGCCCAGCGCAAGCTGATTCCCCACGATACCAAGACGAAACTGGTAGCCGTCGAGGCCGCGGGCGGGCTCGACTGGTACCGGATCATCGGCGACGGCCTGATGGTCGGGATCGATCGCTTCGGCGCGAGCGCGCCGGAGAAGGCCATCGCCGACGCTTTCGGGCTCACTCCGCAGAAGGTCGCGGGACGGATCCAGAAATGGCTGCAAGAAGGCGCCAGGACCAACACCAAGAGGTAGAGCGATGAAGCCAGCAGCGAGGCTCAACGAGTTTGGACAGAGCGCATGGCTCGACCTCATCGGCCGCAAGCTCATCCATTCCGGCGAGCTGTCGAGGATGGTCGAGGAGGACGGGATCCGCGGCGTCACCGCCAATCCCGCCATTTTCGAAAAGGCGATCGTCGAGACCGACGAGTACGACGAGCAGCTCGGCCAGCTCATCTCGCAAGAGAAAAAGCCGCTCGACATCTACGAGGCCGTGGCGGTGGACGATGTCCGCGCCGGCTGCGACCTTTTCCGGCCGCTCTTCGACCGCCTGCAAGGGAAGGACGGCTTCGTCTCGCTCGAAGTGTCGCCCTACATCGCGCGCGACACCCGCGCCACGGTGGAAGAGGCGAAGCGGTTCTGGAAGCTCGTCGATCGCCCGAATCTCTTCATCAAGATCCCCGCGAATCCGGAAGGCATCCCGGCGATCCGCGAGGCCACCGCGTCGGGGATCAGCGTCAACATCACGCTCATCTTCTCGACCAAGGTGTACCAGCAGGTCATCGACGCCTACTTCGCAGGCCTCGAAGAACGGGTGCAGAAGGGCCAGCCGATCTCCCAGATCCACAGCGTGGCGAGCTTCTTCGTCAGCCGGGTGGACACGGCCGTGGACAAGCTCCTCGAGCAAAAGGGGAACAAGGATCTGCAGGGCAAGATCGCCGTGGCCAACGCGAAGGAGGCCTACCAGATCTTCCTCCGCAGCCTGGAGACGGACAAGTGGAAGAAGCTGGAGGCGAAGGGCGCCACGAGGCAGCGACCGCTCTGGGCTTCGACCGGCACCAAGAACCCCGCCTACAGCGACGTCCTCTACGTCGAGCCGCTCATCGGCAAGGACACCGTCAACACCATGCCGCTCGCGACGCTCAAGGCCTTCAACGATCACGGCAAGCTCGCCGAGACGGTCACCAAGGGTGCCGACGAGGCGCGGGCGCAGCTCGCGAAGCTCAGCGAGGCCGGCATCGACATCGAGCAGGTTTGCAAGAAGCTCACCGACGAAGGACTCGATCTCTTCAGCAAGGCGCTCGATCAGCTCTTGCGCGCCGTTTCGGGCCGGGCGCTCGCGCAGAAAAGCCGCCGGACCCTGAAGCTCGACGAGCGCCTCGGCAAGAAGCGCGACGCCGCCCAGGAAGGCGTACGCCTCGCCGAGCAGAAGAAGATGGCGCAGCGCCTGTGGGCGAAGGACGCGAAGCTGTGGGGCGACGATCCCAAGCACCAGGAGGTGGCGAAGAACCGGCTCGGGTGGCTCGACGTGATGGGGAAGATGCGCAAGGAGGCTCCTGCCATGACCTCCTTCGCCAAGGAGGCAGCGCAGCGGTTCAAGCACTGCGTGCTGCTCGGCATGGGCGGGTCCTCCTTGTGCCCGGACGTCCTCGTTCGCGTCTTCGGAAAACAATCGGGCGGGCTCGATCTGCGCGTCCTCGACTCCACCGCTCCCGATGCGGTCCGGAAGGCAGTAGAGGGGTTCGATCTTCAGAAGACGCTGTTCCTCGTCTCGTCGAAGAGCGGCTCGACTACCGAGGTCAGCTCGTTCTACCGGCATTTCCGCGCGGAGCTAGACAAGGGGAAGGACGCCGGATCGCACTTCGTCGCCATCACCGATCCCGGCTCGCCGCTCGAGGACCTCGCCCGCAAGGAAGGCTTCCTCCGCGTCTGGCCGAATCCGCCGGACATCGGCGGCCGCTACAGCGCGCTCTCCTTCTTCGGGCTCGTCCCCGCGGCGCTCCTCGGCCTCGACGTGGGAAAGCTCCTCGACGAGGCCGACGCCGTCGCGCTCGCATCCGACGGCCGCGTCCCGATCCAAGAGAACCTCGCCGCCCGGCTGGGCGCGCTCGTGGGCGGCTGCGCGCGCAGAGGAGCCGACAAGCTGACGCTGCTCCTCAGCCCGAAGCTCGCTGCTTTCGGCGGATGGATCGAGCAGCTCGTCGCCGAGAGCACGGGCAAGAGCGGCAAGGGAATTCTTCCGGTCGACGGCGAGCCGGTTTCCGAGCCCGCCTCCTACGGCGAGGATCGCTTCTTCGTCGCGCTGTGGCTCGCCGGCGAGCATGCTCCGGAGCACGAGAAGCGCGTCCAGGCGCTGGCCGAGGCGGGCCACCCGATCGTGCGCTGGGAGCTGCCTTCGCCGTATGCGCTCGGCGGCGAGTTCCTCCGCTGGGAGATCGCCACCGCGGTGATGGGCGCCATGATCGAGGTCGATCCCTTCGACGAGCCCAACGTCACCGAGAGCAAGGAGAAGACCAAGGCGCTCCTTTCGCAGGCGCAGCAAGCGGGCGGAAAGCTCCCACCGGCGGAGCCCGCACTGCGCGCCAACGGTCTCGCGCTCTTCTGCAGCGCCGAGCACGCGAACATCCTGCGCAAGGCGGGCGGGTCGCCGGCGCAGTGGATCGGGGCCCATCTGGCGCTGGGAAAGCCGGGCGACTACGTCGCGCTTCTTGCCTATCTCACCCCGGACGACGGGCTCCACCGCCAGTTGAACGAGCTGCAAGGGCTGGTTCGCGACGCCACCCGGCTCGCTTGCACGTCGGGATTCGGCCCGCGCTTCTTGCACTCGACCGGACAGCTCCACAAGGGCGGCCCCAGCACCGGCGTCTTCCTCCAGGCGACGAGCGACGGCGGCAAGGACCTTCCCATTCCCGGCCAGCCTTACGGCTTCGCGACGCTCTTCGCCGCCCAGGCTCGCGGCGATCTGGAAGTCCTCCAGGCCCGCGGCCGGCGTGCGCTGCGCGTGCACGTCGAGGACGGCGATCCCAGAAAGTTCGTCGAGGCCGTCCGAGAAGCAGTGAAGCTCGCCCGGAGATGACCCAGATGCAGATCGCGATGCTCGGCCTCGGAAGGATGGGCGGCAACATGGTGCAGCGCCTGCTCAAGGGCGGGCACCGGGTGGTCGCCTACGACGTCGATTCCCGCCGCGCGGCGGATCTGTCGAAGTTCGGGGCCGCTCCGGCGACGACTCTCGACGAGGTGATCGCCGCGCTCGAGCCACCTCGCGTCGTCTGGACCATGGTGCCGGCGGGGAAGATCACCGAGGAGCTCGTCGTCTCGCTCGCCGCCAAGCTCTCCCGAGGCGACGTCATCATCGACGGCGGCAACTCCAACTTCCGCGACTCGATGCGCAGGGCCAACGAGCTGTCGCAGCGGGGGGTCCACTTCCTCGACGCGGGGACGAGCGGAGGCATCTGGGGCCTCGAGAACGGGTACTGCCTGATGGTGGGCGGGAGCGATCACGCCTACAAGATCGCCGAGCCGATCTTCAAGACGCTCGCGCCGGAGAAAGGGCTCATCCATACCGGTCCTGCCGGCTCCGGGCACTATGTGAAGATGGTGCACAACGGAATCGAGTACGGCCTCATGGCTGCGTACGGGGAAGGATTCGAGGTGCTCCAGTCCTCGCCCTTCCCAGGCCTGGATCTCGGAGGCATCGCGCGCACCTGGATGCAGGGCAGCGTGGTCCGCTCCTGGCTCCTCGATCTGCTCGCCGACGCCTTCGCCAAGGATGCGCGCCTGGAGGGGATCAAGGGCTACGTCGAGGACAGCGGCGAGGGCCGCTGGACGGTACAGGCCGCCATCGATCAGAACGTTTCCGCGCCGGTCATCACCCTGTCGCTCCTCGGGCGGATCGCTTCGCGCCAGAAGGAATCGTTCGGCGCCAAGGTGCAGGCCGCGCTGCGCAACGAGTTCGGCGGGCATGCCGTGAAGAAGAGCTGAAATGCCGTACGCTCCCGAGCACGACGAGGTGCCGAACCCGTTGCGGCCCGGGCTGCGCGCGGAGACGCCTCCGGACCCGTGCGCGATGGTGGTCTTCGGCGCAAGCGGCGATCTCGCCCACCGCAAGCTCCTTCCGGCCCTCTACAACCTGGCGCTCGGGGCGCACCTCCCGGCCGCCTTCGGGATCGCCGGCGTATCGAAGTCGCCCTTCACGCACCAGGAGTACGCGGACGGGATGCGCGAGGCGGTGGGGAAGTTCTCGCGCACCAAGCCGGTGGACCCGGAGGTGTGGCGCGATTTCGGGGCCGGGCTGCGCTACGTCGCCGGCCCCTTCGACGAGGACGACACGTTCCGCCGCCTCGCTGCCCAGCTCGAGGAGGTCGATCGCACCCGCGCCACCCGCGGGAACCGCCTCTTCTACTTCGCGACGCCTCCCAGCACCTTTCCGACGCTCCTCAAGAAGCTCCACGAGCACCGCCTGATCCGGCCGCGGAACGATTCCCGCTTCACCCGCGTCGTCATCGAGAAGCCGTTCGGCCGCGATCTCGCCTCCGCCCGCGCGCTGAACCGGCTGGTCCTCGAGGTGATGGACGAGAAGCAGGTCTTCCGCATCGACCACTACCTCGGCAAGGAGACGGTCCAGAACCTCCTCGTCTTCCGCTTTGGCAACACCATCTTCGAGCCCATCTGGAACCGGCAGTACGTGGACCAGGTCCAGATCACCGCCGCGGAGGAGCTCGGCGTCGAGTCGCGAGGAAGGTACTACGAGGAAGCGGGCATCCTTCGCGACATGATCCAGAACCACGTCCTGCAGCTCGTCTGCCTGACCGCGATGGAGGCCCCGGTGGCCTTCGACGCGGACGCGGTGCGCGACGAGAAGATCAAGGTGCTTCGCGCTCTCTGCCCCATCGACACGCCGGAAGCGGTGGCGCAGCGGGTGGTCCTCGGGCAGTACACCGCCGGCCAGATCGGCGGCGCCGACGTTCCCGGCTACCAGGTGGAGAAGGCCGTCGCGAAGGGCTCGCGCACGCCGACCTTCGTCGCCGTGAAGCTCGGGATCAACAGCTGGCGCTGGGACGGCGTGCCCTTCTACTTGCGCAGCGGCAAGCGGCTCCCCAAGCGGACCACCGAGATCGCGATCCAGTTTCGCAGGATCCCGCATTCGCTCTTCGGAGAAGGCGCGAGCGCCCCCAACGTGCTCGTCATCCGCGTACAGCCCGAGGAAGGGATCGCGCTGCGCTTCTCCGCCAAAGTGCCCGGAGAGCGATATCGTCCGCGCACCGTGAGCATGGATTTCCGCTACGGGACCGCCTTCGCCGGCGCGCCTCCCGAGGCCTACGAGCGGTTGCTCCTCGATGCGCTCAAGGGCGATCAGACGCTCTTCACCCGCAAGGACGAGGTCGAGGCGGCCTGGAAGCTCGTCGGCGGGATCCTCGGGGTCACCGAGTCGCCCGAGTCGCCTCCGCCCTTTTCCTACGAGGCGGGAACCTGGGGGCCCCGCGAGGGCGACGCGCTCATCGCCTCCGACGGGCGCGCCTGGAGGCGGCCATGACCCTGGGCGAACCCATCGCGGCAGGGCAGGGCTCTCGCGCCGAGTTGAGCATCGACTTCGACGAGGGTTTCGATCTCGGCAAGCTGCAGAGAATGCTGCAGGACGCGCGCGACCTGGCCGGGAGCGCGGGGGAGACCGTATCGACCCTGAACCTCGTCGCCATCTACTTCAGCCAGGCCGCCTACGAGCGGGCGCGGCCCGCGCTGGAGACGGCGGCGCGGGTCCATCCCTGCCGGATGGTGGTGCTCATCGCCGAGGCCAAGGCCGAACCTCCGGCGGCGAGCGCGCGGGTCGCCGCCGTGCGCGCCGCCGGCACCGTCGCTCTCGAGCGCATCGTCCTGCTCGCCCGGGGCCGGGCCGTCCGCCACCTCGAGTCGGCGATGACCGGGCTGCTCTTGCCGGAGCTGCCGCGCGTGGTCGTCTGGGGCGGCAGGCCGGAGGGCCCGCTCTTCCAGCATGCGATGGAGCTCGGCGATCGGATCGTCATCGATTCCGGGACGCGCCCTCTCGCCTCGCTGCGCGCCGTCGCCCAGCTGCTCGCGCGGGGCGCTCCCATCGGCGATCTGGCCTGGGCCCGCATCTTTCCCTGGCAGGGGCTCGCGGCGGAGCTGCTCGACGTCCCGAGCCTGCGCGAGCATCGCAGCAGGCTGCAATCGGCGCGCGTGGTCTGCGCCGGCGACGTGGGAGCCGAAGGAGCGCTCCTCGGCGGATGGTTCGCCACGCGGGTCAAGCGCGCGAAGGTCGAGCTGGCGATCGGATCGGCACCGGAGGTGGATTCTCCGGTCCCCGGAGGAGGAGACGGCCCGCCCGGCGATGCGCCGATGGCCGCCGCGCCCGTCACCCGTGGCAACGTGGTCGAGCTCCAGTTCGCCGCACCGCCGGTGACGTTCACGCTGCGGCGCGAGCGGTCGATCCTCATCGCGGAAGTGAAGGGCGATGACGACGGCGAGGTCGTCAACCGCGTCCGGCTTCCACCAGAGACGCCCGGGCGCCTCCTTTCCATCGAGCTCAAGCTCCTCTCGGGACGCGACGAGCTGTACGCCGAGGCAGCGCAGGCGGCTGCCAGGATGGATCTCACGCGATGGACGTCCTCGTAGTCCGCGACGCGCAGGCGGTCGTCGCGGGTGCCGCCGAGCTCTTCCTCGAGGCGACCGCCGGCGCCACCGCCGCGCGCGGCAAGGCGCTCGTCGCCCTCACCGGCGGAACGTCCGCGCCGCCTCTCTTCGAAGAATTGCGCGGGGCTCTCCGGCGGCGGATTCCGTGGGACAAGCTGCACTTCTTCTTCACCGACGATCGCGCGGTTCCCCCTTCACACCCCGAGTCCAATTACGGCCTCGCGCAGCGGGAGCTGTTCTCCCAGGTGCCGGTCCTCGACACCCAGGTGCACCGGCTGCACGGGGAGGCCAACGACCTCGCCGAGGAAGCGCAGCGCTACGCGTCCGTCATCCGGGAGATCGCGGGCGAACCGCCCCGCTTCGATCTGGTCCTGCTCGGCCTCGGACCCGACGGCCACATCTGCTCGCTCTTCGCCGGTCGGGAAAGCTCCGCCGACCGCGGCGATACCGACCTCGTGCGCCACGTCCCCGCTCCCGAGCATGTCGAGCCGCACCTCGACCGGCTCACGCTCACTCCGTTCCCCATCGTGACCGCGCGCTCGGTCGCGCTGCAGGTCTCCTCCGGAAAGAAGGCTGCCGTCCTCGAGCAGACGCTGCGCGGCAAGGAAGATCTGGTGGCCTGCCCCGCCCAGTGGCTGCGGCACGCGGTGGGGCGGGTGGTGGTGTTCGCCTCGCGCGAGGCGGCGTCGAAGCTCGAAGGCCAGAGCTAACGAACCAGGCGGAGGTGCGGCCTCGGGCGATCGGTCTGCCCCGGTTCCGCCGGCGCCTTCTCGCCGTTTCCGCTCGCTACGCAGCTCAGCGAAGGCCTCACGTGAGCGTCCTCCGCCGCTTTCGGATCCCGCCTGGTCGCGATCCCTTCCATCACCTCGCCGGGAAGATCCTCTGGCCACACCTGTCCTTCACCGGCGTGGCTGGTGATCCCGAAGATCGATCCCCACGGCAAGACGCAGCGGAACGGCCGGCCGCCGAACGAGAGCGTCGCCTGGACGCCGCGCTCCCTCAGCTCGAGGTCGGGGATGTTGTATCGGTAGCTGAGGTTGAGCCGCAGATGCGGCTCTTGCGCGTACTGCGGCGGCACCACCACACCCGGCTGGCGAGCATCGAGATGCACCATGGTGACGCCGCGCTCGAGGAAGTGCAGCAGCGTCTGGCGTTTGTCCGGCACCCGCCCCATGACTGCCCAAGGGTTACAGCGATCCCGCGGCGGATCGCAAGTGCCGCCCTCACCCCGCGCGGCTCTGATCAGCGAGCGGCGCGAACTGCAGGGCGTGCAGGCGGGCGTACTCGCCGCGCAGGCGCAGGAGCTCTTCGTGGGTGCCGAGCTCGACGATGCGTCCCTGCACGAGCACCGCGATCCGGTCGGCGTTCTGGATGGTGGAGAGCCGGTGCGCGATGACGAGACACGTCCGGTCCTCCATCAGCCGGTCGAGCGCACGCTGCACTTCGCGTTCGCTTTCCGTGTCGAGGGAGCTGGTGGCTTCGTCGAGGAGCAGGATCGGCGCGTCCTTGAGGAGCGCGCGCGCGATGGCGATGCGCTGCCGCTGCCCACCTGAAAGCGTCGCTCCGCGCTCTCCGACGAGGGCGTCGTAGCCGCGGGGCAGGGCGCGGATGAACCCGTCCGCGCGCGCGGCCCGGGCCGCCTCCTCGATGCGCGAGAGCGGCACGTCGGGCCGGCCGTAGGCGATGTTCGCCCGCACGGTGTCGTTGAAGAGGAAGGTCTCCTGGGCGACGAGCGAGATCTGCGCCCGCAAAGACTTCAGCGATGCCTCGCGGACGTCGCGGTCGTCGACGAGCACGCGCCCGGAGGCGGGATCTGCGAAGCGCGGGACGAGCTGTAGCAGGGTGGTCTTTCCCGACCCGCTCGGTCCGACCAGCGCGACCACTTCGCCGCGGCGAAGCGTGAGGTCTACGTCGCGAAGGACGAGGGGAACGCCGCTCACCCCGGCCGCCTCGCTCGCGCCCGCGCGCGCCGGATAGCGGAACGAGACGCCCTCGAAACGCACTTCGCTGCGCAAGCGCGGCAGCTCGATGGCGGCGGGCGCCTCGACCGGCTCCTCGGGCAGGTCCAGCACCTCGTACAGGCGGCGTGCGCCGGCGAGCCCCGGCATTACGCCCTGGCCCGTCCCGCCCAGGTTCTTGAGCGGCTGGTAGAGCAACACGATGGTGGCGAGGAAGGAGATGACGCGTTCGGGACGCAGCTCGCCGTGCTCCACGGCGCGGGCCGCGATCACGATGGTCGCGGCGATGCCGACCGCCGCCATCAGCTCGATGGTAGGAGTGAAGATGGCCCGTACGAAGAAGCTGCGGCGCATGGTGCCGAGATAGCGGCGCTGCTCGGCGCTGAACTTCTCCTCTTCGTAGCGCTCCATCCCGAAGGCCTGCACGATGCGGACGCCCTGGAGCGCCTCGTGGAGCAGCGAGAGCAAGGAGCCGATCTGTTCCTGTCCGCGGGTGGCGATGCGCTTGAGGCGTTTCGCGAAGCGCACGATGGGATAGACGGTGACGGGTACCGCGACGAAGGCGAAGAAGGCGAGGCGCCAGTCGAGCGCGACGCAGACGCCGAGCAGCACGATCACTTGCAAGCCGTCCCGCAGGTAGGACGCGAGACCGTAGGTGACGGCGAACTCGACGGCCGCCACGTCGGAGGCGAAGCGCGCGAGCAGATCGCCCGAGGAGGCCCGCGCGAAAAAGGAGGGCGGTAGCGAAAGGAGCTTCGCCTGCAGCTCGCTGCGCAGGTCGGCGACGACCCGCTGCCCGAGCATTCCCATGCAATAGAACTGGCCGAAGTAGGCGACTCCGCGCACGAGCGCGATGAGGAGGATGGCGATGGGGAGCGCGCCTTCCAGCGTGCGCCGGTCCATGGTGGAGAGGAACGGGAGGAGGCCGTGGCCCTTCAGCTCCCCTCCCTGGAAGACGTACTGGAAGAGCGGTCCGATGAGCCAGGAGAAGGCGCCGGTGGCGGCGGCAAGCACCAGCATCGACGCGACGGCGAGGCCAAGCAGGCCCGTGTGCGGCCGCACCGCGTGAAGCAGGCGTCGATAGTCTCCTGGCACCCGGGGACCGTGCCACAAGGGAGACCGGGTGGCCACCTTGCCAGCTCCCATTCGGAGCCCGGCTATCGCCCAACTCTCCGGCGGCCACGACGTGCTCACGCTTTGCGCCCGGCCAGCGACGGGCAAAGCGAAAAGCATCCCGTCGCCGTCCGGGCGCCCTGGGAAAGCTCCGTGTCACGCATCTATCTGGAACACACCGTCACCTGGTCACCGATGCAACGACGCTTCTTTGACCAACCAGGTGCGCAGTTGACAAGCAGAACTCCCTCTGATAATGTCTGCCGAAATCAATGAAGCGTGTACCCCGACAACTCGCGATCGATCTGAAGTACCGGGGCCGTGGCGGTCCGCGGAAAGGCGCTGGTCGGCCGCGCAAGCCTGGTGGCCGGGTCTCTCATGACCGCAGGCCGTCGCTCTCGCCGCACCATCCGGTGCACGTCACGCTCCGTGTCGCGAAGGATGTCGCGAATCTCCGGCGCGTCCAGGCGTTCCGGCGGATTGAAGACGCGTTCCAGGAAGGAAAGGATCGCTTCGGGTTCCGCGTCACTCACTGCTCGGTGCAGAGCAACCACCTCCATCTCATCGCGGAGGCGGAGAACCGCGTCTCGCTGGCGCGCGGGATGAAGGGGCTCGAGGTGCGGATCGCGCGCGGGGTGAACCAAGCGTTGGGACGGCGCGGGCCGCTCTTCGCCGAGCGCTATCATGCTCACGTCTTGAAGAC